>NZ_AUJJ01000002.1:0-310009 GCF_000424165.1 Butyrivibrio sp. AE3006 | reverse complement strand
CTTCCATTTCATAATAAAAAAGCCGGAGTTCTGCGTAGTTGGATGACTTTCATACCTACTTCTCTTAGGGGTGGAATTCACTAACTCTTAACAGGACAACGTGAACTCGACTTCTGATTGTCATACGCATTTTTCCGACTTTTGTGCTATTATAGCCGTAAATGTGGATAAAATCCATCATTTTTGTAAAAAGAAAACTCCACCCCGTGGAATTTACTCCTACAAGGTGGAAGTTAGTCTTACAAAGTGGAATTATCTTTTACAAGTCACCACTTTCTTAAAATATAATATTTTAAGAAATCTTTTCAAAAATAACGATATTTAATATTTTTATCTATTAAAAACAGCTTGCTTTCGAAACGAATAGAAAGACAAGCTGTTTTTTCTTGCATTTTTTCTTATTTTATCTGACCTTCAAGTGCTACGGAAACTTCTGCAATAGCATCCGGTATTCCGGCAGGATTCTTTCCGCCCGCCTGAGCCATATTGGGACGTCCACCGCCGCCACCACCGACTTTACCGGCAATAGCCTTAACAAGGTTTCCGGCATGTGCACCTGCAGCTATAGCTCCATCTGTAGCCATTGCCATAAGGTTAACCTTACCATCGTTCTCAGAGACAAGAACAACAACACCTTCGCCAAGCTTAGCCTTAAGCTGGTCACCGAGATCTCTAAGACCATTCATGTCAACGCCCTTTACGCTCTGAGCAATAAGTTTAACACCCTTAACTTCGATGACACTATCCATTACGTCACCAAGAGCTGCCTGAGCTTCCTTACTCTTAAGAGACTCATTCTCACTTCTAAGAGCTTTAAGTTCCTCCTGAAGCTTCTTTATCTGAGCTGTAATATCAGCAGGAGCTGTCTTAAGAGCCTTAGCAGCATCTCCAAGATTAGCCTCTACGTTCTTGTAGTATGCTCTTGCGTTATTGCCTGTAAGAGCTTCGATACGACGAACACCTGCAGCAACGCCGCTCTCTGAAAGAATCTTGAACAGTCCGATATGGCTTGTGTTTGCAACATGAGTACCACCGCAAAGCTCTATTGAGAAGTCTCCCATGTTTACAACTCTTACTGTCTCGCCATATTTCTCGCCAAAGAGAGCCATAGCTCCTGTCTTCTTGGCTTCTTCAAGAGACATCTCCTTGGTAACAACAGGAAGCGCCTCTAAAATCTTAGCATTAACTATCTCTTCAACCTTCTGAATCTCATCAGCAGTCATAGCCTGATGATAACTGAAGTCAAATCTTGTCTTATCAGGATCCTGATATGAACCGGCCTGCTCTACACCATCTCCAAGAACTTCCTGAAGTGCCTTCTGAAGAAGGTGAGTTGCTGAATGGTTTCTGCAGGTCTTTGCTCTGTTCTCAGCATCTACCTTAAGAGATACCTTATCAGAAGTCTTGAACCTTCCGCTTACAACCTTACCCTCATGAGCAGTTCTTCCACCAGCGACCTTAATAGCCTCAGAAACAACAAACTTAGCTCCGTCACTTCCAAGGATCTCACCGATATCGCCTACCTGACCACCCATTGTTCCATAGAATGTAGTCTTATCTGTGATGATAGTGCCCTGCTGACCCTCTGTAAGCTCATCTGTAAGAGCATCAGCGCCTGCCATAGCTACAATACTGCCTTCACAGTCAAGTCCGTCATAGCCAAGGAACGCTGTATTTACAGATTCATCGAGATTATCAAATACACCTGCACCTGCTTCAAGGTTAGCTGAGAAGTTCTGATTCTCTCTTGCCTTCTGCTTCTGTTCTTCCATAGAAGCCGCAAAGCCTTCCTCATCAACGCCAAAGCCTTCCTCCTGTGCAAGCTCAACTGTAAGCTCAACAGGGAATCCGAATGTATCATAAAGGAAGAATGCATCTTTTCCTTCGATTTCTTTCTTACCAGCAGAAGAAGTCTTATCAAGAATCTTCTTAAACTCCTTCATACCGTTTTCGAGAGTTGACTCGAATCTTGTGATTTCTCTCTCAAGCTCTGTAAGAACAAACTTCTGGTTCTTATTAAGATGCTCATAGTCATCTTTATACTCATCAATATAAATCTTTGCTACGCCAAGGATCTGATCCTTGTTAAGGCCAAGAGTTCTTGCATGTCTTACAGCACGACGGATAAGTCTTCTAAGGATGTAGCCTGCACCTGTATTGGAAGGAAGAAGCTTAGCCTCATCGCCGATAAGCATCACGGAAGTACGTGTGTGGTCAGCAAGAATTCTCATAGATCTTGTAGTCTTCTCATCAGCTTCGTACTTTATTCCGCTTTCCTTTTCAATATATGCGATTACGGGAGCGTGAAGATCAATCTTGTAAACATCATCTACGCCGTTAAGGAAAGCAAGAATGCGCTCCAGCCCCCAACCGGTATCAACATTCTTCTGAGAAAGGGGTGTCAGGTGACCGTCATGATGCTTCTCATACTGCATGAAAACATCGTTACCGATCTCAGTATACTTACCGCAGTGACATCCGGGACCACAATCGGGACCGCAATCCGGAACATCCTTCACATAGAACATCTCGCTGTCAGGACCACAGGGACCATATTCAAGTCCCCACCAGTTATCCTCAGCAGGAAGATAGAAAATGTTCTCAGGCTTAAAACCTGACTCAATACGATATTTAGCGCCCTCTTCATCTCTGGGTGCATTCTCATCACCAGCAAAAACAGTAGCAGCAAGGTGATCAGCATCGAATCCGAAAAGCTCTGTCAAAAGCTCAAAACTCCACTGGCAACGCTCTTTCTTGAAGTAGTCGCCAAGGGACCAGCTTCCCATCATTTCAAAGAAAGTACCGTGGCTCTTATCACCTACTGAATCGATATCATTGGTACGAACACATCCCTGAACATTGCAAAGTCTTGTTCCCATAGGATGCTTCTTACCAAGAAGATAAGGCATAAGGGGCTGCATGCCTGCAACGTTGAACATAACACCTGTTGATCCGTCGGATACCAGTGAAACAGCGCCGCAATCCACATGTCCACGATCTATATAGAACTGCTTCCATGCCTTACGCAGTTCATTAGCTGTAAATTGTTTCATCTTAAAACTCCTTATATTTACTTCTACTTAGAAGTCAAATTTATCACTGAAGAATGCCTCAAGTTCATCGATAGCGATACGCTCCTGCTCCATGCTGTCACGGAAACGTACAGTTACCTTGTTATCTGTCTCTGAATCAAAGTCGTATGTAATGCAGAAAGGAGTACCAATCTCATCCTGTCTGCGATAACGCTTACCAATGTTTCCTCTGTCATCAAATTCACAGTTATACTTCTTTGAAAGCATAGCGTAAATCTTCTCAGCACCTTCGTTAAGCTTCTTTGAAAGAGGAAGGATACCGATCTTAACAGGTGCAATAGCAGGATGGAAACGAAGAACTGTTCTCATATCGGGAGCATCTTCTGTTCCAAGGTTCTCCTCGTCATAAGCCTCGCAAAGGAATGCAAGAGTTACACGGTCTGCACCAAGTGAAGGTTCAACAACGTAAGGAATGTACTTCTCCTTGCTCTCATCATCAAAGTATTCCATAGGCTCACCGGATGTCTCCTGGTGTCTTGTAAGGTCATAATCAGTTCTGGAAGCAATTCCCCAGAGCTCGCCCCAGTCTGTGAAGGGGAATGCGTACTCAATATCTGTTGTGTGATCGCTGTAGAATGAAAGCTCTTCAGGATCATGATCACGGAGACGAAGGTTCTCTTCCTTGATTCCAAGTGAAAGAAGCCACTCATAGCAGGTCTTTCTCCAATACTCAAACCACTCAGTCTGTGTGCCTGGCTTGCAGAAGAACTCAAGCTCCATCTGCTCAAACTCTCTTGTACGGAAAGTAAAGTTACCGGGTGTGATCTCATTACGGAAGCTCTTACCAATCTGGCAGATACCGAAAGGAATTTTCTTACGTGATGTACGCTGTACATTCTTAAAGTTTACGAAAATACCCTGAGCTGTCTCGGGACGAAGATATACCGTGTCCTTTGCATCCTCTGTTACACCCTGGAATGTCTTGAACATAAGGTTGAACTCTCTGATGCTTGTGAAATCATGCTTTCCACATGAAGGACAAGGAACGTTATGCTCCTTGATGAAGTTCTCCATCTCTTCATGAGACCATCCATCAACAGATGTCTCAAGTGTAATTCCATTTTCTGAAGCAAAATCCTCAATGATCTTATCTGCTCTGAATCTCTCGTGACACTCTTTGCAGTCCATAAGAGGATCTGAAAAGCCGCCAAGGTGTCCTGATGCAACCCATGTCTGAGGGTTCATAAGAATAGCACAGTCTACACCTACATTGTAGGGATTCTCCTGTACAAATTTCTGCCACCAGGCCTTCTTTACATTGTTCTTGAATTCAACACCAAGGTTTCCATAATCCCATGTGTTAGCAAGTCCGCCATAGATCTCACTTCCGGGATAGATGAAGCCTCTGCCCTTGGCAAGGGCAACGATTTTGTCCATTGTCTTTTCATTTGCTTTCATAGATACTCCTCTTTCTGAGCAATACGCTCACATATTTTAATTAAGAGCAATATGCTCATTTATTACTTATTCAGAACGATACAGCTAATGCTTCCGTCAGCTGTCCCGGAAAGATCAGCCATCTGCTTATCCAAAAGGCTTACTCCGCTTGTCATGTACTGAATTTTATATGGAACTGCCACAACAAACTTACTGCCTGTAATAACAACATGTTCATCAGAAAGAGCCGCAGCCTTTTCTGAATCAATCGGATTGCCATCACTGTCAATGAGTGAATTCACATTGATCTGCCCTGTAAGAATAGCCTCAGACACAGTCATATATGAAAAGGTCTCGCTGTTAAAAACAGCGTAATCTCTTGAATCCGCAAAATCAATCACCATTTTAACTTTGCCGTCTTTACTCTCCAAAGACTTGAGTTCTGCGGTCCCTTCTCCGTTCGCAACTACAAATGCATTTACTTCATTCTCAGCCATGGATTTTAGCTCATTCACATCGTAGTAGCTCTCGGTGAAATCCTCGATAACCGTGCTTTCCACCGTTCCATCTTTATTGACTAAGATAGATGACTTATCAAGCTTCGATACATCCGCACCTTTCCCGCAGCCTGCAAAAACAAAAGCTGCAGTCATAATAACAGATGTAACAACTGCTTTCCTTAAAACTTTATTACTCACTAAAACACCCTCTTAATATAAGTAACTATTTGGTCTGCGCATAAATACGCGCACACTTACATGATTATATACCGCCTTTTTACGTTTTTCAAATCAGATCTCATAGATTCCCTTAAACTTTTCTTCTATATAATTAAGGAAATCGTCGGCGGTAAAGTCTCTTCCCGTAATATCCTTTATCCATTCAGACGGAGCCAGGTGATTAGCCTTCACAAATACATTTTCCTTCATCCAATTGTTAATCGTCGCAAAATCGCCCTTCTCAACACAGCCGTCTATATCAATCTCATTTTTCATGCGATTGTAATACATTGCATTGTACATATTTCCAAGAGCATATGTAGGGAAATATCCAAATCCAAAAGTCCAGTGTACATCCTGAAGGACACCCTCTCTGTCTGTTTCAGGAGAAATGCCAAGGTACTCCTCGTATTTTTCTTTCCATCTCCTTGGTACATCATCAATGGAAAGCTTGCCTTCAAAGATTTCCTTCTCTATCTCATATCTGATTATTATATGGAAGGTATAGGTGAACTCATCTGACTCTGTTCTTATAAGTGACGGGCAAACCACATTGAGCGCTTCATAAAGCTCTTCCTCTGAAACTCCCTCCATAACATTAGGGAAAATCTCACATACCTTAGGATATATCAGCTTAACAAAAGCTCTGGATCTTCCAAGTCTGTTCTCATAGAATCTGGAAACTGATTCATGCATTCCAAGAGTCTTGTTATCGTTGATGAAATGCTCATAATCATCCTCTGGCTGAAGCATCTCAAAAAGTGCATGACCTCCCTCATGGATTATAGAGTACATACTTGCTGAGAAATCAAGTGGATAATAATGAGTTGTAATTCTGGTGTCATTTTTGCCGATCCAGTTGGTAAAGGGGTGTTCTGATGTGCTATAAGCACTTCTTGACCTGTCAAAGTTAAGGATTCCCAGCAGAGCTTCTGTCATGCGCCTTTGCTGCACCTCAGTAACCTCGATATGCATAAAGTCTGTTCTTATCTTCTTGGGACTCTCCATAATTTTCTTAAGAAGAGGAATAAGTCTCTCTTTACATTCATCAAAGCACTCGTCCAGTATCTTTGATGTAATGCCTATTTCATAATCATCAAGAAGAGCATCATAGATGATTCCGCTGGCAGGCTTCTCATCTCTAAGCTCCACCATTTCCACGTTGATTTCCTTAACCTTCTGAAGAGAATCCCTGAACATAGAAAAATCAGAATTCTGTCTTGCACCGGTCCAGTCTACAAAAGCCTTGTTATAAATTAGTGAATATTCCATATTCTTTTCAGGTGAAATATTCTTGGTCTTTGCATAGGATCTGTGCTGACTCTCTACGCATACTCTGTCAGGTTCAGAAAGCTCATCCCTGTGCTCATAGAGATATTCAGCATTTTCAATAAACTCAGGTGCTTTCATAAGCTTAAATGCCTGATTTCCAAGGAACGCGCTTACTTCTCCCTCATCCTGCATTCCCTTAGCAGGGCAGATTGTCTCCTGGTCAAAAGAAATCAATCTTGTTGCATGGGCATAGATTTCTGCCTCTTTAAGTACGTCCCTAAAAGCCTGTAATTTTTCTTCCAAAACCTTATCCATGTCTACCTCCATATCTTCCTTTATTTATTCCATGTCTTTTTCAATCATTCTAATCATCTCAAGACTGTTTAATTTTCTGTCAATCGAGCTTTTTCTGTAAACATCGCAGATATGATCAAGTTCTGTCAGAACATCTCTGCTGACCTTAAAGGTAAAAAGCTTCTCTATAGGTGTATTCCAGATAAATTCAAGTGTATATGTTGTTGATGCTTCGTAGCTTCGATCCCTTGGCACTCCGGGAAATTCCCCTTCAAGCATAAGAGTTTTTATCTCAAAAATAAATCGTACAAGCCTGTTATCTATAGAATCTTTTTCAAGAGCCCTGAATGACATGTATAAAAGCTTCAGAATATCTTTTTCGTCATTGTTCTCTCTTGTGTAGTAGTCTGCTATCTCCGCAAAATACGTGGCATAAATGGAGCAGTCAAAATCTTTCCTGAAGCCCTCAAAAAAATTCTTTATCTCAGCATCCCTGACAGTGTATGAATTTCTTCCAACAAAAATCTTAAAGCTTCCAAAACAAAAAGGCTCGACGACACCTGATAGCTGATTTCCCGGTCGTCTTGCCCCTTTTGCAAAGGCTGTAATCTTACCTTGTTCGGATGTAAGGATAGTCACAAGGAAATCATTCTCCCCAACCGGGGCTCTTTTTATAATCATTCCGTTTACAGTGGATAATTCCGTCATTACCTTGCTAAATCCTCATCCTCCGGTCGTTACAATCACTTGGGATTGTTATATCCAAAATTCTTCATCTGAAGTGAGTCATTTCGCCAGTCTCGTCTAACTTTTACGAAAAGCTGCAAATTAACTCTGCATCCAACCATTTTCTCGATATCTTCTCTTGCCTGGCTGCCAATCTTTTTGAGCATGGAGCCGCTTTTTCCGATAACGATACCCTTATGTGAATCTCTCTCGCAGATAATGGATGCTTCGATATCCATGATATTATCCGCAGCATCTACATTTGCTGCATCCTCCGCTCCTCCTGCAAGAGCTGCCAGCATAGCATCAAGATCAGGAGTTCCGTCAGCATTTGAAACTGATATAGGACCTGAAGTTGCATTTGCAGATTTCTTTGGCGGATGTACATGCTTAGATTTTTTCTTTTTGGCAGGTGCTGCCGCCTTTCGTGTCTTCATGGTCTCAACAGTTACGGCGATACCATGAGGCACCTCATCAGTTAAAAGTCTAAGAGCCTTCTCACGGATAATCTCCGCAACGATTTCCCTCTCAGACTGATTAGTCAAAACCTCATCATCATAAAAAGGATCACCGTATGGAAGTCTGTCAAAAATGATCTGCATAAGATCATCTAAGTTCTCACTCTTAAGAGCAGATACAGTAACTATATCCGCATAGTCCATTTCCTTTTTATATGCATCAATAAAAGTCTGCAAATCAGCAGCATCAACGGTATCAATCTTGTTTATAACAAGAATTACCTGCTTTCCGCACTCGCGGAGCTGATCGATAATCATGTGCTCACCCTGACCGATGAAGGTTGAGGGCTCAACCAGCCAAAGAATAAGATCAACCTCTTCCATGGTCTTGGTGGCAACCTTAACCATGTATTCTCCAAGCTTGTTTTTTGACTCATGAATACCGGGAGTATCGAGGAAAACAATCTGCCCTCTCTCATCGGTATAAACAGTCAGAATCTGGCCTCTTGTGGTCTGAGGCTTATGTGAAGTAATGGCAATCTTCTGACCAATAAGATGATTCATAAGCGTGGATTTACCCACATTTGGTCTGCCGATCAGTGTCACATATCCGCACCTTAATGCTGCATTATTATTATTCTGATTTTCCTGCATAAATAAGCTGCTCCACTTTTCCAAACATATCTTTATTTTCTTCGAGCTTGTTACCATCACCTACAACGCAGATACAGTCATCTTCCATGAAAGCATCAACATATGCTGCAAGGCTTCTTATCTTTTCCTGATCTGTAGAGATAAGGTCATCCCTGTCCTTCTGAATATCCTTCATATCCGCATGGCATAGATAAGCGGTAAGACCGTAAGCTCCCTTTGTGGCAGGAGTCTTGGGTGTATCAAGTTCGCTAATGGCACCGATTATGAACTGAGTGATAGTTCTCTCATCTGCCTCAAAGGTTCTAAGATACTCGGAAGCCTTCTCAAACACCTCAACACTTCTCTTAAGATGAGGATCTCTGTAGGTTGCAAAATATGAATCACCATTCTTGGCAAAGCCGCTCATGCAGCCGTAAGCTCCACCCAGCACTCTGATGTTTTTCCACAGATAATCGTAAGCAAACATAACCTTGAGAACCCTAAGTGAACCGTCATACTTAAGTCCCTTGGATGCATAATTACCGGCTCTGCATACATACTGTATCTGTCCTGCAGTCTGGAAGCCCTCATTAAGCTTATTAGGAACAATTGTAAATCCGCTTCCATCAAAATCCTCAGTGTGAAGACCTGCAGCAAATCCCTCTATTCTTGAGCTTACTCCGTCATATTCCTTCTCTGAAGCTGTGTAATCCACCATAAGATTCTCTGCTCTGAAAATAATGGTAGATAATTCCTTCATATATCCGATAATCTCATCAGCTGCCTTTTCATCGGATGAGAATTTCTCTCTGGTCTCTTCCATCATGCGATATCCGCCGATTCCGGAAGTCATATCAGAAAGCTTGGCAGCACTTGAAACGTATGACATTGCCCTTAAAGCTGCGCTGTGATGGCCTGCTGCAGCAAGCTCTGAGCGAAGTCTTGAACAGTTCTCGTCCAAGATCTCAATAATACGCTTCTTATCATCAAACTTTGTACGCATAAGAATCTCAGTAACAAGCTCAAATGCATGACCAAGCTGAGGATAAAGCGCTTTTACAGTGATTTCAAAAGTAGTCCTAAACTTGCTGACATCCCTTGCATCAGTATATGTACTGATTGATCCGTTAATTCCGCCGGTCTGAAGATTTATCTCATTATACAGATCGCTGTAGGAATAATTCTCAGTATCCATAAGTCCCAGAAGGAGCTTTAAAAGCGGTGTATATGGCAAAAGTCTGTCAGGAACCTTAGTCATATCAAATACAAAATTCAGATATCCAATGCCATTTGTAAATACATCATGAAATAGAACCTTCTGCTCACCTACAAATCTCTCTTCATAAATGAACTTATCAGCTTCCTTCTTCATATCTTCTCTTGTAAGAAGAGGAATCTTAGCAAGATCTTCAGGACTGTCAGGTTCCTCCTGATATGCCTTAAGCTCAGCAGTATTCTTTACAATAGCCTGAATCTCTTCTTTACTTAAGGTCTCTTTATACGCCTTAAGCTTCTCCTTAAGCTGCTCTTCCTTCTCCTCTGTAAGTCCCTGCTTGGGAGTTGCTACAAGAGTTGTGCAGTGGGGATTATCAAGAAGATATTCCTGAATAAGTCTTTCGAAATATCCGGTCTTTACTTCCTTTTTCAGCTCTGCAAAGGTCTCATTGGCCTCAATATTGATCCAGGGCTTCATGTCATCATAAAGCCAGCTGTCCAAAACCTGAAGGCCATAGAGAAGTCCCTTGGGGAATCTTCCAAAATCAGCCTCTCTGTACTTGAACTCATCTGCATTGATACCGGCCAGTAGAGCCTTTTTATCTATTCCGCTCTTAACCTGATCTCTGAGAACGTCCTCGATTGTCTTAAGGAACTCGTCTCTCTGTTCAGGATTAGCATTCTTTGCAACTATTGAAAATACCGGCTGTCTTACGCCGTTGTCGTACTCACTGAAAATCTCACTTCCTATTCCCTTATCGGTGAGGGCCTGCTTAATAGGCGCACCGGGGGCAGAACAAAGCGCATAGTCAAGAACATCAAATGCGATATAGAGCTTGGGATCAAGACTGCTTCCAACTGCATAATTAAGAGTCAGATACGTGTTATCCTCTGTGGATTCGCCCTTCATAATAGGGAACTGGCTCTCAAGATATTTCCTGCCATCAAAGCTCTTCTGAAGCTCAATCTCAGAATCAACAGTGATCTTATCAAAAGCTGAAAGGTAGTTTTTATCTATATAATCGAGCTTTTCTGCCATATCCATGTCACCATAGAGATAGATATAGCTGTTTGAAGGATGATAATACTTCCTATGGAAATCAAGATAATCATCATACTTAAGCTCATATATCTCATCAGGATCTCCGCCTGACTCTATTCCGTATGTGGTATCAGGGAAAAGTGATTTCCTTATATCTCTGGCAACAACTTCATCGGCAGATGAAAAGGCGCCTTTCATTTCGTTATAAACAACACCATTGATGGTGAGGTCATCATCCTCATTCTCCATCTCATAGTGCCAGCCTTCCTGCTCAAATATCTTTTTAGTCTTATAAATATTGGGATAAAAAACTGCATCAAGATAAACATGCATCAGATTCTGAAAATCTGTATCATTGCAGCTTGCCACGGGATAAACAGTCTTATCCGGATATGTCATGGCATTTAAAAATGTATTAAGAGAGCCCTTTACAAGCTCTACAAAAGGATCCTTAATAGGGAACTCTTTAGAACCGCAAAGAACAGTGTGCTCGATTATGTGAGCAACACCTGTAGAATCCTTGGGCGGAGTTCTGAATCCTATATAAAAAACCTTGTTATTATCATCATTTGAAAGAAGAGCAACTCTGGCGCCTGTCTTTTTATGTCTGACAATATAGCTCTCAGAATTAAGATCATCTATTCTTCTTTTCTCTAATACCTCGTAAGCGGCAAGCTCTTCAACTCTCATTCGTGTTCCTCGTTCTTTTTCTTACAATTTACTGCCATCGGCAGCGTTTATATCTAAAATCAAATATCAAAATCATCATCGGGGTCGATGCTGATATCAAAGTCATCTTTCTTAGCTTCTACAACCATTTCCGCCTCATCAGCGATTTCAGTAGCTTCATCGGTTATCTCAGTAGCTTCAGGCTCTTCTGTGTCATCCTCAGAACAAACAACCTTCCAGCCGGTGTTTTCTTCCTTCTTACCAACCGAGAGAATGCCGATGTTCTCCATCTCAGGTCTGTTCATGTTGAAGTTGGGAACAAGATTCTCCTCGTCCTCATCTCCTGTAGGAAGCACCATACCCTCAGGAACAAAGCGAGGGTTTTCTTTGTTTTCTTTGTTTTCTTCCGGCATTACAACCTCTCTGATATCTTTATCTTCAGGTTCAACGGTCTCTGCAATCTTATCTTCGTTTTCTTCTTTAGCCTCAGGCTCTTTAACAGCTTCTGTAGCTGATGCCTTCTCTACAACCGGCTGCTTATCTTTGTAAGCAAAGCATGATACTGCGCAGCCCACAAGAATACTAAGCATAAGGAAAAGATACATATCATAGTTGATCACCGTGCTTCCACAAACCACTGAAAGAACGCAAGAAACTACTGTGAAGAAAAGCCATGGTACTATTCTCTCGTTTCTCTTTGAGAAAATAAAACCAAATATAACTGCAATAGCACCGCCAAGCATTCCAAGTGAGATCACAAGATTCCACCAGGATGCTGAAACCGATGCAAACCATGCACTGTTGTTCATTCCATAAAATCTGTTCGCATACTCAAAGAAACTTACATAGAAAGGTCTCATACCTCCAATGAAGTATACTGAGCATCCAAATGTAATAAGTCCTGCCAAAATAAATATAATGACATCGACAACTGCCGATTTAAATGAAAACTCTTCCTCGTCGCTAAAAAGTGCTGCGATCATGCAAACAATAACCGCTACAGCTGCAAGATCAACATATACAGCAAAACCTGTAAGTGCACCTGTTAAGATGCCAAGGATCACATGATAGGGCTTTATGGAATCTGATATTGAAACACTTTTTGCAAACAAAACAACCAACATAGCATCAAGCATTACAAGCGCAAAAAACATATTTCCTGCATACACATGCTTAATGGATAAACCAAATAAGGGAATTGCTACAGTAGCAATGGATCCCGCAAGCGCTCCAAAAATTCCTATTGAATTCCTGAGTGCAAAGTATAAAGCAATAAGCATTATCATCCTAAGTACAAGCTGATAAATCAGAACAGATTTAAGCTCATTGCCAAGGAAGCTCATAAAAATATTGAGTCCTGATACATAGAAGCTACCAAGAATACTGCCAGGTACAGCTTTTACGCCATCTTTTGTTACAAGGGCACTCTCAAAGAGCTTCATATCTCCGGTTATGGGCATAATACCGTTTATGTACCACGTATAAACGCAGCCTCCTGCGATAAAAAGGATTATCGGGAGTATTATCTCCGGTGCCCATTTTATATCCGATCCGGAGTTTTTATTCAAAGCTTTTCCGATGGTAATACCAACTGCCGAAACCACCAGCGCTATTACTGCAAGCGCCGCTACTATCAGAGCTGTCACCATTCTTTTGTCATAAACAGGAAAAAGCCCTGAAATAAAGCCTGTAACTCCTGTAGCAAAGATTATTCCTACTGTATAGATTACGAAGACACAAATCCCAATCCATGTCTTTTTAAGCTTCATCTCAAGGCCTCCCCACGTCCCATTAAATTTTTATTTACTCTGCTGTACTGTCATCCCAGTTGTGATAAACAGCCTGTACATCGTCATCCTCTTCAAGGATATCAAGAATTCTCTGAATGCACTTAACGTTGTTCTCGTCTGTAACCTCAACGTAGTTCTGAGGAATCATTGTGATCTCAGCTGATGCAGAAACGATCTTCTCCTTATCAAGAGCCTCAACAACGCCCTGGAAAGCTTCAGGAGTTGTAAGGATCTCGTAGCTGTCATCTTCTTCATTGAAATCATCAGCACCAGCATCAAGAACCAGCATCATAAGGTCATCTGAACCCACAGAGCACTCTTCCTTATCGATAAGAATCTGACCCTTTTTATCGAACATGTAAGATACACAGCCGGGTGTTCCAACGTTACCGTTACCCTTTGAGAAAGCTGCTCTTACATTAGCTGCTGTACGGTTGATATTGTCTGTAAGTGTATCAACGATGATAGCTGTACCGCCGGGGCCATATCCTTCGTATGTAAGTGTCTGATAGTTAACGCTTCCGTCAGCACCTGCAGCCTTCTTGATACCACGCTCGATTGTATCGTTAGGCATGTTGTTTGCCTTAGCCTTAGCGATTACCTGTGCGAGCTTGAAGTTATTGGACGGATCAGGGCCGCCCTCCTTAACTGCTACTGCGATCTCACGTCCAATAACTGTGAAAATCTTACCCTTGGCAGCGTCATTTTTCTCTTTCTTATGCTTAATGTTCGCAAATTTTGAATGTCCTGACATATTGTCCTCCTAAAAATACTAAATTGCTTTATATTCCTGATCGTCTGATTCTTCCAAGGACTCATCATCCTTTATCTTTTTAACCAGAACGCTTTGGATCATGTGATTTTTGACCGAAAGAATCTTGAATGAATATCCGCTTATCTGTGCAGTGAAATCCTCATTCTCTTCCGGAATTCTGTCGAGCCTTGAAATCAAAAGTCCGTTTACTGTCTCGAACTCCTCATCGTCAAAGGTAAGTCCGAATTTCTCCTCAAGGTCCTCAAGTGGCGTCTTGCCTTCAATGATAAACTCATCCGCATTGGATGTAGCCTCGATGTAATCCTCTTCCTCGTCATACTCGTCCATGATATTACCAACGATCTCCTCGATGATATCCTCCATGGAAACAAGTCCCGCAGTCTGTCCGTACTCATCGATTACTATAACCATCTGAGTTTTGGACTTTTGCATCTCGTGGAAAAGTGTATCAATATTTCTGGTCTCAGGAACGTTCTTGGGTGAACGAAGGAGACCTCTTGTCTTCCTGAGCGGTGTGTCATCATCTATATGCTCAGAAAGTCTTTTCATTGCATCCCTGATATGAAGGATACCAATGATGTGATCAATATTATCGAGATAAACAGGAAAACGGCTGTTGTTCATATCAAGCATGAAGTTTACAGCCTCATTTAATGTGGTATTACCGTCAATACAAACCATAGCCTTACGATTGGTCATGATATCTCTGGCCTGCTTATCAGAATATTCGAAAATATTACTGATCATGTCAGCCTCGGAATCCTGCAGAACACCCTGTTCCTGACCTTCCGAAACCATGGATTTGATCTCTTCTTCTGTGACATCATTCTCATCTGCTTCCCAATGGAAACCGAATAATCTGAGAATAGCCATAGCAGTGAATCTGACAATCCCGGTAAAAGGACTGAGAATCTTTATGATTGCACTGATTGCTCCTACGCACACAAGAGCCCATTTCTCAGGGTATCTCGCGCCAAGCTTCCTTGGTATCAGCACGCCTATGGTAAGTACTACATACATTAGAACCATAACCGCTACAAAATAAGAAATAATCTGTGCAGCAACTACGTTCTGAATATAACCGCCTATGAGTCCAAATGTGAAACTGCTAAGTTCCCTGACATAGGTAAGTCCGAAAAACATATTAACAAGCAGTGTTACCAGCTGGATGGTATTGATATAGCGTCCTGGGTGATCCAGGATTTCAAGGATTTTCTCAGCATTCTTGCCATTTCTCTTGATGAGGTGGGCAGAACCGTTATCGTCCTTATCTTTATCCAGTCTGTTAATGTCTTCAGGCTTAAGATTCTCAATAGAGGCGCCAAATCCGTAAAACAGCACATCTATTAGTATCATCACTACAAATATCAGTAAAAAAGCAGTGGCAGTAGGCCCATCGTCGTCCATTAAATTTCATCTCCTTTTATTCATGATTGCAAAATGCGTCAAGATAAAATATAGCATTTTAGCCCATTCCAGTCAAGAAATGGGGCATGAAAAGGCACTCCTTTGGGTGGGAGTATTCCTTACACGGCCATTCCTTGTAAATATGTATAGTCCACTCTGCTGACGCTCTCGCTTTGTTAAAAACGTATCGGTACTAAGGTGTCAAAGGACGCCACCTAAGTACCGGCGTTTTTATAAACAGCTTCGTGGACTATACATATTTCCCTGAATGGCCTTGAATCAAATCTTCTCACCTATTGGAGGGCTTTTTCATGCCCTGAATTTCTTCTTAATTTCGCCATACTGTACGTTTATTTCCTGCAGTGCGGAGGTGTCGCCGTCCATGTTGTCGGGATGGTAAAGTTTTACAAGCTGCTTGTACTTGCGGTCGGCGGATTCACGAGAATTACAACCAGCAAAGAAATTGAAGGTACCGACAGGTTCGGCTTTAGGTGAAGGACCACTGTTGCGAGATTGTTTATGACGGTTATATGACTTATCTTCTATGCGATCATCGTAGTCGTCTTCATAGTCGTCATAGGCCTCATCATAATCGTCGTACTCGGAATCTTCATCATCTTCGTAATAGCCTTCGTCGTACTCATCATCGTAGTCTTCATCATATTCGTCTACTTCGTAGAATTCTTCAGCTTTGGAGCGTGGATTTCTGGGTTCATCATACTGTGACTGCCCGAAGGTGTCATCCTCGAATTCTCTGCTGTGGCGGCGAAGCCAGCTGTTGTAGTTTTTCTGATCAATTTTATGTCCTGCTCCCGGAAACAACAGCTTATACCTGCCTACGGCCATATCCATAAACCCTCGTCCTGTTATGACAGAACCAAATAAATAAATAGCCACATCTGCAAGAAGCGCAAAAACAAGAAATCTTCCGCAGAACGAAAAAGCACTTGCCGCAATCAATATGAAGCCTATGGGGATAATAAGAATTAATGCAAGAAATAACAGTACGAAAAACATCATCGTCCCGCCGTACTTTGACATCAATCCCAGATAATCGGAAGCGACTTTTACAAGCGCAGCCCTTGCAACACCTGAACTTATCCGAACAGGAAATGCTGCCAAAAAGCCGTCACCTGCAAACAATGACACTATTAACAATATCAGGAAAACCGAATAGACAAGCGCTGTAACAGGAAGCGCAACAAAAAACATGCGCAGCAGACGGAATATCTGGCGCATAAAAAATGAGATCATCTCAAATATATTCTTAAAGATCCAAATTAGGATCCTGGTAACAAACTCAAAAAATACCGAAATCATGCTTATATTTTAGCGGAGTTATTACAGCTCCGCCATCCCCAATATCTTTCCACCTCTCTCATACAGTCTCGGAACTCTGTGATTAAGATCACAGGCAAATTCGTAGTTGAATCTTCCGCTGATCTCGCCCAGCTCCTCGATAGTAATCTTCTCTGACTCTTTTTCTCCAAATTCCTTCTCGCTCTCGCCGATAAGGATAACTTCATCTCCCTCTTTTGCATTGGGAATATGGGATACATCCACCATAAACTGATCCATGCAGACGCGGCCAAGGATTCTGGCCTTCTCACCATGAATCAGCACATATCCCTTGCCACCTGAGAGGCTTCTTGGATAACCATCGCCGTAACCAACAGGAATAGTTGCAATACGCATTCTCTTATCTGCTATAAAAGTACCGCCATAGCTTACAGGTGTGCCCTCAGGAATATCCTTTATAAATGAAATATGCGAATACAAAGATAACGCAGGTCTTATCTTTATCTTATCCCTGCTTACTTCATCTGATGGCCACATGCCGTACATGGTAACACCGCAGCGCACCATATCCATGTGTGCTTCGGGCATCTCAATTATGCTGGCACTGTTGGAGCAGTGCTTTATCGGAATGTGATACTCGGTCTCTTTTTCTACCCTGTTTACGAAATCCTGAAACTTCTTAAGACTCTCATGGGCGTTGGTAAGGTCAGCCTCATCTGCCCTTGCAAAGTGTGTAAAAATACCCTCAACTTCGATTCCATCTGTTGCCAGAGCAGTCTTAAAAAGAGAAAGTCCCTGATCATCAGGTCTTACACCTATTCTGCTCATTCCGCAGTCAACAGCCACATGTACATGAAAAACTTCGCTTCCGCCCTGGCCTCTGCGCTTTTTAACGCGCTCAGAGAGCTGCTTTAACATATCATATCTAAATACTGCAGGTCTGATATTTTCCTTGAGCATTCTGTCGTAGGCATAGGGAAAAGTGTATCCAAGCACAAGAATAGGCTTGCTTACTCCTGCCTCTCTAAGCTCAAATGCCTCCTCAGCTGTTGCTGTGGCAAAGCCCCATACATAGGGCTCCTTCATGAGCATTCTGGAAATCGGCACAGCCCCAAGTCCGTACCCGTCAGTTTTAACAACCGCGAGGATGTTTGTTCCCCGCGGCATTGCATTGTACATATTTTCTACATTTGAATGGATAGCATCCAGATTGATCTTAGCGTAAACTCTTGAGTATTCTTCCAACATTGTTACTTCAAAACCTCTGTCTTATCAGCAAAAATATCCTGAAGCGCTTCTGAAATATCTCTTGCAGTCATGGCACATTTTCCATGTCTGTCAGCAGCTATATCTCCTGCTTTTCCGTGAAGGAAACATCCGATTACGGAAGCACTGAAAATATCTTCATATTCGCGGCAGCACAGTGCACCAAGAAGCCCTGCCAGCACATCACCGCTGCCTGCAGTGGCCATACCATCATTTCCGCTGATATTAATATAATTTCTATTGCCGTCAGTGATCACACTTCTGGCGTCTTTACATATGATACTCGCATCAAAATCTTTTGCAAGTATGCAGGGCAATGTCAGAATATTCTCCCTGCACTTTTTAAGGTTCTCGCCCGCCAGTCTTGAAAACTCGGCCAGATGCGGTGTAAGCACCTTATCCCCACGATAAAGCCTGAACTTATCCCTAAGCTCCTTATCATTTGCAAGAATACTTATAGCATCCGCATCAAGAACCAGCTTTTTATCAAGGCCCTTAAGCACTGTCCTCAGCAGCTCTTTTCCTATCTCACCCGTTCCGATACCGGGGCCGCATACCACAGCATCAGCCCAGTCAATAGCCCCGGGCAGCGCATCTCTTATCTTTTTCAAAACATCGGTATCATCTTCGTCGTAAACATCTGACATAGCTTCAGGGAGAAGCGTCTGCACAGCGCTAAG
Source organism: Butyrivibrio sp. AE3006 (assembly GCF_000424165.1). Taxonomy (NCBI): domain Bacteria; kingdom Bacillati; phylum Bacillota; class Clostridia; order Lachnospirales; family Lachnospiraceae; genus Butyrivibrio; species Butyrivibrio sp. AE3006. Next base: position 291,295 of record NZ_AUJJ01000002.1, on the reverse strand, counting down.
ATTAGCTTTTTCAGTAAAAATTCGAACCATTCCGGCGCCGCTTTTTAGGGCACTTTCAGCAGCCATAATGCATGCACCGCTGACACGCCTGCTACCTGCCACAATAAGCACCTTTCCGAAAGTCCCTTTATTTCCCGAAGGTGACCTCTTTGGAATCAGCTCGTTAACAGAGGCATTTCTGTCTATGTATTTGTACGCAGGATAATCAGATAAAAATCCATCCTCAGTTATTCCAACTTCGAAAAGCCTAAGCTCTCCCACATATTCACTGCCGGGGAAAAGAAGCTGACCAAGCTTTACATATTCAAAGGTAACTGTCATGTCCGCTGTTACGCAGCAACCGCAAATCTGACCGTTATCCGAGTTAATACCCGTAGGGATATCAGCTGCGATCACGTAGGGTCTCTTTTCAGACTCAGCGCATACTTCATCTATCAGCATAACAGCCTTCTCATATTCGTCGCCAAGAGACCTGCTGCAGCCTGTTCCAAGCATTGCATCGATAACGACGTCACTCTTTTTTACAAGCCACTTGGGGTTATCTGCTTTTTCCAAATAGTAGGCTGGTACTCCATATTTCCCTGCGATACTGACCTGTCTTTTAAGGGCGTCGCTCTTTCTGCCCTTTTTGTGATTCACATAAAGAAGCGCCACATCTATTCCTGCCTGATACAAAAGTCTTGCCGCAGCAACTCCGTCGCCGCCGTTATTCCCTGTACCTGCAAACACAACTACGCTTCCGCCCTTAGGGCATTTTTCTATGGCAGCTTCACATAAAGAAAGCGCCGCACGTTCCATAAGGACATCCTGAGGAACGCCGAAATGCTCAATTGTGGTGTTATCACATCTTCGCATTTCCGCGGCATTAACTGCAAATTTTGATTTTTTATCAAGTATCTGTAAACTTTTCATCTTCAATGACTATTCCATTCTCAACTCTCATCCCATCCTTAGGAATCACGGGATGACGTCTCTCAGGGTCATATCTAAGATCAAACAGGTCTATTACTTCCGGTCCGAAAATATCATGCATGTAGGAATAAACATTGAAATTCTCGATTTCCTTTTCCTGCATGCGAACGATATTTTTCTTAAGCTGCACCCTGACCTTGGATACCCACTCATCTATGGCCTGAATCTCAACCGTATTGGCATCCATTCTGCCATAAAAAACGTTCATGGTCTCAACCATTAGGTCAACATCTGTCTTGTAAATCTCTCTTGGAAGCCCAAGCATTTCGTCTTCGCATTCTTCGATTTTCTCGTTGCTTTCCTTGATGAGCCTTGTGTGGTCATCAATCTGGGCTTCGATCTTTTTCCTCTGCTTCGGATTCTTATCGGCATCATCCCTCAGAGTAACTATCTCGCCAAGAAGCCTCTTTTTAAGACGCTTTATATCCTTAATCTTTTCCCTGGTCTTTTCCTGCTTATCCACAAGCTTATTAAGCTCAGCCTCAAGTTTCTTTATCTTATCTGTCTTGGGACTCAGTATGAAAAGCTTTTGCCACCTCTCATCCTTGGACAAAATAGGAATGTCCTTGCCGATAAGGGCCTCCGAGTAATTATTTGTATCTTTTGCCATAGGCATTCCCCCGTCATAAGAAAACGGTTACTTCCTGGTCTTTACCTGACTCTTCTCATATCTGTCGATTCCATAAGAAAGCTTCATAAGGGAATCAGATAAATGAACGTTTTCAACCTGAACATTCTCAGGAACATCCAGGTCCACGTGAGCAAAATTCCAGATCGCTTTGATACCACAATTAACCAGTCTCTCTGCCATTTTGACAGCCTGGTCCTTGGGAATTGCAAGCACAGCAATCTCAATCTTATTATCTCTTACAAACTGCTCCATCTCTTCGATAGGACGAATTTCGATATTTCTTATTTTCTTTCCGTGAAGTTCGGGATTAAGGTCAAATGCACCTTTGAAAATAAATCCTCTGTTGAAGAAATTATTGTAACCTGAAAGCGCCTGTCCTAAGTGGCCTGCGCCGATAATGATAAGAGTATGTTCTCTTCCGAGACCTAAGATCTTACCGATCTCATCATAAAGATATTCGACATTATACCCATATCCCTGTTGCCCAAAACCTCCGAAATTATTAAAGTCCTGCCTTATTTGTGAGGCTGTTACTTTCATCAGATCACTGAGATCCTGAGAAGAAATTCTCTCGATTCCCTGCTCCTTAAGTTCTCCCAGATATCTGAAGTAGCGCGGCAGTCTGCCGATAACTGCCTGCGAGATTTCTTTCTCCGCCATACTTCCTCCGTTGTCATTATAGGTATTTAGTTCTATATAGATTATACTATCTGTTAAAAATTAGTCAATCTGCGAACTCTACATTCAAAAAGTTTCAAAAATACTGAATTTTTCTTTCAAAAACAGGCATATTTCGGTTTTCTTTAAGAGCAAGTTTATAATATTTTAAGGAATATATTTTATAATTCTATTGTCTGTAAATGGGTGTTCTTACAGACTATAGAGGTAGAAATATATGGGAATGTCAATTGGCGGAATAAGTGGATATAGTATGTATCAAACACAGCCAATGAATTATGCTCTCTCCAATCAGGCACCGGTTTCCGATGTTTATGATGAGCATAAGGCTGTTGGGAACATATCTACAGTTGCTCCTGTGGTATATCCAAACGCACAGGAAGTAAAAGTTGGCGAAGTTGCCAGCACAGATGGTCAGGAAGAGACCCAGAGAGTAAGCCAGCAGTTCAACAATATCGCATCAAAATATAACGGCATGACAGTTGGCTACGGCAGAGATATGGGTGGTTATTCCTATAGCCAGGTCGGTAGTTCATTTGATGCATTTGCCTGAAATTCGAACATTATAAAGCAGAAAATAAGAGCATTCGTAAGACTTAATCCTGCGAATGCTCTTTTACTTTTACTAACTTATTGATTCTAAATACTGCTTATGCGCAAGGATTTCTCAATCGAAATCCTATTTTATTCACTAAGCTCGGCCCATTCGTCATAAAGAGCGCTTAGTTTCTCCTCGTTGGCGCCAAGCTCATCAGATAGCGTTCTCACCTTCAAAAGATCTGTTGCTACCTCAGGATCAGATAGTTCTTCGTTGATCTTCTCATTCCTCTCCTCAAGCTTAGCAATTTCCTCTTCACACTTCTTAAGGGCCGCTTCAATCTTACGCTTTTTAGCCTGTTCTTCCTTTTGAGCTTTCCAGTCGGCTGCTCCTGCGCTCTCTTTTTGCACAGGCTGGGATGAGCCTGCAAGCTTACCAAAGGAATTGCCCTTTGCTGCATCCTCTGATGCCATCTCTATCCCTCTTCCAAAGGAAGATGCACTGCCGCTTTCATTTAAGATTCTTGCGGTCTGCTCCTCACAGTGCTCAAGGTAGTAATCATAGTTACCAATGTAACCGATCATTCTTCCATGGGTAAGATCAAGGATTCTGGTAGCAGTCTTATTGATGAAATATCTGTCGTGGCTTACATATAAAACAGTGCCCTCGTAGCCGCTAATGGCATCCTCCAATATCTCCTTACTGGTGATATCAAGGTGGTTTGTAGGCTCATCGAGGATAAGGAAGTTGGCATCTGAAAGCATAAGCTTTGCAAGAGATACTCTGCCCTTCTCACCGCCTGAGAGGTCTCCGATTCTCTTAAATACATCATCACCTGTAAACAAAAATGCAGCAAGAGTATTTCTGATCTCTGTATTGTTCATGGATGGATAAGCATCCGAGAGCTCTTCAAAAAGAGTCTTCTCATTGTGAAGTACCTGATGCTCCTGATCGTAATATCCTACATGAACCTTTACACCCAGTGTTATTTCACCGGCATCAAGGGATTCCATGCCATTAATTATCTTAAGCATTGTGGTCTTACCGGTTCCGTTGTCACCGATAATTGCCACCTTCTCACCGCGCTTAATTTCAAAGCTTATATTCTCAAACAGCTTCTCATTACCAAAGGATTTGGCAATAGAGTCAACATTCATTACATCATTACCGCTTACGCAGGAAGGAGTAAGAGTGATTCTCATGTCATCACGAACTTCTGTGGGCTTTTCAAGACGCTCAATCTTATCAAGCATCTTCTCTCTGCTCTCAGCCCTTTTAATGCTCTTTTCCCTGTTGAACTGTCTTAGCTTGTCAATGACCTCTTCCTGATGCTTAATCTCAGCCTGCTGATTGAGGTATGCCTTAAGCTTAGCTGCCCTGATCTTCTCACGCTTATGTGCATAGGCTGTGTAATTACCCTGATATACCTCAGCACTTGTTTGATCAATCTCAATTATCTTCTGTGCTATACGGTCAAGGAAATATCTATCGTGGGATACGATAAGTACAGCACCCTTGTAATTCATAAGATAACCTTCAAGCCACTTGATGGAATTCATATCAAGGTGGTTGGTAGGCTCATCAAGGATTATCAGGTCAGGACTCTGAAGAAGGAGCTTACCGAGAGCCACTCTGGTCTTCTGACCACCTGAAAGAGTGGAAATTCTCTTATCGAATTCCTCTTCTGAAAAACCAAGTCCCTTGGCAACGCCTATTACTTCACTCTCCCAGGCATAGCCGTTTTTAAGCTGAAACTCGTGATTCATCTGGGCATAACGGTCCATCAGTCTGTCCAGCTCTTCGCCTCGAAGCACATCCATCTGTGCCTCAGCACTGCGAATCTCCTTTTCGAGATTAATAACATCTCTTTTCATCTCACGAAGTTCTTCGTAGATACTGTGAGCGCTGTCGATATTCTGATTCTGTGCAAGATATCCAACTGTCACATCCTTGGAAAGTGTAACTGTTCCGGTATCCGGAGTCAGCTCTCCAATAAGCATTCTGATGAGTGTAGTCTTGCCTGCACCGTTAATTCCTACTATTGCTGCTTTTTCATTATCCTCAATATGAAAAGACACTCCTTTCAGAATGTCTTTTCCGTCAAACGACTTTGAGAGATCATGACAATTTAAGATCATTGTGTAAACCTCTGATTTTCAAAAACTTATCTGTTAGATACATATTTTTCGTATCTATCATCCCTGATAACACCGCTAAAGTTAAGGCCAAAACCAAAGTCATAGGTATTACCTACAGAATCAGTGTAAGGAGTGTAATCAAAGGGCTTATCCTCACAGTGCTTCTCAACTGTTTCCATATCAGCAGGAAGCTGAACTGGAAGCATTGCTGAAGGCTCTGCGCCACCGCTCACGATGGTAAGTGTAGCCTTTGTCTCAACTCCAAAGTTAACAAGGATCGCATCTGCATATTTCTCAAATTCAGAAACCATGCAGGGATTATTCATTCTGATAGATACAATGACGGGCTTATCACCCATCTGCTCTCTTGCCTTAATTACAAGATCAAGATCGCTTTCGTTGGCAGGTGTGTTGGACTTTCCTTTGTAGGTTCTGTTATTTGACTCCTCACGGAAATCTCCGCCTGCAATGCTGACCTCTCTTGCAGCATCTGCTGTATAAGGTCTGTACTGAAGGGTCACAGGTCTGTAACCTGTCTCCTCAGTATATCCGTCGCTGATAGGACTTTCAATGAAGCAAATAGCCATATCTGCCTCTGCAGGATCATCTGTAACATCATAGAAAGGTGTTACATCTGCAGGATTTGCTCCCGGGATATCCATGGCAGGCATCATATCTCTCATAAAGCCCTTATGAGCATCGATATGTCTTCCGGGGATATAAACCTTCTTTCGTCCGCTTACAGGAAGAACGCCATTATTCTTAACCATTACGATACTTCTAAGCTGAGCATCGAAGCCCTCTTTTACGAACTCATCGCAGCCAAGTACTTTCTTACTCTCCTCGGGATCAAGATAAGGATTCTCGAAAAGTCCGCATCTGAAGCTGTTTAAAAGAAGTCTTACAGCACTTTCCTCAAAGCGCTTTCTCATGGCATCCTCACCATGACGCTCGCAGCCAATCTTATAAGCTTCAAGAATAGGCTTAATATCATTATTGCCGCCAAACTGGTCAACACCGTTCTCGATGATGCAAAGGTGTCTCTCTGCCTCGGATAAATCCTCTGTACCAAAGCATCTTGAACCAAAGGAATCAAGCTTTGGATTAGGATCCTGTGTGATGCCCCAGTCTGTACATACTACACCCTTATAACCGTATTTATCTCTTAAAAGATCACCGATTATGTATTTGCTATAGCTGTTTCCTACGTTTTTGCCTGAAGGATCAACGCCGTAGCTGATTGTATAATACGGCATTACTGCTGAAGCCTCACCTGTTTTATCAAGCTTAAATGCACCCTCAAGGAAAGGCTTTAAGTGCTCCTTAAGATTATCTCCCGGATATACAGCAAACTTACCGTAAGCATAATGTGCATCTCTTCCTGCCTCGCAGGGGCCGCCGCCCGGCCAATGTTTAACCATGGCTGCTACGCTGGTCTCGCCCCAGCCATCTGCCTCAGGGTCATTCTGAAGTCCTTCACAGTAATTCTTTGCATATTCTGTTACAAGCTTGCTGGAAGGACCATAGGTATCTGATACTCTCATCCATCTGGGCTCAGTTCCAAGATCGATCTGAGGTCCCAGCTCTGTTGTAATACCAAGTGCTCTGTACTCTCTTGCTGCAATACGGGCAAAGTTCTTTACTGTGTCAGCTGAAAATGTTGCTGCAAGGCCAAGTCCAAGGGGCCATTTACTTGTGCCCTTTGCCTCTGTCTTAAACTCAGCAGATGCACTGCCTGCGCCGTGTCTTGGATCAGTACTTGTATTTACAGGAATACCATGAGGCATCTCCTCACAAAGTGCCTGCATCTCGTTATTCCATTTAGCAGCAATTTCACCGTTCTTAAGAACCATGGCAAGAACATATCTCACATGATCCTCAGTAAGAAACTTCTTTTGCTGATCTGTAAGCTCCCATTCATCAGCGCCGCTCTCTGCAAGAGTCTTACCTCCCCTATAGGTTGCAGGGAACCAGCCACCACCCTCAGCGGGAACTATCTGATGCGCACTGTACATCATAAGACCTGCGATTTCTTCAACAGTCATCCTTGATGCCAGATCTTTTGCTCTCTCCTCGGGAGAAAGTCTCCAGTCCTCATATGGAACCAGCTCTCCTGTGCGCTCAAGATCTCTGAAAAATAACCCATCCTTCTCAATGACAGGCGCACTTGTAACACCCAGTGTGGGTCCGCCCTCATTTTTTACTGTCTTAAAATTTGCCATACCCTAAATACCTCCTAAAATACCTTCTCTGCACATTTTAATACATTTTCCCATTAATTTATATTGTATTTTGCCTTCTTTTCTTCAGTGAGCTCAGCTCCGGGGAACTGTCTCTTGGCCTCTTCCACAAGCTGCTTGTAGTTCTTATAATAAGTCCTCTTAACCTTTGTCTGATCACTGCTTACAAGAATTGAGTTGTTGCTCTTTAAATAAAACATACCCTCCTGAGCAAATCCAACACATCCATAACCCTGAGTTTCATAAATCATTGTTCCGTAACCCACAGACAATGCCATAAGGCCATCCTCTTCATCACAGATGATCTGTCGTACTGTTGCTGAAGTGTCAATAGACGACGCAGTGCATTCATTTTCTATGTCCCAGATACGGATCTTATAATCATCTCCCTGCATGATTATATGAGTGCCGTCATCTGTAAATCCGATAAATGCGCTAAGATATGACTGAAGCGGAATCTTTGCCTCGGTCTCATAGTTTTCAGTACTTACAAGCCTTACATATCCATCCTTACAACAGATAGCGATATGCTTATCATCCGGACTAAGTGCAATGAAATCTTTGGTGTAGCTGTTAGCTACCGTGCTCAAATTCTCGTCATTAAAATCCTTTGTAGTCTTACCCTCGATATCAATCTCATACAGAACATCTTTTCCTTCAGATACATAAAGCTTCTTAAGGCCTGAGTCTATAAGTACCTTACCGATATTTGATTTCGTTGATCCCTCAATCATTACCTTTTTGGTATCAAGGTCAACAGCTGCCAAATCCCTTGAATTCCATACAGCAGCGCCTGTACCATCCTTTGAAAGTGTCATGTTATATGTATACATATCAATGCCCAGCTCTTCAAGGGTGATCTCTTCACAGGTACCTTCATAGGGATTGATTATCCAAAAGCTGCGCTTATCCTGCAAAATAGCCTTATCATTAAAAAGATGGACACTATAGATAAACTCTCCCTCATCAAAGGAATAGATTTCTTTTCCATCCTTATCATAGAAGTTAACATTGGTATATTCGCCATAATCGGTAGTTGCAAAATATAAACCATCCGGCGATGTCATGCTTGGTGTTTCCTTCTTTTCAAAGGTAACAAAATCTTCTAGATCAGGTGCGTCATGCCACGTAAGAACATATAACTCCTCAGCTGAATAAGAACTAAGTATTATCTTATCCTTAAAAAGTGAGGCTTCTTTAATGGCAAAATTGGTTGGAATCTCAAATTCTGAATAGATTCGACCTTCTACAAAGTCAACAAAATCGATATTACCCTGTCTGTATCCAACCCTTCCATAGGGAGAATCAACGGTCATTGCAACCATTGTGGCATCTCCAGGAAGATTAAAGCTCTTAATAATGTCACCTGTATTCTCATCAATAGCAAAAGCATATGTAGCAGATGTGACTAAAACATAACTGTTTGTTACGCCGTTTTCTGTGTATGTATTGGATCTGATATTTGCATAATAGGTCAAAAGGTTCTTGTAGTTGGCATCAAGCTGTTTTGACCAGACCTTTTCATAATCAGAGTTAAAGAGTTCCACAGTAAGCTGTGTGATTCCCTCACTGATCATATCTTTATTGCCATAAAGTGTGACTATACTGCCGTTTTGTGTAACTGTAAAATCAAGGTAAATTCCATCTGAAACTTCAACACTTCTGTAGGTATTGTCATTTAAATCAACTATCGCAACGCAGGCTCCGTCTGTATCGCTATTGTCTCCACACACATAGAACTTATTATATTCCTCTATGTATTTACCTTCCGATCTGAAGTAAGCACCTGTATCATTGTCAAAATAAGCTATCTCAGAGCCATCACTGGTATCAATGATGCTAATGGACCTAAGTCCCACAAGAATCAGCTTACCTTGTTCAGCGCAGACTTCGCACTGTACGATAACGTCATCAGTCTTTAGCTCATATAACTTATTGCCGTCAAAATCATATTTAGTGACATTGTGCTCAGCAGCCACAAATAAGCCCGTACTGTCGGCGTCAGCGTATTTGATATCCTCATAGTAATTGAAATCATCTATGGCAGGCTCAATCTGAGTCATAAGGGACCAGTCCTGTGTATCCCATACATAGACCCTGCTTCCTTCATCAATTGTCACAAGCTTTGATGAATCATCTATTCTCTTCATATATTTGACAGGAAGCTCATGTGTAAGCACTCTGTCCACAGTAAAATCATTTGAATTACTGTAAGCATATAATACCTTTGATAAAGCATACTCTGCATCTGCCACATACGGTCTTTCATTATCTTCTGAAGGAAGTCCCTCGATTGCCACCAAAGCGGCATCCTCACGGGCTCCCTGATCAAGAAGAGTAAGGGCTTCTTCTGCATAGAATCTGGACTGATTTTCCAGCTTTCCATCGTATTGTATTGCTATCTCCTCAGCCAGCTTTGATTTTTCATCCGCCAGCTGTTTCATCTGCTCAGCCACATTGGCGTTATAGATACCAAAAGCAGTTCCGGCAAGGGTAAGTCCTGATGCAGCAAGTCCGAAGATACTGGACATCCTCTTAATTCTTCGCTCTCTGTCACGCTGTTTAAGCTCATCATAGGTACATCCGATGATGGGTGCCGCAAGACGAAGTATCTCTGTCTTGAACTTTTTGTTTATCTCCTTCTGAGTTGTTCCTCTTACATCAGCTGCAAGAGGCTCAACGGACTCTCCGTTCTCATCAACAAGGAGCTGTGCAGGGAAGCTGTCTGAGGGTTCTCCCTCAACAAGTACAGCCAGAATATGGTTTCTGCCATGCATTTTTATGAAGGTCTCAATCTCCTTGCAAACCCAGTAAGATTCAGGTGTTCTGGGTGAACAGATAACGATCAGGAATTCTGATTCGCGAAGCGCCTGAGAAATATTATCATCCAGGTCGCTTCCGATAGGCAGTTCTTCCTGATCCCTGAAAACTCGTCCTATTTTATTTTTGCCTGTCTTTTGTCTTACTCCCTTGGGAATCTTATATGTTTCAAGCCCGGTGTGAACCTTCTTTGCTATCTCCATGTCACCGGGTGTGTGTCTGTAGCTGATAAACGCAGCGTATCTCATTATGCCTGCTCCTTGATATATGTTTTCTTAAATACTTCTTCTGCGATGACATACATATCGGAGTGGTCATCTGCTCTTACAACCAGATAATCACCCTCTGTACCGAGATAGTATTTTTCCGGATCCCACTTAGTAAATACCTTTACCCTGTGGTCCAGCTTTTTGGCATAAATGCCGCATCCGCCCCTTGATACACAGCTTCTTGCAAAAGGCAGAATCTTTACTCTCTCACCGCTAACATGATTCATAACTGAAGGAGCATATTCTCCCGGATAGACATACTCGTCATCCGAAAGAGTGTAGTTTTCGTCAAATCTCTTTTTCCTTATGGGATAAACCTCACCATCTATACCGATTATTATATAAATATCCTCTTCAACGATGGTATCTATATCGCCTTCCAAAGTACGGATCATAATCTTGGTTCCGGGCGCAGCAAGATCTACAGCACGAACAAAACCAAGAGACAGTTCCTTCTTGATATAGTGATCATACTCAGAAATATCTTCAACTTTCTCACCTGCAAAGATAATCTCAGAATTCTCAAAATAATCTTTAAGCCTGTCGTCAAGGAAGCTCCTGATGGAAGCATTGTCATAGCTTATGCCGGCCTTTTCAAGAAGGTCCTTTTTAAGAAGTCCTCCTGCCTTAATTAGATGACCGCCACCGCCGCCATATCCGGACGCAAGAAATGCCGCAAGCTCGCTGGCCTTGATTTCTCTGACACAGCTTCTTACGGATATCTTCACGCCAAAGGGCATAACACTGTAAACAAGACATGCATCTATGCTGTCTACTTCCAGAGTCATGTCACTGATGATACCAAGGATATTGGGGTCACAGGGCTTGGACTCAACGATGGCATAAAGTCTCTCTTCGTCATAATAGGCATGCTTAAGAGCATCCCCGGCTATAACCAGCTCATCCTTGGACAAATTGGAATTTTTGAAAAGAACTATGTCAGCCATACGGGGTCTGGCATAATCTCTAAGGTCCCTGTCAGAAGGGTGAGATATCTCTTCAAATCCGCTGGTATCGGTCATAAGACCGTAGTAAAGCGCTGTTGCGATATTCACATCTTCATTGATATCTATGTCTTCCAGCTGCATAAGCTCATAGATTACTGTTGAGCAGGAGCCGTAATTACTCCTAAGGGCAGCCATTTCCGGAAGCGTACCGGATATCTGATGATGATCAATAGTCGCTATATTCTCAGCATCAAAATGCTTAACATTACTCTCACCATACTGGCAGTCTACTGTTACAAGCAGTTGCGGAGGTTTAAGCTCAGTTACAAATTCTACGGGAATATTAAGATTTTCCTTCATGAGAACAAGATTGCTCTTACTTATGGGAGATCTTCCACCATATATGAATCTTGCATCTTTTCCATGTTTTTTCAGATACCACTTAAGGGCAAAGCCGCTGGCGAGGGCATCAGCGTCAGGATTGTCGTGACATTGGATTACAATGTCATCGAACTCCAACAGATCTTTAAGACAAAAAGCCATTGTATTTCTCCACTCTATTAAAACTGTCTATAGGGCATAAATAAACACGCATTTTTCCCCTCAGCTTATGCGTGTTTACTATCATACCTTATTAAATTATTTGAGCATTGTCAAAGCTTATTTACATTGATTCGTAAGTATTTCTGATAGCTTTGATAAAGTTCTCGGAATTAAGTTTTTTTGCATTTGGATTAGAGGTAATAAGGAGAAGGTCTCCTGTCATCTGACCGCTTTCAATAGTGGAAAGTGTGGCCTTTTCCATCTTGTCAGCCCAGTCGATAAGCCCCTGAATTCCATCAAGTTCTCCTCTTTTTCTCATAGCGCCTGTCCATGCAAAAATAGTTGCTACAGGGTTGGTGGATGTCTCCTCACCCTTGAGATACTTGTAATAGTGTCTCTGAACAGTTCCGTGAGCTGCCTCATACTCGTAGATTCCATCGGGTGAAACAAGAACTGAGGTCATCATTGCAAGACTTCCGCAGGCAGATGAAACCATATCACTCATAACATCGCCGTCGTAGTTCTTGCATGCCCAGATAAAGCCGCCTTTGGACTTCATTACACGTGCAACGGCATCATCGATCAGAGTATAGAAATACTCGATTCCTGCCTCATCAAATCTGTTCTTATAATTCTTAGCAAAGGTCTCATCGAAAATCTCTCTGAATCTGGCATCATAGGTCTTACTGATGGTATCCTTTGTTGCAAACCAAAGATCCTGCTTGGTTGAAAGGGCATATTCAAAGCATGCCTTTGCAAAGCTCTTTATGGAGTCATCCTTATTATGCATTCCCTGAATGATTCCGGGGCCATCGAACTCCTGGATTGTCTGTCTGATCTCTGTTCCGTCAGCGCCTGTGAAAACAAGCTCCGCTTTACCTGCTCCGGGAACAGCTATCTCTACATTCTTATAAACATCACCGTAAGCGTGACGTGCAAGAGTAATGGGCTTCTCCCAGGTCTTTACATTAGGCTCTATTCCCTTTACAAGGATAGGTGCACGGAAAACAGTTCCGTCCAGCATAGCACGGATTGTTCCGTTGGGACTCTTCCACATCTTCTTAAGGTCGTACTCCTCAACACGTGCAGCGTTGGGGGTAATGGTAGCGCATTTAACAGCTACGCCATATTTTTTTGTGGCATTGGCACTGTCAATTGTAACCTGATCGTCAGTCTCATCACGATATTTAAGACCGAGATCATAGTATTCACTCTTAAGCTCGATAAAGGGTTCAATCAGCTCTTCCTTAATCATCTTCCAGAGAATTCTGGTCATCTCATCGCCGTCCATCTCTACGATGGGTGTTGTCATCTGTACTTTTGCCATTTCTACTCCTCCCGGTCAATTGTTTTTGTAGTTAAGTAAACCATTCTTTACCATATTATCATACGCACTGCGCATATGCCTATTGGCAAATTCCTCAGCCTTATCGGGGTTCTTATCCCTGATAGCTTCCATTATTGCTCTGTGTTCATTATTGCAATCCTTGCCGCGTTTTCCCGACAGAGTTTTCTGCCTGATTCTCCAGACATACTGATGATAATCCTTCAAAAGATGCTCCAGCATTTTGGAATTGCAGGATTCATAGAGTATTGTATGGAAACGGTTATCAAGCTCGGCGAGCTGCTCCAAATGCCCCTTACTCTCATGAAAATCTGCCAGATACACGATTTCTTCAAGTTCTTCCATCTGCTCGTCTGTGATATTATCGCAGGCCCATCTTGCACAAAGACCTTCCAGCTTGGACCTTATCATATAAATATCGTGAATGTCTTCAACACTTATCCCAACGACATATGCACCTTTGTTGGGAATAATCTGCACAAGCCCCTCAAGCTCAAGCTGACGAAGTGCCTCTCTTACAGGAGTTCTGCTTACGCCAAGCTCCTTACCTATGGCAACTTCCTTAAGCTCCTCACCGTCAGAGTATTTTCCATTCAGTATATCATCTCGTATTCTGTTAAAAACACGGCCCCTCAAAGAATATTTATCTGTAACTTCCTGCTTTAAATCTTTATTATTCATAAGCCCTCTCTTACAGCGTTTTAACGGCTCCGTCTGTAATCTCTATTCCGATAAGTTTGGATACCTCATCAATCTTGCTTGTAAGCTCTTCATCATACATAACGGTTACACGGCCGTTTTCATACTCGCCATCTACCCACTCCTTCAAGAGCTGTACGATCTGAGCATCTTTTCCAAGAGCCTGATCACCCTTAAGGTGATAATGAACGTTGATCCAATGTGCTATTCCTGCAAGACCTGATGTGTTGGAAACAGCACTTACCGGAGGTCTTCCAAGGAATTTATCCGTATCAAAAATATTGTAGATTTCCTCATTTTTAAGAAGTCCGTCAGCGTGAATTCCTGCTCTTGTAACATTGAAATTCTTACCTACAAAAGGTGTCTGAGGCGGAATATGATAACCAAGCTCCTTCTCATAATAACGGGCAAGATCAGTAATAACCTGAGTATTCATTCCATTAAGAGTGCCCTTAAGCTGAGCATACTCAAAGATCATAGCTTCAAGAGGCGTATTTCCTGTTCTCTCTCCGATTCCGAAAAGTGAAGCATTAACGCCTGAACAGCCATAGAGCCACGCTGTGGTTGAGTTGGTAACAGCCTTATAAAAATCGTTATGTCCATGCCACTCAATAAGCTCACTGGGAACACCGGCATTGGTATTTATGGCATAAATGATACCCTGTACGCTTCTTGGAATAACAGCACCTGAAAAATTAACGCCATAGCCCATGGTGTCGCAGGCACGAACCTTAATAGGAAGTCCATACTCCTCGCGAAGCTTCATAAGCTCCACACAGAAAGGTACTACGAATCCGTAGATATCAGCTCTTGTAATATCCTCAAGGTGGCATCTGCAGGCGATTCCCTCTTCAAGGCAGTCTCTGATTACGCTAAGATAATGCTCAAGAGCCTGTTTTCTTGTCATCTTAAGCTTTAAGAAAATATGGTAATCAGAACAGCTTACAAGGATGCCTGTCTCCTTCATGCCAATCTCTTTTACAAGCTTAAAGTCTTCTTTACTTGCACGGATCCAGCTTGTAACCTCAGGGAACTCATAGCCTCTCTCCATGCACTTATAAACCGCATCTCTGTCCTTCTTGCTGTAGAGGAAAAATTCACTGGCTCTGATCATTCCGTTAGGACCGCCAAGCTCATGCATCATGTCATAGATTTTTACAATCTGCTCTGTGCTATAAGGCGCACGTGACTGCTGTCCATCTCTGAAGGTTGTATCTGTAATCCAGATATCCTTGGGCATATTATGAGGAACGATTCTGTCATTAAAAGGAATCTTGGGTACCTCATCATATGGGAACATATTCCTGAAAACATTAGGTTTTTTAACATCATCAAGAATATACATATGCTCTTCAATCTGTAACAGATTGTTGTGCTCATTCATAGTTACTGGCCTGTTCTGGAATGTCTGATCCTGCATTTTTCCCTCCTGTAGTTGCGTTAACTTCGCACCGTTTTGGCCTGCAAACATGTATATTCCACTCAGCTGGCGCTCTCGCTCTGTAAAAAACGTAGCGGTACTAAGGCGTCATAAAACGCCGCCTAAGAACCGACGTTTTTTAAAGCAGCTTCGTGGAACATATATGTTTTCCGGCCCCACCGGCGCTAAATAAAATTCAATCTATTAGATTTTTTCTGTGATTGTAAGATTGGTTATACGACTTAATTTCAATCTTGCGTATCATTGTATACAATAATACCATGTATGTCAACGCTTTAAATTGATAAAGCAAAAAAGTATAAGAAAAGCCACAAGTGAAACCTTTAAACGTGTCACTTGTGGCTCATGATAAAATACATCGCTAAGTCATTCGCTAAGTCATCTGAGTTTGAACTGGTTGATCATTCTGTTGAGGTCTTCGGACTGCTCGGTGAGGGTCTGGGATACATTGCTGGATTCCTGAGCGGTCTCAGAGTTGCTCTGAACTACTGAGGAAATCTGATCGATACCTTCGTTGATCTCTTCCATGCTGGTGGCCTGATTCTGTGCCATCTCTCCGGTTTCCATTATCATGCCGGTAATTTCTTCAACTGATGCCTGCATCTGCTGAAGGGCATCTGTTGTCTCTCCAACAACATCATTACCGTTTCTGATTTCTTCCATTGTATCCTGAATAAGCTGATGAGTATTCTTTGCAGCCTCAGAACTCTGACTTGCCAATGTGCTGATTTCTTCAGCAACAACTGCAAAGCCTTTTCCTGACTCTCCTGCTCTTGCAGCCTCGATAGATGCATTAAGAGCAAGCAACTGAGTCTGCTTTGCAATAGATTCGATTGAATTGGTTACCTGCTCAATCTCGTTGGATGCCTCTGTGATCCTTACCATTGCATCTGTTACAAGATGCATCTTACGAGCGCTGGCATCTGCATCCTCACGAACCTTCTCTGCCATCTTTCTGGATTTCTCTGCTGTTTCAGCCATGAGTTTGGTCTGTTCTGTAACTGTATTAACAGATGCTGTCAGCTCTTCAACGGCTGCAGCCTGATCTGTAGCGCCTTCTGCCAGATCAGTAGCCCCTCTGCTCATTCCACTTGCACCCTCAGATACATGGTTGGACGAATCCTTAACACGTGAAAGAGTATCTGAAAGAGATTCTGTAATATTATTAAGAGCTTCCTTTATAGGAGCAAAATCTTCTTTATAAAGCTCGGGATGAAGCGTTCCCTGTGTGAAATCGCCATCAGCGACAATCCTCAGGGTTTCTCTGATATCAGCAACAATACGTTCAGTGATTGATGTAGACTCATTCAGATCCTTGGCAAGTCTGCCAAGCTCATCTCCTGATGTGTAATCAATGTTGATATTAAGATTTCCTCTGGACATATCGTCTGCAGCCTTTGAAATCTCTTCAACAGGTTCAAGAATAGACTTGGATAGTTTTTTCTTTACGTCAACGATATAAATCATAACCATGATAACAATGATTATGGAAAGCGTTGAAAGCACTATACCCATAATGAGAGCAGCTCGGTATGCAGATGCCGCTGCTTCCTTTGAACCTGAAGAAACGCTCTTAAAATCCTGTACCGCGGCATCAATGGAAGGATACAGTGTATCATTGAAATAGTAGAATATTTCTTCCGAGGTTGATCCATTGGTGAACATATCACCAAGCGTCTTTCCATTTTGCTGTACTATCTTAAGATCATTTGACACTGCCGTTAATGCTGAGGTATCATCCAACACTGTCTCAAGATTAGCAAGGTTAGCATCAAACTCAGCGAACTTTTCCATAGCTTTTCCAAGTTGTTCCTGACGAATTGCATCATCAGGAGATGAAAGTGCCCACAGAAAAGCTTTGGATAATGCCTGAACATCAATTCTTATCTCTGCCTGGTAGGTATTCATTGTGTAGTACTTACGATAAATTGTTCTTACTGAGATAAGAGCTGCAAGAATGGTTATCGCCAAAATTGCTGCCGTTGTGCAGAACATAATGATTATCTGTTTGAATGTGGAGTCGAATTTCTCCTTAACACTCAGATCATGAATTTTCTTCTCATCAACACGTACAAGATTTATCACGCTCATCGCCGCCTACTCCCTTCTTAAAAGAAAAATCACCTTCCTGAAATTTGACAGCATAGTATTTATGCATAATTTAATTCTACACAAATCAAATGAAATAAACATACATTAATATACGATTTTTCAAAAATTTAAGAATTGCTAAATACATATTTCAAACAAAAAATAATGAAGATTATATTTTTAACTTGATACATCCTCACATTAATTTTAAGTAAAAAGAACAGGCTTGACGAAAATAGCCAGCCTGCTCTTAATACGATTCATTTTATTTTGTTATTATTTCATAACGATATTTACAATCTTGCCGGGAACATAAATCTCTTTGATGATATTGCCATCAAACTTACCTGAGATTGCTTCTCTTGCTTTTGCAAGAACATCATCCTTAGGATCATCCTTGCCGATTGAGATTGTAGCACGTACCTTACCGTTAACCTGTACAGCGATCTCTACAGTGTTCTCAACAGTGAGAGCCTCATCATACTCAGGCCATGTCTGCTGATAAAGTCTGCCTTCGCCACCGATTCTCTGCCAGATCTCCTCTGTGATATGAGGTGCTACAGGATTGAGCATAGTGATAAGTGTCTTGTACTCAGCCTTAGTAACAGCGTTCTTTTTATAGAAGTCATTGATAAGTGACATCATTGCTGCGATAGCTGTATTGTACTTAAGATTCTCAAAATCACTTGATACCTTCTTGATGGTTCTGTGCATCTCACCCTTGAGTTCATCTGAATACTCATCGCCATCTACAAGAATATCCTGGAGCTTCCATACTCTCTCAAGGAATCTGCGACAGCCCTTAACACCATCTTCAGACCATGAAGCAGCAAGGTCGAATGCTCCGATGAACATCTCATAGGTACGAAGTGTATCTGCACCATAATCCTCAACGATATCATCAGGATTAACAACGTTACCACGAGATTTACTCATCTTCTCGCCGTTTTCACCAAGGATCATACCGTGACTTGTTCTCTTCTGGTAAGGCTCGGGAGTTGTTACAACGCCCTGATCATAAAGGAACTTGTGCCAGAATCTGGAATAAAGAAGGTGAAGTGTTGTATGCTCCATTCCTCCGTTGTACCAGTCTACAGGCATCCAATATTTAAGTGCTTCCTTGCTTGCAAGCGCTTTATCATTGGTAGGATCTGTATATCTAAGGAAATACCATGATGAACCTGCCCACTGAGGCATTGTATCTGTCTCTCTCTTAGCAGGACCTCCGCAGCAGGGACATGTTGTATTAACCCAATCTGTCATAGCTGCAAGCGGTGACTCACCGTTATCTGTAGGCTCATAGCTCTCTACTTCAGGAAGAAGAAGTGGAAGCTCTGACTCATCAATTGCTACATATCCGCACTTAGGGCAGTCAACAATCGGAATAGGCTCACCCCAATATCTCTGACGTGAGAATACCCAGTCACGAAGCTTGTAATTAACCTGTGCGTGTCCTATCTTCTTCTCCTCAAGGAAAGAAATCATCTTTTCCTTGGCATCCTTTACAGAAAGACCGTTGATGAAATCTGAATTGATAAGTACGCCTGTAGCCACATCCGTAAATGCTGCTGCGTTAACATCTACCTCTTCACCGTCCTTGGCAACAACCTGGATAATAGGAAGACCAAACTTCTTAGCAAACTCCCAGTCTCTGTCATCATGAGCAGGAACCGCCATGATAGCACCTGTACCATAACTCATAAGTACATAATCAGAAACCCAGATCGGAATCTCTTTGCCATTTACGGGATTGATTGCCATAAGGCCGTCAATCTGAACACCGGTCTTATCCTTTGCAAGCTCTGATCTCTCGAAATCAGACTTCTTGGCAGCTGCTTCTCTGTATGCAATGATATCATTCCAGTTAGCAATTCTGTCCTGATACTTATCAAGATAAGGATGCTCGGGAGATACTACCATATATGTAGCACCAAAAAGTGTATCACATCTTGTGGTATAAACTGTCAGATGGTCCTCTGTATCCTTGATCGCAAAATCAACCTCAGCACCTGTACTGCGGCCGATCCAGTTCTTCTGAGATACCTTAACTCTCTCAATATAATCAACACTATCAAGTCCGTCGATGAGCTTATCAGCATACTCTGTGATCTTCAGCATCCACTCACTCTTTACCTTACGAACTACTTCAGATCCGCAGCGCTCACAAACACCGTTAACAACTTCCTCGTTAGCAAGACCAACCTTACATGAAGTACACCAGTTGATAGGCATCTCCTTTTTATATGCAAGTCCTTCCTTGAAAAGCTTTAAGAAAATCCACTGAGTCCACTTGTAGTAATTAGGATCAGTAGTGTTGATCTCTCTTTTCCAATCAAAAGAATATCCAAGGGAATGAAGCTGATCCTTGAACTTCTTGACATTGTTTGCTGTTACGATCTTAGGGTGAATGTGATTTTTGATGGCATAGTTCTCTGTGGGAAGACCAAAAGCATCCCATCCCATAGGATAGAGAACATTGTAGCCCTGCATTCTGCGCTTACGTGCAACGATATCAAGCGCTGTATAAGGACGTGGATGTCCTACATGAAGTCCCTGTCCTGAAGGATAGGGGAACTCAACTAAGGCATAATATTTAGGCTTTGAGTAATCATCCGTTGCTGCGAATGCATCCTCATCGTCCCAAATCTTCTGCCATTTCTGCTCGACTTCTTTGTGATTGTATAACTCTGACATTTATAGCACCTCATTTTATATGGATTTTCGCGAAAATAAACTTTTCAAATTTTACCATATAAAAGGGGCTTATTCAAGAATTCCGAAATTTTAATCCTATAATTCAGGATATCATCACTTCTTATTAAAATATTTACTGAGGTTTTCTATAGGCATGGGTTTTGCATAGTGATAGCCCTGAATATAGTCAAAGCCTCGCTTTATACTGTAATTTTTCTGAAGCTCATCTTCTACACCTTCTACCAGTGTGATGAAGCCGTTCTTCTTAAAGGTATCAATCATGTAAGAAATGATATCCTCTACTCGTGAATCCTGAATTGACTTATAAAGCAGGGACTTATCGAACTTGATAGTCTGAACCGGCACATCAAGAACACGCTCCAAATTGGAATAACCTGTGCCGAAATCATCCATATAAAGCTGAATGCCTTCCATGTTAAGCATATTCATATTGTGCTTAACCGCATCATAGCTATCCGCCATCATTGATTCTGTAAGCTCTAAACGAATCTTCTTCTGGTCGATATTGTAGGTATGGATGATATCCATGATCTCTTTGTAGAACTCTCTGTCCACAAAATCCGCTGTTGAACAGTTTATGGTAAGGGCATCAAAATCATATTGCTCTGAAAGTTCTTCCACAGCTTTGCAGACCTTGTGCATCATAATAACGGTAAGGGAATGGATGCAGCCGGTGTTCTCAGCAATCTTAATGAATTCATCCGGAGGAATCATCCTTCCGTCTATGCAAAGACGCATAAGAGCTTCCGCTGATCTGAAGCTTTCCTTTTCAACACTGTAGATAGGCTGCGCATAGCACAGGATTCTGTCATCATCAGGATTCATCTTTGCTCTGATATCAGCCAGTGTCTGCTCGATATTATAGATATTATCATAAGAGCGAAAATCGTTTCCGTTAGCAAAAACATACACATTTTGTCCATCCACCATATATTTTTGCTTTATGTATTTCATGAAAAACTGAGTCCATTTATTTCCCTGGGCCACAAAACGCCTGCTATCGCCACCGATACCAAGGAAATAATGAATATGATCAATATCTGTTCTGTAGAATTCATCCAGAATATCATGCATCTGATCCGCGTAGTTTTCTGCATCAGAGCGTTCCTTTACCTCCATAATTGCTATGAAGGTTCCGTAATTTACACGGTACATGTGGATGTTTCTTGATATGCGCTCAATTTTCCTGCAAACATCCGCGAGTTCAAGTGTAAGAACCTCGTAATTGGGATTTCTGGAATTTCCAAGGAGCTGCGGAAACTCAATATATGCCAGGTAGAACACTCTTCCCATTCTGTTGTTTGTTATGAATCTGCTCTCCATTGCCCCCACATTCTGACATCCGGTGTCTTCATCATAAGGGTTTGAATGGAAAAGGAGGTAAATTGCAATAAAGGGCATAGTATAAGTAGCTGCACTGAAAATTGAATTTCTGTCCAGTATCTGTGCCATAAGTACGACAAACTCAAGAGGAATAACTATATAGATTCCCCTCATAACTATTCTTGAAATGGTTGCCCTTCTCTGGAAGCACATAACAAAGCATATGGTTGCACAGATCATACCGGCTATGCAGTAATATCTTGTGAAATGTGTAATATCGATACCATCTGTTCTAACATAATAGAAATTTTTCATTGCAACCTGATAGATTGCACCTGAAAAATAAGCTACTGCAACAAAAATATAAATCATTACAATAACGTCGCGCCTTTTTATCCTTCGCTCACTCATAAGATTTATATAATTGAAGGTATCAACAAGAATAAAAGAATAAAGAATAAGAAATACTATCAGCAGTACTGTGAAGGAGCCTCTGCTATAATACTCGGTATTGCTGGCTATCTCCACGATTACGATCATTAAAATGGTGGCAATAATAGAGGTAAAATTGCCCCATACAAGAAAACTAAAGGCTTTGGATTGCCTGGGTTTTGTCAGCGACATAAAAATAAGAATGAGCAGCGAAAGAAAAAGGCTCGCATACTCACCTACAATCTCATATCTCAGAGTGTTCTGTATTCCAAACATCGGCATGATTCAACCCTCATAATTATCAAATTAAAGTTAGCCTTCATTTTAAATATCGTAGCATAATAGTATCAACTTACATTAAACAAAGGCTAAAAAAAGTATAAAAAATAGGGCATCATCATAAGACGATGCCCCATAAAATACTTAATTAGTCTTCTATTCCGTTCTCTTTAACTTTCTCTGCTCTTGCAGCTACTTCCTTCTCCTGAATGTCTGAAGGTGCCTGCTCATAGCGTGCAAATGAATATTCATAATCACCTGCACCACCGGTCATTGAACGAAGAGTTGTGCAATAGCCGAAAAGCTCCATCATAGGAATGTCGGCTTCAATAACCTGCTTGCCGTTACCTGTAGGATTCATTCCGAGAACACGGCCTCTTCTCTTATTGAGATCACCCATAACGTCTCCGGTGTAAGCATCCGGAACAGTAACCTTAAGACTTGCGATAGGCTCAAGAAGAACAGGTCCTGCTTCCATGAAGCCCTTCTTGAACGCATTACTTGCTGCAACCTTGAAGGCCATTTCTGAGGAATCTACCGGATGGTATGATCCATCATAAAGAACTGCCTTAACGCCAACAACAGGATATGCTGCAAGAGGTCCTCTCTGTGATGCCTCGTTAATACCCTTTTCAACAGCTGGGAAGTAGTTCTTCGGAACTGCTCCACCTACAACCTCCTGTTCGAAGGTGTAAGCCTGGGTATCATCACCTGAAGGTGAGAAACGCATCTTAACGTGACCATACTGACCATGTCCGCCGGTCTGCTTCTTATATTTGTACTCAACATCAGAAGTCTTGCGGATAGTCTCTCTGAAAGCTACCTTGGGTTTATCCAGCTCTACCTCAACCTTGTACTCGTTAAGGAGCTTACTAACTGCGATATCCAGATGCATGTCACCCATACCATAGATAAGTGACTGACGGTTCTCAGCATCATTTACAACCTTAAGAGTTGCATCTTCAGCTGCAAGCTTTGCAAGAGACTGGGCAATCTTATCAATATCAGCCTTATTCTTTGCCTTATATCTCATGTATGTGTAAGGCTCAGAGATATCCATCTTAGCATACTGAACAGGATTAGCCTTGGTTGAAAGGGTATCACCTGTACTGATATCAAGCTTCTGAAGAGCACCGAAATCACCTGCATGGAGCTCGGGAACTTCTATTGTCTTGTTACCCTGCATTACATAGATCTTACCGATCTTAAGCTCTGTATCCTTGTTGGAATCGTACATAACATCATCAGTCTTGATAACGCCTGAACGAACCTTGATCATGGAATACTTTCCAATGAAAGGATCCATCATGGTCTTAAATACGAAAGCTGTCTTAGGCTTTGCGAAATCGAAGTTAGCTTCGAAGATCTCATTGGTCTTCATGTTGATGCCGGCCATCTTGCGGTTCTCGGGAGCGGGCATGTACTTGATGATATCATCAAGAAGTGTATAAACGCCCTGAGCGAGAATGCTTGAACCCATCTCGATGGGAACGATGGAACCGTCACAAACGTTGTTACGAAGTGCGGAACGAATCTCCTGCTCAGAGAATGTCTCTCCGCTGAAATATCTGTCCATGAACTCTTCACTGGTCTCAGCAACTGCTTCCATAAGAGTATCACGATACTGACTTAAGTATTCTTTATTATATTCAGGAATCTCGCACTCAACTGCTTCCTTGCCTTCCCAACGGAAGCCCTTCTCCTGAATAACATTTACATAACCTACAAACTTCTCATTCTCACGAATAGGAAGATTGAAAGGTGCAATCTTCTTTCCATATTTATCTGTAAGATCCTGAACTACCTGTCTGTATGATGCATCATCAATATCCATGTCGGATACAAAGAACATACGCGGTATTCCGTATTTCTCACAAAGATCCCATGCTCTCTCAGTTCCAACTTCAACGCCGGCCTTACCTGAAACTACGATGATCGCTGCATCTGCAACGCTCATTGCTTCCTGAACTTCTCCGACAAAATCGAAAAATCCGGGTGCATCAAGAAGGTTGATCTTGTGATCATCCCACTCAAGCGCAATATTTGTTGTGCTGATTGAGAACTGACGCTTCTGTTCTTCTTTGTCGAAATCACTAACGGTATTTCCATCAGCTACCTTACCCATACGGGATGTGATACCTGCAAGATATGCCATTGCCTCAGCTAGAGAAGTTTTTCCTGCTCCCCCGTGACCTAAGAGTACGACATTGCGAATTTTGTCACTAGTGTAAACTTTCATCTCTGTTCCTCCAGTAATTTATTTCTTTGGGTAAAATGCTTGAGAATATTCAGATTTCCCCCAACCCTATAGAGATATTTTACTAAAATTGTGCATACAATACAAGTAATTCAAAACAATTTGCACAATTATTGCTTTTCGCACTTTAACGTGTTATAGTGATATAGATTTCGCCAAGCATTTGGCAATGTCAAAGAGAAAAACTCGAGGTAAATTCAATGAATGCAAACGATATAACCTGTGGTTTTATCGGTCTTGGACTGATCGGTGGATCCATGGCAAGAGCTCTGAAGGAGAAAGCACCGGGGATGCGCATAGTTTCCTACACTCCCCACCGCGAAACCTCTGAAAGAGCCAAGGCTGACGGTATCGTAGACGAGATAGCGCCCGCTATAGATGAACACTTCACGGGATGTGACTACATTTTTTTATGTGCTCCCATTGAGAGGAACAATGATAATCTTTCCATATTAAAGCCGTTTCTTGATAAAAAGACCACTTTGTCTGACATCGGCTCAGTAAAAACAAGTATCCACGAACACGTTAAGGAACTTGGTCTTGAAGATCAGTTCATAGGCGGTCACCCCATGGCAGGTACCGAACGTATCGGATATATCAACTCCAAGGCTTCAATACTGGAAAACGCCTATTATATCCTAACTAAAACAGAGAAGACCTCAGATGAGCGTCTTGAAAACTACAGAGAGCTTGTGGAACTTATGGGTGCCACTCCTCTCATCATTCCTTATGAGCAGCATGATTTTGCAACCGCAGCCATAAGCCATGTCCCCCACGTAATAAGCGGATGCCTTGTGAATCTTGTTGAGAGAAGCGACTATTCAGACGGTCTTATGAAGACAATAGCAGCAGGCGGTTTTAAGGATATCACAAGGATCTCTTCCTCTTCGCCTGTTATGCTCCAGCAGATATGCCTCACCAACAGAAAAAATATCGTGACACTGCTGGACAGATATATAAGCTATATAAAGGAAATGAAAGACGTAATAGATGAGGCCGACGGCGATGGTCTTATGGAGTTCTTTTCATCTGCCAGAGAATACAGGGATTCCTTCAACGATCTCAACAGAGGTCCCATCAGGAAAACCTATATCACAAGGGTCGATATCGCCGACGAACCCGGCAACATTGCTTCTGTTGCTACTCTTCTTTCTGTCAATGGTATCAACATCAAGAATATCGGTATTGTTCACAACAGAGAGGACGAACACGGAACTCTCAGCATCGAGTTTCATGATGGAAAAGCAATGGAAAAAGCTGTACAATTATTAGACAATCACGGATATCCATCCGCCAAGTAACTGCATAATTTTCTAAGACATAAATGAGGTGCAATCCATGATAAGTATTGAAAAAAGTTCTAAACCGTTAAAGGGACATGTTTACGTCCCTGGGGATAAATCCATTTCACATAGAAGCGTCATGTTCGGCGCGCTTGCTGATGGCACAACTGAGATCACCGGTTTTCTAGAAGGCGCAGACTGCCTTTCTACCATTGATTGCTTTAGAAAGCTCGGAATCCAGATAGAACATACTCAGCGTCCCGTTCACGGCGTTCCCACAATAACCGTTCACGGCAGAGGCCTTCATGGACTCTCCGCACCGGATACAGGACTTTTCACAGGCAACAGCGGCACTACCACAAGACTTATTGCCGGTATTCTCGCTGCTCAGCCTTTTGATACAGTGCTCACAGGTGATAATTCCATTGAGCAGCGCCCCATGAACAGAATCATCAAGCCTCTTACTCAGATGGGAGCAGACATATCTTCACTTAAAGGAAATGACTGCGCTCCTCTTATCATCAAGGGTGGCAAAAGACTTCATGGTATCACATATCACAGTCCTGTCGCTTCCGCTCAGGTTAAATCCTGTATTCTTCTTGCAGGACTTTATTCAGACAGCGATACCGTAGTTTATGAACCCGCTCTCAGCAGGAATCACACAGAGATAATGCTAAGAGCTTATGGTGCAGATATTCATAATGAAGTTGATGTAAAAGGAAGCGCCGCTGCTATCCTTCATCCCGGTTCACCTCTTAGAGGTATCAAAGTAAATGTCCCCGGCGATATTTCTTCTGCTGCATATTTTATCGCTGCAGCTCTCCTTGTTCCGGGTTCAGACATTGTGATCCATAACGTTGGAATCAATAAGACAAGATCAGGAATCCTCTGCGTACTTAAGCAGATGGGTGCAGATATAGAGCTTGAAAATGTAGATGAATCAATTGAGCCAAGAGCTGATCTTCACGTTCGTTATTCACAGCTCCATGGCGGAGTAAACGGCAGATTCGAGCTTTCAGGTAAGCTTATTCCTACCATGATAGATGAGCTTCCAATCTTCGCCGTTGTTGCCGCTTCCGCAAACTGCACCACCATCATCAAGGACGCTGCAGAGCTTAAGGTCAAGGAATCAAACAGAATTGATGCCATCTGCAACAACTTAAAACTTATGGGCGTTGATATAGAACCCACAGATGACGGAATGATCATTAACGGCGGACGTCCTTTTGTAGCAGCAGACATAGAAACAGAGGGTGACCACAGAATAGCCATGAGTTTTGCAATCGCAGCTCTCGCAGCAAGCGGTCAGACCAGGATCATCGATGACAAATGCGTAGGTATCTCCTATCCCGCTTTCTTCAATGATCTTAAGAGACTTTTGCAGTAAACAGATTTTCTGTAGACCTGTCAGGTTATCCTGCAGGAACAGCAAATAAAGTAAAATAAAAAGGAATGTTGCATTTGAGAATTATTTCTCTTAACAACATTCCTTTCAATTTGCTTTAATTAAAATCAGTCTCTCTTAAAGATATCTCTTGTGTATACCTTATCCTTTACATCATCAAGACAGCTGTCATAGCGGTTAGCTATGATTGCCTGGCTTTCTTTTTTGAACTCTTCAAGATCATTAACGATCCTGCTTCCAAAGAAGGTAGTTCCATCCTCAAGGGTCGGCTCATAGATAATAACTGTAGCGCCTTTAGCTTTAATGCGCTTCATAACTCCCTGAATACTGCTCTGACGGAAGTTATCGGAATTACTCTTCATGGTAAGTCTGTAAACGCCTACCACAACCTCATGCTCAAAGCTCTTGTCATAGCTTGCGCTGTTACCGTAAGCACCTGCTATATCAAGCACTCTGTCTGCAATGAAATCCTTTCTGGTTCTGTTGGCATCAACAATGGCTTCGATGAGGTTCTCCGGAACATCGGAATAATTAGCCAAAAGCTGCTTGGTATCCTTAGGCAGGCAATATCCGCCATATCCAAAGGAAGGATTGTTATAAAAATCTCCAATTCTGGGATCAAGACAAACGCCTCTGATAATGCTGGCTGTATCAAGCTCCTTCATCTCAGCGTATGTATCAAGCTCATTGAAATATGATACTCTAAGAGCCAGATATGTATTGGCAAAAAGCTTAACTGCCTCTGCTTCTGTAGTGCCCATGAAAAGAACATCTACATTCTCTTTAAGTGCTGCTTCTTCAAGGAGCCTTGCAAAAGTATGAGCTGCTTCTACAAGCTTTTCATCCTTCTCATCCATACCCACAATGATTCTGCTGGGATAGAGATTGTCATAAAGAGCCTTGGACTCCCTAAGGAACTCCGGACTGAACATTATCTTGTCTGATCCCATCTTCTCTCTCACCTTCTCGGTGTAGCCAACAGGGATCGTGCTCTTAATTACCATGAAGGCATTTGGATTAACCTTCTTTACAAGATCGATAACTGCTTCAACAGCACTGGTGTCAAAATAATTCTTCTTGCTATCATAATTGGTAGGTGCTGCAATAACTACAAAATCAGCATCCTTATAAGCAGCCTCGCCATCTGTTGTAGCAGAAAGCTTGAGCTCTTTTTCCTCTAAATACTTCTCAATATACTCATCCTGAATCGGAGATATACGCTTATTCAGCATCTCTACTTTTTCAGGGATTACATCAACAACCGTAACCTGATGTCTCTGTGAAAGAAGCGATGCTATTGAAAGTCCTACATATCCCGCACCTGCAACAGCAATCTTTACATCTTCAATATTGTGCATTTTTCCTCCCATTTATGGAGCCGAAGTCTTATTCTTCGCCGGCAAGCGTCTCCTGAACTGTCTCATATACAGAGATACGCTGACGGTCATATTCCGGCATTCCAATAAAGATAGCACCATATTCATATCCATTCTCAAGCATGGTGCCTCTTACAATTTTGATAAATACATGCAAGACTTCTTTGGTCCAAATGGTGATATTTGCTTCGTAATTGTCACCCATAACCAACTGAACGTCAGACATAAAGCCCATTCCTGCCCTTGAGCAGTTCATAATGGAAATAGCGACAGTCTCTGCATCACCGTCACCGCCTCCATACATTGACTTCATGATAAGCTCACCTTCAAGATCAAGTCTCTTGTATTTTCTTCTCTCGTCCATAATATCCCCCACATATGTATTTTAATGAACTTAGCAATACCATTATTAAATATATCTTAGCTTATATTTCATCGTCCGTAAAGAAACAAGCATCGCCAAAAGAGAAAAATCTATACCTGTTATCTATTGCTTCTTTGTATGCATTAAGCACATGTTCTCTGCCTGCAAGAGCAGATACTAACATCACAAGCGTTGACTCAGGGAGATGGAAGTTTGTGATAAGGCAGTCAGTCACCTTGAATTTGTAGCCCGGATAAATAAATATGGATGTATTATCCGCACACTCTTCGATGTGACCATTCTCATCCGCAGCGCTTTCAATGGTTCTGCAGGATGTAGTGCCTACACAGATTACTCTGTGTCCGCCTTCTTTGGCCTTATTTATCTTATCTGCTGCTTCCTTTGTAACCTGATACCACTCTGTATGCATGTGATGCTCTAGCACATTGGTAACCTTAACAGGTCTGAAAGTACCAAGTCCCACATGAAGAGTTACATAGGCAAGATCAATTCCCTTATCCTGAATCTTCTGAAGAAGTTCCTGTGTAAAATGAAGTCCCGCAGTAGGTGCTGCAGCTGAACCTTCATACTTGGCATAAACTGTCTGATACATATTCTTATCCTGAAGTTTATGGGTGATATAAGGAGGCAGCGGCATTTCTCCAAGTCTGTCAAGTACCTCTTCAAAAATACCCTCGTAGTAAAACTGAACGAGTCTGTTGCCCTCTTCCACGATATCAAGAATCTTTGCTGTAAGACTGCCGTCACCAAAGGTAACTTCTGCTCCCGGACGAAGCTTTTTGCCTGGCTTTACAAGAGTCTCCCAAATATCATTCTCTCTTCTTTTCAGAAGAAGTATTTCAACGGCAGCTCCTGTGTCCTTCTTGGTTCCAAGAAGTCTTGCGGGAATAACCTTGGTATCATTAAGAACCAGGCAGTCCCCCGGATTAAGGTAATCTATGATGTCATGGAAAATCTTATGTGCTATCTTGCCCGACGTTTTGTTCATTACAAGAAGCTTACAATCATCCCTGGACATGAGCGGATCCTGGGCGATCAGCTCCTCGGGAAGATCAAAATAATAATCACTTGTGCGAAGGCCCAGGTTCGGGTCCTGCGCATTATTTTCTGTAGTACTCAATATTTTCTCCTAATATCCCTCATCCGCCCTTCGGGCACCTTCTCCCCAAGGGAGAAGGCTCTTTTCTTGCCCTACCCCTGGGGAAAAGGCTATTTTCCTGCCATCCCCCTGGGGAGAAGGCTCTTTTTTGCCTTCCCCCCAGGGGGAAGGTGGCACGAAGTGCCGGATGAGGGTGCTTTACATATTAGTCATTCCGGCCTTATTTAAGAATGTCTTATACAGGCGGAGCGCCTCGTAAATATCAGCCTTGGATGTTGCTTCATAAGGAGCATGCATATTAAGGACTGCTACGCCTGCATCGATAACATTCATTCCATAAAGAGCAAGGATATATGCGATAGTTCCGCCACCGCCTACATCAACCTTACCAAGCTCTGCCATCTGGAAGTCAACGTCATCCTCTTCAAAGATGCTTCTGAGATGAGCGATGTACTCAGCATTAGCATCATTTGAGCCTGACTTTCCGCGGCTTCCTGTGAACTTGCTGAATACAGGGCCATAGCCAAGAAGTGATGCATTTTTCTTCTCGAACTGGCCTGCATACATAGGATCGAATGCAGCATTAACATCTGATGAAAGCATGCATGAATTTGCAAGGCATCTTCTAAGTTTAAGCTCTGAATAATCGCCGCAGAGATTCATAAGCTCAGCTACAGCGTTCTCAAAGAATTTACTCTGCATACCGGTAGCTCCAACGCTTCCGATTTCTTCCTTATCAACAAGGATACAGCAGCCTGTTCTCTTAAGATTCTTAACTCCAAGGAGTGCTTCCATTGAAGGATATGCACATACTCTGTCATCCTGACCATAAGCAAGGATCATTGAGCGGTCAAAACCTGCATCTCTTGCTTTTCCTGCAGGAACGATTTCAAGCTCAGCTGAGAGGAAATCTTCCTCTTCGATTCCGTAGAGGTCATTAAGGATGCCAAGGATTCCGCGCTTAACAGCTCCTGAAACCTTGCCGCTTACTTCCTTTTCTTCCTTCTCATAAGCTACAGCATACTGCTGGCCGTCTGTAAGCTTTGTGTTCTTCTTTTCAGCCTTTTTCTTTTCATCGCTCTCAATTACAAAAGGTCTGCTTCCAACTACAAGATCAAGAGCCTCGCCCTCAACTACTGTAGCAGCCTTCTTGCTCATAAGATCGCCTGAAAGGTGAATGAGAAGATCGCTGATGAAGAATACCGGATCGTCCTCGTCCTCACCTACGTTAAGCTGTACTGTTGTGCCATCCTTCTTAACTACAACACCGTGGATTGAAAGCGGAATTGTAACATAAAGGTATTTCTTGATACCGCCGTAGTAGTGAGTATCAAGGTAAGCAATGTTTGTATCCTCATAAAGAGGGTTCTGCTTAACATCCATTCTGGGAGAATCGATATGAGCACCTAAGATGTTCATACCTGTCTCAAGTGGATCTGAACCGATTTGGAACATAGCGATGGACTTGTTCATCCAAACACTGTATACCTTGTCGCCCTTTTTAAGCTTGGTGTTCTTACCGATAAGAGTGTTAAGCTCACGGTAGCCTGCCTGCTCAATTTCATTAACAATGCTGTCGATGGCTTCACGCTCTGTCTTGGCATTATCAAGGAATGTCTTATAGTTATCTGCAAAAGCTTCGAGCTCTTTAAGCTGCTTTGCATTATATTTTGTCCATATATTTGTTCTTTTCATTGTGTACTCCTTTTTCCCTCATCCGCCCTTCGGGCACCTTCCACCCAAGGGGGGAAGACTTTTTAGCCTTCCATCTGCCCTTCGGGCACCTTCCCCCAAAGGGGGAAGACTTTTTAGCCTTCCCCCCAAGGGGGAAGGTGTCAGCGAAGCTGACGGATGAGGGCTTTAATTAACTTCTAAGTGTGATGTTAAGGCTCTCAAGGCCATTGAGGATCTTCTTCATTGCTGCATTTACTTCATCATCAGCAAGAGTCTTCTCTTTATCTCTGAATGCCAGTGAATAAGCCATTGACTTGAAGCCCTTCTCTATCTGTGATCCTTCATAGATATCGAACAGTTCAAGTTTCTCAAGCTTCTTACCACCGCGCTGTCTGATCATCTTCTCGATTTCGCCTGCTGTAACAGCTGTAGGTACAACCATTGAGATGTCACGGGTAACAGCAGGGAACTTGGCAATTCCTGTGTATACACGGTTGTAGTTTGCATGAGGTACGATTGCAGGAAGGTCAAGAACTGCAATATATGTTCTCGTTCCGATTCCGTAGTTATCAAGAACCTCAGGATGAACTTCACCAAGATAACCGATTGTCTCGCCCTTGAAGGAAACTACAGCCTGACGTCCGGGATGAAGGAAAGGCTTACCAGCCTTAGCATCATACTCAAGATCATCAGCCATTCCGATCTGTCCAAGGAACTCTTCAACAGCACCCTTCATTGAGAAGAAGTCACCCTCTCCGTAGAAGCCAAGTACAAACTGTGCTCTCTCATCGGGAAGCTCCTTAAGAGGAAGCTCCTTTGCAACATAGATATTAGCTATCTCATAAAGCTTAACGTCCTTATTTCTGCGCTTGTAGTTTGTAGCAAGGCTTGTAAGGATTACGTTAAGAGGAATTGTTCTCATAATAGAGAAATCTTCTCCAAGAGGATTTGAAATTGTAATAGCATTTCTCTCAGGTGCATCCTGTGCCAAGAGGAGCTTATCAAATACCTTAGGGCTCTCGAAAGAGTATCCGTATGCCTGTGAAAATCCGCAGAACTGAGCCACCTCTCTTGCTGTCTTCTCAACTGTCATCTTGAAGGTAAGCTTACCTGTTGTAGGTGCATTCTTGGGAAGAGTTGAAGGAATCTTGTCATATCCCCAGAATCTAGCAACTTCTTCTGCTATATCGCACATACCGATAAGATCCTGTCTGAAGCTGGGAATGATGATCTCATTTGCAGCTTCATCATAGGAAAGCTCTTCTCTTGCGAAAATATCAAGCATTGTCTCTCTGTCAATATCTGTACCAAGAAGCTTGTTGATCTTCTCAGGCTCAAACTTAATTCTGTTAAGAGGCTTAATGGGAGACTTAACCTCAACGATGCCCTGGGTAACCTTACCACAGCCGAGCTCGTTTACAAGCTGGCATGCACGGTTGATGGCATCCTCTGCGTTGTTGGGATCAAGACCCTTTTCAAAGAATCCTGATGCATCTGTACGAAGGCCTATTCTCTTGGAGCTCTTACGGATGTTGGGTCCGTTGAAAGTAGCTGCCTCAAAAAGAACTGTTGTGGCATCCTCTGTGATCATAGAGTTCTCACCACCCATGATACCACCGACAGCAACTTCCTTCTCGCCATCACAGATCATGATTACTTCACTGTCAAGAGTTCTCTCCTGTCCGTCAAGTGTTACAAACTTCTCGCCGCCCTTTGCGCGCTTAACAATGATCTTATTACCTGCAATGGTAGAAAGATCAAATGCGTGCATAGGCTGACCATATTCAAGCATTACATAGTTTGTGATATCTACGATATTATTGATAGGTCTTACACCGTTGGAAGCAAGTCTTCTCTGCATCCACTCGGGTGAAGGTCCGATCTTAACATCTTTTACTACTCTTGCGCAGTAACGTGAGCAAAGGTCTGTATCCTTAATCTCAACTGAGATATAATCAGAAGCTTTCTCATCTGTCTCCTCAACCTTAACTTCAGGAGCCTTGAAGGGAAGCTTAAAGGTAGCTGCTGTTTCTCTTGCAATACCAAGAATACTGTAGCAGTCTACACGGTTACTTGTTACCTCAAATTCAAATACAGTGTCATGAAGTCCGAGAACCTCTACTGCATCTGCTCCTACCTCTGTATCCTCGGGAAGGATGTAAAGTCCGTCCTCAGGAGCATCCGGATAGAAATCCTTTGATGAACCAAGCTCTTCAATAGAGCACATCATACCGTAACTCTCTACTCCGCGAAGCTTACCTGCTTTGATCTTGATGCCTTCTTCGGGATTCGGGCTTCCGTCATGTCCGCCGGCAACTCTTCCGCCGTCAAGAACAACAGGAACCTTATCTCCTTCCTTCATGTTCTTAGCACCGGTTACGATCTGAATCTTCTCTGATCCAATATTAACCTGACAGATAACAAGCTTATCAGCATCGGGATGCTGCTCAATCTTGTCAATCTGTCCTACTACGATTTTATCTAAGTTTTTATCAAGGCGATGGAATCCCTCGCCCTTTGTTCCGGAAAGAGTAAGTGCATCAAGGATCTCCTGATCACTTGCATTTAAATCCGGTACATATGCTTTTATCCATGATAATGATGCGTCCATTCTTAACCTCCCAAATTAGAACTGCTCAAGAAAACGAATATCGTTCTCGTAAAGTAATCTCATGTCATCTATCTCATATTTAAGCACTGCGATTCGCTCGAGACCGAGACCGAATGCGAAGCCTGTGTACTCTTCGGGATTGATACCGCTCATCTCAAGAACGTGAGGGTGTACCATTCCGCAGCCAAGGATCTCAATCCAGCCTTCGCCCTTACAGAAGCGGCAGCCTTTGCCGCCGCACTTGAAGCAGCTTACGTCCATCTCAGCAGAAGGCTCTGTGAAGGGGAAGTGATGTGGACGGAATTTAACCTTAACATCCTCACCGAATATCTCTTTTGCGAACTCAGCAAGAGTTCCCTTAAGATCTGCAAATGTGATGTCCTTATCGATTACAAGGCCCTCGATCTGGTGGAAACTGGGGCTGTGTGTTGCATCAACCTCATCTGCTCTGAATACACGACCGGGTGCGATCATCTTAATGGGAAGCTTGCCCTTTTCCATCTCATGAACCTGAGTGGATGATGTCTGTGTACGAAGAAGAAGGTCCCCTGTTATATAAAATGTATCCTGCTCATCCTTTGCAGGGTGGTCAGCGGGAATGTTAAGTGCCTCGAAGTTGTAATAATCCTTCTCAACCTCAGGACCCTCAGCTACCTCGTAGCCCATTCCGATGAATACATTTTCTACATCCTCAAGTGTAATAGTATTGGGATGACGATGTCCTACATTATTCTTCTTTGCAGGAAGTGTAACGTCTATAGTCTCACTGGCAAGCTTTGCCTCTCTGGCAGCTGCTTCCATTTTCTTCTTGGTATCCTCAAGAACATTCTCAATCTCCTGGCGAACATCATTTACCATCTGGCCAACCTTAGGTCTGTCCTCAGGTGCTACGTCCTTCATACTCTTAAGGATGCTTGTAAGCTCACCCTTTTTGCCAAGGATATTAACGCGAATGTCGTTAAGCATATCAAGACCTTCGGTCTCTTCGATCTGCTTAAGTGCGCTCTCCCTGATTTTGTCTAATTGCTCTTTAATCATGTTTACCTCCTGAAAAATAAAGATAAAAAAGTCCCTTACACCTACGTAAGATGTAAGGGACGAATATAATCCGCGGTACCACCCTGATTCCTGCCACAAAAAACATGGCAGACACTTAATTTCATTAAATTGTAGCTCCGATGCGAAATTTCCGAACTGTCTTTACCTGATGAGCTCTCAGCCAGCGACTCACCTCTCTGGAATAGGAAAACAGAACATCCCGGGGCAAGCCCCACATCTTCAACGCTCTTCACAATAGTTTAACGATGGGATAAGGAAAAGTCAAGCAAACTTACCTTCAAATTATGAAGCCTCAATCTGCCGGGAACCAGTCATCCCTGCTCTCATCATAATAGTATAGCTCATCCGCATCTTCATCATAATAATAGGTCGTATCGGTCATATCATCATAGAGATACAGGGTTTCATTTTCATACAGGTACCAGATTTCCTCTTCATAGTCGTAAATCCAGTTATCTGCCGCCCACTCATCTCCATAGCCGTAATAATCGCCGGTGTCGTAATCATATCCATATTCGCAGGATCCGCCACC
Source organism: Butyrivibrio sp. AE3006 (assembly GCF_000424165.1). Taxonomy (NCBI): domain Bacteria; kingdom Bacillati; phylum Bacillota; class Clostridia; order Lachnospirales; family Lachnospiraceae; genus Butyrivibrio; species Butyrivibrio sp. AE3006. The sequence goes on along the minus strand of NZ_AUJJ01000002.1, from coordinate 255,513 downwards.
GCTTATATTACCACCGTACTCATCTTCATAGGCTCCCCAGCCGCCCCAGCTTTCTTCAAAGCTGTCGTAATCATAGTAGTCGTCATAACTTACCGTGTATACAAAACCTTCAAGCCAATCTATATAATCTTCATCAAAATCTATATCACTATAAACACTTCTTAGCTGGTCATAAAAATATGAATCGCCGTATGGAAGAGATACAGATAATCCGGTAAGCTCGTTTTTATCTGAGGTATGACCATAGTAGGAAACCGCTGCCTTCAGGGCTGACATAAGTTCTTTTGCTTCACTGCTGCTACTGTCAATACCCTCCACCAGCGCCAGTATGTCACTTATGTAATAATCAGACAAAGTAACATCACTGTCATCTAATCCCCACATATCCCAAAAGCCTTTGCTCATGCGACCCTTGGCCATGTGATTTTTACTGTAGTTCTTATTAAGGAGAGCTTCCTCATTCTTATAGGCATAAGCTTTCCAGGCTGCAAAAAGATTCCTTATGGTGGACTCGTTAAAAAGTCCAATGCAGGCAGAATCTCCGATAAAGCTGTCTTCGTTATCGCTTATGATGTCATCAATTATATTTTTACCAAGAAGAGGTGCCGATATGCCGGGATTCTCCTCAAGGTTCTTCATCCAGCCTGTGTAACTCCAGCCAAGTCCCGATTCAAAATCCTCTGATAAAAGCGTATATCTGCAAAAGGGTGACAGTGCATAGCAGGTCTCAAGATTGGCCATAATGCAGCAGTCCATACCGATAATGTCAAAATATATATCACTGTGCTCAGAAAAAGCTGCTGCCATCTCAGCAATGGTAAGACTTGACTCCTCCGGCTGCCATTCATCATATCCAAATCCGTATACCGGACCGCCGCCGTGGTTCCAAAAAATGAAAATATAGCGTTCCGCAGAATAGTTATCTTTGCAAAAGCCGATAAATTCAGACAAAGTATCCTTTGATGTACAGTCAAGCTGTCCAAGATTATCCCTAACAAGCGTAAGATCGCCGTTCTCAATTTTATAGGTCTGGGCTGTATCTGATGAAATGCCATAATTCTGCCACTCCTTGGTTCCCATGGTCTGAATTATTACATTTACATTATCGCCTATTCCGGATGAAATCATCTCAGATATGTCATCCGTTGCTTCTCCTGCGTTGGTCTCAAGATCTGAACCGTTCATATAAATCATTACGGTAGCTGATTTAGCCTCTACGCCAACCGAGATAGTCTCTACTTCCGAAGGCGCTGCATCTGCCGGAGTCTGTTCTACCACAGAGCTCTCAGCAGATGCACTTTCCTCAATGTCTGAAGTAACCTCCGCCTCTTCTCTTGGACGGTCCTCTTGTTCCTCATCATCCGGCATAAGCATAATTATTATGAACAGTACGCCAAGTACCGCCAGTATTGTAACAGCGATCTTTTTTAATTTACGCCACATAATCCCCTCATTACTTGAATTTAGCCTTCTTTGATGCGCCGGCCTTTTTCAGCATACTCTTATAGGAAGATCTCTTGCTCTTTGGAAGAGAGAACTTTACCTTCTTGGGAGTAGCCTTAAATGCATCATAACCCACACGCTTAAGCTTAGTGCTCTTTATTGAAAATGATTTAAGAGATGTGCAGTTCATAAAGGCAAGCTGCTCGATATACTCAACTTTTGATGATATCTTTACGGTTGCAAGATTTGCACAATCTCTGAAAGCGCTGTCTTCAATACTTGTTACTGACTTAGGAAGACTTATGCTTTTTATACCTGAAAAAGCAAAGGCAGAACTACCGATTTTGGTCACTCCATTAGGTATCTCTACTGTATCAAGATTTTTACATCTGCTAAAGGTACTGCTCATTATTCTTCTCACTTTAGAAGGAACCTTTAATGTTGTGATGCCTGATCCGGAAAAAGCAGAGTTTCCAATATGATAAATCCCGTCAGGAATATTTATATTTGTAAGAGATGTACAGTCATAGAAAGCATATGCATCAATATACTTTGTTGAGTTTGGAAGTACTACTGTCTGAACGCTGCCTGCATTCTGACAACCATATATCCTCTCTATACCCTCTGAATATATTACCTTCTTAACATTTTTCTTATCCTTAAAAAGATTGTAAGCGATAGGCTGGCTCATGTCTTCATAGAGATGAAGCTGTCTGCCGTTGTATGTAATTGTTTTAGGAATAGTAATCGTAGCAGCATTAGAGCGAAGCTTAGTGATTGTAAATGCATTGCTGTCCGGATATACATAGTACTCAAATACAGAATCCTTATATGGAAGCGAGAACTCAGCCTTTGCTTCTATCCTTCCCGGTCCTGCTATAAAAAGTAAAATGCACGCAAGTGCGCCTAGAATACCTAAACTATATTTCTTCATTTTGTTTTTCATTTGTTTCCCTTTCAATATTAGTCGTTACGCCAGATTTTGGACCCTTTTTTAGTTACTTCCCAAACAACAATATTATGGGCGGTATATGTAGTACCGTTCTTTTTGTACTTGGGTCTGATGGAAACGTAGTATGTCTTATTTTTCTTTATCTTTTTCTTGTGGCACTTTTTGATGGTGACTGAATCATTTTTACCCTTAACGGTAGCTGCCTTCTCATAGCCACTTGTTCTGTTTTCGGAAATATAAATATCATAGCCGGTGGCGCCATCTACCTTATACCAGGATAAAGAAAGCTTTCCGTTTTTGAGTGTGCATGCTCTTTTCTTGGCCCCACGTACGATATCGGGCTGATCAATAATGTAAGTGGTAACACTCTCACCGTAATAATCCTTTGAGTTGATTTCAGCTACAGGTGTAAGAACCAGCTTCTTAACACTGGGAAAATCCTTATATTTTGTATAAAAATCAACTGTACCAGCATAGGTGTTATTGCCCACTCTACCCTTGTCAACAAGCTCATCCTCAGCGTTGTAAAGTGAATACTTATATTCGTTGACACCGGATCTGTAGTCCACCTTCAAAGTAGTACTAATAGTACTGTATGCATAAGCCTTTACTCCTGTCGGCTTATCAGGCAAAGTAGTTATCTTATGTCTGAATGTATCATGCTTGTAGTCATTATATCCAAAACATATATAATAACTCGTTCCCGGCTTAAGATTATTGAAGGTATAAGTATTGCCTGAAAGCTTGCAGGAAATACCATTCTTACTATTAGCCTGCGCATCGGCTGCATCAGCTGCTTTAATAGTCTCCATACCTTTGGTAATCTCACAGATACCGTAGCGGATCGTTTTTACTTGCTTTACTAACTTCGGGTGTAACTCAACAGTGACAGAAGTCATAGTCTGATTTATTTGCGCTATGTCATCCACATCCATAGCCGCTTCAGACTTAAAGTTTGCGGTCATGAAGACCATGATGATTCCGATGACCATCACGATACGTGAGAGTACAGGAATCAATTTAGAAATTCTCCCCATTTCTTTCTTCTCCTCCTTATATGGACATATCTCTATGTCATATTGTCCCCTCAACCGTTTTATTATACTTTAATTAAATTGATAAAAAAATAACTTTTTGGATTTTTTGATAGTCTGAAAATTTTTTGCCTGATAAGACATAAAAACTCCCCGGAGTGAATGATGATCCACTCCAGAGAGCTTTTATGCATATATGCTATTGATAATGAAGTCAGTTTACTGTTACCTTAACTGTCTTAGCAAGTCCATTCTCTTCCTACTCTTGTCCTGAAGCTTAGTTGTTGCTTTGATCTTTACACTCTTATCCTTCGCTATTTCCACACTGCTCTTTGACAATTTGATGGATTTTGCATTGGTATATTTATTGCTATACTTTCCGGCAATATGAGCAGAAGGTGTCTTTCCAATAACATTTCCGTTTGTGTCATCGAAAAGTATCATTTCATACTCTTCAATGGCTTTATTTATGCATCTCCCATGATATTATTTTGTTTTCAGCTTTTTGATATTACTCCATATTGAATATATCTTATCAGAACCAGCTTTCTTGTAGGTGCGGATTCTGAAATAATACTTCCTTCCGGATTTCAGACGCTTTATTGTTTTTGATGTCGTTTTTGCATTACTTACAGTTACGGTTTTTATATTTTTTGAGAAACCTTTATCTGTACTATACTGAATCTCATAGCCCTTGATTCCGCCCTTAGTCTGCTTCTTCCATTTAAGAGTAATGCTATTCTTTTGGGCTGTGAGCTTTGAGAACTTCGTGGTCTTTTGTTTTGAATCGATATCCTCGGAAGCTGCCGGTTCAGCTTCATGGGAAGTGGGTGTTTCCTTTACTTTAGGAGCCCCCTCGGTCTGAGTTGATGTTTCGGGCTTTTCTGTTGTTTTGGAATTATCTAATGGCCCAGAATTTTCTGATGGCTCGGGATCTTTTGCCGGTTCCGGCTCTTCTACCGTTTTATCTTTCCACAAAGCCTGTAGTACTGTCAATCCGGTAATCCTGATTTTTGAACCCGGTTCACCCATGTCCCACCTATCAAATTCTTTGCCTTTAGGAGCTATAAATGTGCATGCCGGCAATGTGTAATATGATCCCTGCTCAACAGATATTCTTTTCATGGTTCCGCTTCCGCCATTTGGATCGAAGCCTACTGTGCACATGGGTTTTTCAGGCTCTGAAGTGGCATAATCAGGATCTATTTCAAAAACTGCTTGAATTTCAACATCTGAATCTGTAAGAACAAGAGTATCATTGGTTATTGTCGCTTTACCTGATATAATCTTCCATTCTTTGAACTTGGATCCTTTACATGTTGTCTTATAAAGATTAAACTTTGCCCCTTTGATACCCCAGTCTGTTTTGCTGATTTCCCTGGGATCCAGGCTGGCAAAACCTCCCCCACCGGTATAAGACAGGGTAACATTGTACCTACCTGGTATATCCTTTAACTTTATCTTCACAGAATCAGAGTTTGCGCAGCTGTTCAGATCACTTGACATGGTTCTGATAACAAATTCGTTGTTTGTCAAAAAAAACTTTACAGTAGAACCTGCTTCAATTCTTGAAGGAGAGCTGTAATACTCAGCAATCAAATCCGATGACACAGCCTTGAAAGATACGTACGTGTTTTTAACACCAACTTCTTTTCCTACAATATAATCCTTTGCCATAGGTGTTTTCTTGCTGATAGTCGTTGAATACTCAGAAATTCTTAATTTGGAATTCTTTTTATAATCACTTATGTATGCCTTACTTGAAGAAAGTGTAATGGGTTCGGATGAATATAAAACATACAAAGTCATCTTCCCCAGCTGGTTATAGCTCCAGCTTCCTTTGTAATCAATAGTTTCATTTGCCTTAAGCGAAACATTCTGAAAGGTTCCAAGGCGCGGGTTGTCTAAGTTAGAGCCGGAAATATACCCGTAAAAAAAGATTTTATCTTTGCTTCCATTTTGGCTGTTTGCTATCATGCATGCATAATAACCTTCTGATATTGTTTTGAAGTGAACATGATCTCCTTCGAATCGAACCTCAGTCGCTGCTTCATTTGACGCCGCTTTGGATACAATGGATGAACACCCAAACACAGAAAAAATACACATCATGGATGTGATGAAAAGTAAGAGAGTTTTTTTGATTGTCTTCATAAATTTTTCCCCTAAAACTTTTTTCTTCCCCTCAAATAACGATTATACTACACAGAAAGCCGTTATGGTAAAAGGAAAAATATCCCGTACTGACATAACATTGTGATATAATCTCAATAACTTTTAACACGTACCATAAACAGAGGCTAAACATGAATGAACTTGATGAACGTTACAGCACAGCTGAAGATGCAATAATAGATTCATTTTTCCTGCTTATAAAAGAAAAGGATTTTGATAAGATAACGGTTTCCGATGTCATAAAAAAGGCCGGTATCGTCCGCAGCACTTTCTATAACCACTATGAAAATATTCCTGCGCTGGTAAACGCAGCTGAGGATAAGACTATTAACGATATCTTCAACATGATGGAGAGCTTCCATCCTGAAAACAACAAAGATCTCTGCCGCTCTTATTTCCTGGCAATCTGCAACTATACAAAAAAGAACCCGTTCCTTGCAGGGCTTCTTGAAAGTGCCCGAGGTGACGGATTCTTTGAAAAGGCTATGCTGATGTTTCATAAATATGTAACAGGGAGGTCAGATGAATACCATTTCCAGAACGTTTCTAAAGAACAATACACATATATGATTGCCGGTACAATCGGTGCCACAATCGGCGTCCTTCACAAATGGACAGCCGAGGACTTTGCATCCCCGGCTGAAAATATTGCTGATATTCTTACTACTATCTTTTTGAACGGTATTTTCCCATTTATGTATTAATTCATACCTATTATGCTGCAGGATTCTCTTTTAGAGCATCCTGCCTTTTTATTTTGCCTGTAGTATTTCTGATAAAAGGTGTCTTACGGATAACCAGTGCGGTTATATGTCTGTAGGTGGGCTGAGATTTATTGAACTCATCGATGAAGTTCTGAAGCTCATTTCTTATCTCATCCTCTGAAAGCTTTCTTTTATCTACCTGCTCCGGCTCAGGGAAAATCCTTGCTGTAAGTCCGTTGTTTTCACCTGTTATTACAACCTCTGCTATAAGCGGATGCAGAGCCAGTTTGTTCTCTATCTCTTCAGGTGATACGTTCTCGCCATTGGACATTATAATCAGATTCTTTACTCTTCCATTTATGAAAAGATAACCATCCTCATCAATATATCCCTTATCCCCTGTGTGAAGCCATCCGTCTGTGATGGTCTCCGCTGTTTCATCAGGCATCTTATAATAGCCCTTCATTACGCTGCTGCCCCTTACAAGAATCTCTCCGTCCTCAAAGGCTATTTCCACATTCTTAAGTGGCTTTCCTATGGATCCGGGCTTATGGTTTTCAGGTGTATTACTTGTGATAACAGGTGAGCACTCACTCATTCCATAACCCTCAAGTATATCAATTCCATAATCTGCAAACTTCTCTATATAAAAAGGATCAAGATGAGCTCCGCCAGTAAAGATTATTCGAAGCTTACCCCCAAAGACCTTTTCATAAATGCCCCTTCTTATGGCATATAGTACATTATTTGGTATTGCAGTTTCAGGAACACCTGCTGCCTCCATGGCTCTTGCTATGGCATCCTGCTCAGCTGCTGCCACCTTCTTATAGATGGTTTCTATCATAAGGGGCACCATAAGCATTACTTCAGGCTTAAATATGGCCATATTCCTTACCATGTGCATAAATGAATCGTTGATGCATACAACTGATCCAAGGGAAAGGGTCTTAAGGTAGTCCATAACAAGGCAGTATGCATGATGGATCGGAAGAACGCTGAGCACAACACATCCCGGATTAGCGTCATATACTACGTTATTTACGTTTTCAGCAAGATTCTCCTGGGTAAGCATTACGCCCTTGCTTTTACCTGTTGTTCCTGAGGTATAGATTATTGTTGCGATCTCATAATCACCCGCCCCTGATACCTCGATGTCGTGCTTAGGGAAAGCTTCGAATTCATCCTTTGTAAGCATCCAGATATCTCTAATCTTAGGACAGCGCTCTAATACCTTTTCTTTTAATGCTACCCTTGCCTCCGATAAAAAAAGTGCCTCGCAGTCTGCTCTTTGCAGAAGGTCAATCAGTTCTTCATCCGGAAGATTAGCATCTAACGGTACGGCAATATTAACTCCCGTAACTATTCCAAGGTATCCCTCAAGCCACTGCTCGGAGCTTGTTCCGATAAGGGCTATATGTGAACCCCTATAGCTGTTCTTTTCAAGCATGGCTCTTATATCTTTTACCTTCTCATCTATTTCGCCGTAGCTCTTTTCATGGATATTCTTTTTTGAAAGCCACCTAAGAGCCGGAAGCTTTCCGTATCTATTAACTGTCTCATCCCAGATAGATCTGATATTTTTCATGGTCTCCTCCTTATGTTATGCCAAGTAGTTCTGTTAAGCCTTGCAAAAACCAACTGCGTACTCTCATATCAACTTGCCATATCAAGCTCATTCAAAAGTTCTAACGCTTCACCCACTGTCGTAATTGTTGTAGCCTGCTCGATCTCCAGCTCCACATCAAACTCATCCTCCAGCTCTCCAAGAAATGACATGAAATCCAGTGAGCTGAAACCCAGATCCTCCCTGAACCTTAAGTCACCTTTCATTTTCTCCGGTAAAACCTCACAGTACTGCGCTATAATAGTTTTGAACTTCATCTCTCTGCTCATAATTTTTGCCTCCTAAAACAATGATGTTCTGCTCTCGCTTCGCTCGCCAGAACTAAGTAGTACACTAAGCTCGAAAATACCTCGCTAAGTGATTACTTAAACCGCTTCCATCAATTCCCCAACCGTCATATCCGGTTGCTCGATACCTCTAAACAATATTCTCATCAGGTAATAATTCATCAGCTCCACATCTTTCTCTGTAAGCTTTACTGTCTGGTAATGATATGAGAAATTCATACCGCCATCCTCCGTATGCGAAACTGTAAGGTACATCTTCTTGGTTGCTGCCCCATTGGCAAACCACTTGGCGTGCATCGGTATATCCTTTAGGAATGGATTCTCCATCTTAACAGGCATTGGCTGATAGGTGAGGTAGCAACTCTCGTAGGTAGTATCCTTGGGCGTACCGTAACGCTTTTTTATCTCATCGTAGATAAGCGCCGGATCGTAATTACTGTGCATGTATATCCTGTTTTGAATATTCTGCACTTCGTATGCAGCGGTAATAAAATCCGTATCAGCAGCTATTACTGTTCTGCAGGGAAACATGATGGTCCTGCTGCCCCCTGATGTCCACTCATCCTTTGTGGCTCTTCTTGATATAAAGTTCTGTATTGAAATATCCTCCTGACCTCCGTTTTGCTTGGACAGATAGGTTCTGATACCAAGAAGCAAAAGGTTTGTCATTGATATATTGTGGTTCTGGCAAAAATCAAATAACCTCTTTGAAGGCTCAGGATCAAGCTTATAATCCTTTACTGTCACAAACAGTTCCTTACGCTCTATATCAGCACTTCTAAGCTTTTTGTTCTTGTGTTTTTTCCTTGCTTCTTCAAGTACTGATGGTCCTTGAATATCTGAGTACAAGGGCTCGCCAAGGTTATCAAGCTGCTCATCCCAGAACTTTTTGTCTTTGTTAAAACGCTTCTCATTACCTGCTTTTTGCAGATCTGATTCAAGGACGCTTTCAAAATCTGCAAGATCCTTTGGATATTCAGCTCCAAATCTGTAATGGGTATAAAGTGACATTATGTCATTAGTCATAACCATTACTCCGCAGGAATCTATAAGCCTGTGATCCATGTGTATGAAAAATCCCCTATATCCCTCAGGCAGCTTTACCATAAAAACCTCGCACATGGGAATGTCATCACCATCAAAGGTCTCATATGCCCAGCTCTGCATAAGGTCATCCGCTTCCTTTAAAGTCATTCCCGTAAGATCCTTTAGAGGAATATCTCTGGAATCCTTTTTCAGATACTGCTTTACGTTTCCCTCTTCGTCAGCCTTGGTAAATCTAATCCTCATACAGCCATATCTCTCCATCTCAAGCTGTATGCACTTTTTAAGAAGTCCAAAATCAATCTCGGCCTTTAGGGAAGCTACAACGCTAAGTCCTGAAACCTGCTGAGTCCCATATTCCTTTATCCATCTGTAATGCATATTCTGGGCCGGAGTAAGGGGGTATGTCTTTTTCATAATGCTCTCCTCGTTTCCATAATCTCTCTTGTTTTCTAATAACAATATGGACGGTATCACAATTGTTTCCCGCGTTCTACCCCTCACAGACTTTAACAGACACATGCATAAAAAATGACCGGAACATATCGAACACTTTGATTTCAAATGTTCGATATCTCCGGTCACTATACTTTTATTACGCGCATATAAGCCTAAAGCTTACATACTAATATCACATACCTGTCTCTATCTCGATGGTACTTCCGTTCTTTTCCTTTTTCACCTTGATCTGCTGAGGGATATTCTCTACCAGCTCCTCTCTGTGGCTTATAACACCGACAAGCTTATTGGCATTTGAAAGGCCAAGTAGAATATCCATGGCATTATCTATAGACTTCCTATCCAGAGTTCCAAAGCCCTCATCTATGAAAAGCGCATCCATCTGAATTCCGCCCATACTGGAAGATACCGTATCGGAAAGGCCAAGAGCAAGACTAAGGGAAGCCTTAAAGCTCTCACCGCCTGACAGGTTACCTACAGGTCTTCTCTTTCCTGTGAAGTTATCAAGAACCTCCAGATCAAGGAATGTGTTACTCTGTTTGCCCAGAGAGTCCTCTTGTCTGAAAAGTTCAAACTGGTTATCACTCATGGGATAGAGTCTTCTGTTGGCAGCTCTTATTATTCCATCAAAGCCTGCTGCCTGAATGTACTGCTCAAGGGTTATCTTACCGTTTCCGGTGGTACCCTTAACAAGGCTGTACAGGCGCTTACAGGTATCATGTTCCTTTACTGCCTTTGAAAAAGCATCATCCTGAGCCTTTATCTTATCCCGGCGTTCTTTGTTGGTCTCTATGCGAAGTCCAATTTTGCCGGCATCGCCTCTAATGCCGTCCACCCTTTTAGTCAGCTCATCCACATTCTTCTGAAGGGCTTCTATATCTACATAGCTTCTTCCCTCTGCATCCTTTTTGGCTTTTTCAAGATCCGATGCACAAAGCTTAACCTCTGTGTAATAGTCCCTGCAGCACTTATCGCCATCTTCTATCTCTCTTTCAGGAACTATATACTCCTTAAGGTCATCAACAGATTCAAAGGACATCTGACTTATTAAAAGTGAAAACTCCTTTTCTTTCTGAGCATACTCATCATTATACTTGGTAAGTGCTTCTTTAAGAGTCTTTATTGTGGCATCCAGCTCCGCTACCTTTTTATCCAGATTCTGTTTATCCTGTCTTGCCTCTTCAATCTCGCAGGTTATGACTTTATATTCTTTTTCTGCTTCCTTCATGGCGTTTGTCGCTGTCTCCAGATCAGGATAACTAAGTCCTTCCAGCTCCCCAAGAGCTCCTATGCATGAAGAATACTCCACTGAGTTTTCTCTTTGCTCCTTAAGCGCTTCTTCCTTACTCTGTAAAAGCTTATCTCTCTCTTCGCCCTGGGCGCTTTTAAGCTCGGCATCAGCCCTTCCAAGTGCATCGCTATCGGCTTTTGCTTTGGCTCTCTCCTCTTCCTTTTTACGTAAAAGAGATTTAAGCTCATCTCTTGCAGGCACGGTTTTCTCTGCTATTTCATCAAAGGATGTGCCTTCTAAGCTGCTCTCTCCAAAAATATCCTTTTCAAGGATATCCATGGCATCTAATCTTAGCTGTCCTTCGATCTCTGTAACGGAAGCCTTATCCTTTTCAGCCTCTGTCAGAGCTTTATTCTTATCACTTAATGCCTTCTCGCAAAGTCTTGAAAGCTCCTTAAACTCCTCCTCTGTAATGGATTCCTCGGGAAGAGATGCAGGCTCCGGGTGATGGACAGATCCGCATACAGGACACTTTTCGCCCTCCTTTAATGCAGCTGCCAGGATTCCGGCTCTGCTGTTTTCAAGGATCCTCTCGCCGTCATTTTTAGCCTCAAGAGCTTTATCATAGGCTGCTCTTGCAGATTCATATTTACTCTGCTTTTCCAAAAGTGACGCCTTCTTATCGTTAAGAGAAGGAATTCTCTCATCAACTATCTTATTTAAATCTGCCAGAATATCAGACATTTCCTTACAGTATGCATCAAGAGCCGTAAGCCTCAAAGGCGCATCAGAAAGCTCTGACACAGTCTTTTCAAGACTCTCCGTTTTTTCTTTTAGCTCTGTTTCTTTCACAGCAATAGCTTCGAGATTTGCTGTTATGTCTTCACCTTTTTTCTTTAAGGATTCAGCCTTAGTACTAAGATTTTCTCTTGTCTGATACTTCTCTTTTTCAGCTTCAATCTTTTTTACAAGAGTGTTTAGTTCAAGAGCTCTGTCATTCTTGCCCTCTGCATTTTGTAATCTCTTTCCTGCTTCTTCCAGCAAACCCTTGTTTTCTTCTAAAGCCTCCCCTGCTTCTTCTATAGAAGCCCTGGTATTCTTAATGCTTAAGCTTAATTTATTAAGCTCATCAAGACTTGGCTTACATTTATAGACCGCATTTTTCTGCTTCTCGATAATGCCCTTAAGCTTATCCATCTCTGGCTTTTTCTCATCCAGCTCATTTTTCCTGTTAAGAGTAGCTTCCAGGGTCTCTAAGAATTTGTTATTGTCCGTAGCGGTAGCAAGCTCCTTATTGGCATTTGAAAGCTCTTTCTCCAGCTTGTCCAGACCTTCCTTTATTTCCTTATTCTTTTCTTCATCAATCTCTACTATCCTGTCTATGGAAGAAATCAGCTCTTCAGTGTTCCATATACTCTTTGCAGCCTTAACCCGCTCCCTTAACTCAATGATATCCTCAGGCAAAGTTTCGGGATCAGCAATCGCAACATCATTAAAATACTGCAAAATACTCTCCTGGGTTCTGATCTTTACGCCAAATGCCGCGTCCATTTTTGCCTTAAGCTTAAACTCGATATCCTTGTAGCTGTTTGTCATGAAAATGGTTCTGAGAATATCGGTTCTCTGATCTGTATTAGCATTTAAAAGAGACCAGAATTCTCCCTGGGCTATCATGGCTATCTGCTTAAACTGCTTGTAGTCAATTCCCAAAAGCTCTTTTATCTCATTGTTTACAGGAGTTATTCCCTCAATTGGTGTCTTATCATCCTCATAGAGAATAGCCTTTTCTTTTACGGAAACCATGCCTGTTCCGCGCTGCTTGGGTCTCTCATAGGAGGGCTGTCTGTATACATGGTACTCGTGTCCCTGATGCGAAAAATAAAAATCCACGTAGCTCTCTGTACCCTCAGAAGCATACTCACTTCTAAGGTTTTTGGTATCACGGTAGCTTCCGCTGGTCTGTCCGTACAGTGCAAAGCAGATGGCATCAAAAATAGTGGTCTTTCCCGCCCCGGTATCACCGCAGATAAGGAAAAGTCCCTTTTCTTCGAATTTTGAAAAATCTATCTCATTGGCCTTTCCGGCATAGGGGCCAATGGCACTAATTATTAGTTTAATCGGCTTCATCCGCTACACCTGCCTCTCTGCCAACTTCCTTCATTATAAGGAGCTCGTCTTCTGTGATCTCGCACCCATAGACCTGTCTGTAGAAATCAGAAATTAGATCTGTGAAGGATCTTTTCTCTGCAAAAGCTGCCGTATCCACATGTTCTATGCTTCTTGTGTGCTCGTTGTCATACTCAATCTTTATGGTGTATGGATAGTACTGCTGAAAAATCCCCATGGCATCATTTACGATATTTTCATCAGTAAGGATCACATATATAAAATCCTCTGTATCCGTCACGTTCTCACTTTTAAGGAGCTGCTTCAGTTCTCCCTTTATACGGCGAAGGTCACGCTTTGGCTTAAGAGGTATAAGCTCGATATCCACTTTGCCCTTTTCACCTATGGTTACAAAGGGCACTGATTTATCATTATTCACTTCGCTAAGGGAATACTTGATCGGGGACCCTGAATATCTTATGTGTTCATGGCCCACCTTCTGAGGGGAGTGGATATGTCCAAGAGCCACATAATCAAAGCTCTCCATGGTGCTGTAGGATATTTTCTCAACTGTTCCCACACTAAGCTGCTGAATATGCTCAGATCCCGCAAGAACAGGGTCCGCGCTTCCGGCAACAAACTGATGGGACACAAGTACGTTCCTTGCATTCCCATCAAAATCAGAATGCTCAAGGACGCATTTTACCGCATCGTCATAACTCTCTATTTTTTCATCAGGGAAAAAGTGACGAACCTGCGAAGCCTTAACAAAAGGCAAAAGATAAATATTCACATCTCCAAAGGAATCAGTGACCACGTATTTTCGAAGCTGTCCGTCAAATTTAGAAGAAATAAAAATCCCGCTCTCCTCAAAAAGAGCACTTCCAAAGCCAAGTCTCTCATCGGAGTCGTGATTGCCGCTTATCACAAAGGCTTTTATATTGTTTTCAGATAAGCCGCAAAAAAAAGAATCAAGAAGGCTGACCGCTGCTTCCGATGGAATCGCACGGTCATACACATCCCCCGCTATGAGGATGGCATCTACCTTCTTTTCTTTAGCAATATCAATAATTCTGTTCAAAATAAATCTCTGATCATCAATAAGATCGAATTCACCAAGGCTTTTTCCAAGATGAAGATCACCTAAATGTAAGAATTTCATATTTCCTACTCACCTACCTTATCGAAAAAAGTATAATCTTTAATATCAAGCTCAGGCATAAGCTCATGATTTATGATATCAAGCATCTCATTTAGCTTGGCATAGTCCTCGGGAGAAAATCTCTCCTCACATCTCTTCATAAGGAGCGTTAAATAGTCCTGATTTATCTGCCTGAAATCCATATACTTCTGGGTAGGTCTAAGATGATATTCTCTGGCATCGTCCTTTGACTGAATTTTCTCAACATAACCCTTTTGCACAAGGCATTTGATTCTGTGGGCTGCGTTTGGAGATGAGATATTTACTACTCCCGCAAACTGGGCAACAGTAGGCTCGCCAAGGGCCATAATGACCTCCATACTGAAGGACTCAACTGTGGTCAGTGTAGCCTCTCTGTTTTCAAAACGGGAATAGACCTTCATATAAAAATGAAGGCGAAGTTTGTCATAAATCTCACTTATAGATGTATTGAACATTAGCTAAATTTCCTTTAATCATTTTTATAAATTATAGCATAAAAGGACGACCTTCAATCAGGTTATTGTCTGATTCGAAAGGTCGTCCTTAATTATCGTTTCTACTTTTACTGTGTACTAAATTCAGGCGGCGATATTAGAAATCAACCTCTGTATCATAGTAGCAGCACTTAAGGAGCTTCTCCATCTCTTCCTGACTGGGCTGACGAGGATTGGAACCTGTGCAGGCATCAAGAATAGCATTTGCAGCGATGTCATGGAGTCTCTCAAGGAATACATCCTCAGGTACAAAGCCCTGCTCAGCCGGAAGACCGTCAGCACCATAGTGATTGATACTGTGAGGGATGTTGAGGTCATCATTCATCTTGCGCAGATACTCGATAAGGAGCTTAACCTTCTCATCATCATTAGATCCGCCAAGGTGCATATAATCAGCGATAACGCCATAACGCTTCTTAGCTACAGGGTCCTTTGCGTTGAATGCAACAACCTTAGGAAGGTACATAGCATTTGCAGCACCGTGGATGATGTGAGCACCAAGATCAGCGAAAACAGCTCCGGTCTTGTGAGCCATAGAATGAACGATACCAAGAAGAGCATTGGAGAATGCCATTCCTGCAAGACACTGTGCGTTGTGCATTGCATCTCTTGCGTCCATATCCTCGTTATATGACTTAACAAGATTATCCATGATCATCTCAATTGCGTGAATAGCAAGAGGATCTGTGTAATCGCAGTTAGCTGTGGAAACATAAGCCTCAACAGCGTGTGTCATAGCATCCATACCTGTGTGAGCAACAAGCTTCTTAGGCATTGTGTGAGCAAGCTCAGGATCTACGATAGCAACATCGGGAGTGATCTCGAAGTCAGCGATAGGGAACTTAATTCCCTTCTGATAATCTGTGATGATTGAGAATGCTGTAACCTCTGTAGCTGTTCCGGATGTTGAAGAAATAGCACAGAATTTTGCCTTGGTACGGAGCTTGGGAAGTCCGAATACCTTGCACATATCTTCAAATGTGGTGTCAGGATATTCATACTTGATCCACATAGCTTTAGCAGCATCGATAGGTGAACCGCCGCCGATTGCAACGATCCAGTCGGGCTGGAACTTCTGCATAGCTTCAGCACCCTTCATAACTGTTTCAACTGAAGGATCGGGCTCGATACCCTCAAAGAGCTCAACCTCCATTCCGGCTTCCTTAAGGTAATCCTCTACCTTCTGTAAAAAGCCGCCCCTTTTCATGGATCCGCCACCTGTGCAGACGATGGCGCGCTTGCCCTCGAAAGTCTTCAGTGCTTCAAGAGCACCTTTTCCATGATAAATATCTCTGGGCAGAGTAAAACGTGACATACCAAATACCTCCTTTAAAAAATAATCTTGTTAAAAAAATAACGTAACCCAAAGATTATTATAATCGGTAAATTTCTATAAATCAAATCTTGACTTTTCGAAAATGTTCACGATTTTTCCAAAGCTTTATAATGTAATTTCAAATATTATTATCTATAGCTCTTTCTCCAAAGAATTACCACTGAATATCAGATCACAGAAAAGGTTATCTCTGCTCTTGTAGCGACCTTCCCATCAACCAGGGCTTCAGCCTCAGCAACACCTACCGGGCCTTTACTGCGTATCATGTTTACTCTAAGCTCCAGCACATCCCCGGGAACAACCTGCTTTTTAAATCTTGCATTCTTTATTCCGCCAAAAAGCGCAATCTTACCCTTATTCTCAGGAAGTGAAAGCGCAGCTACGGCCCCTGTCTGTGCCAATGCTTCAATTATCAGAACCCCCGGCATTATAGGTTTTCCGGGGAAATGGCCCTGAAAAAAGAGCTCATCCATACTCACGCATTTTCTGCCAACAGCCCATGTTCCGGGCTCATAATCCAGAATCCTGTCAACCAGCGCAAAAGGATATCTGTGGGGCAATATCTTAGCTATCTCCTCAGCTGAAAGAGTATTTTTATTTTCTCTGTCCATTACTTCTTCTAACATCATAAACCTCACGCCTTTTTAAAAATAAGGCAGGCATTGTGGCCGCCAAAACCAAGGCTGTTACTAAGAACATAGTTAAGCTTTCTGGATACTCCCTTGCCGGGAACATAGTTCAGATCCATCTCGGGATCTGTTTCACGAAGGCTGGCTGTTG
This sequence comes from Butyrivibrio sp. AE3006, assembly GCF_000424165.1. Classification (NCBI taxonomy): domain Bacteria; kingdom Bacillati; phylum Bacillota; class Clostridia; order Lachnospirales; family Lachnospiraceae; genus Butyrivibrio; species Butyrivibrio sp. AE3006. The sequence continues at coordinate 238,661 of NZ_AUJJ01000002.1, read as the reverse complement.
GCGGTACAAAGTCATCCTCCAAAGCTTTAACTGAGAAAACAGCTTCAACTCCTCCTGCTCCCCCAAGAAGGTGGCCTGTCATTGATTTAGTGCTTGAAACACAAAGCTCATACGCATGTTTTCCAAAAACCTTCTTAATAGCTGCAGTCTCGTACTTATCATTAAGACTTGTGGATGTGCCATGAGCGTTAATATAATCAATATCTTCTGCTCTAAGCCCTGCATCCTTAAGAGCAAGCTCCATACAGGCTGCACCGCCCTCGCCATCAGGTGACGGTGACGTTATATGGAATGCATCACAGTTACTGCCATATCCTACTATCTCAGCGTATATGTGAGCACCTCTCTTGGAAGCATGTTCATACTCCTCAAGTACAAGTATTCCACTGCCCTCGCCCATTACAAAGCCGTTCCTATCCTTATCAAAAGGGATGCTGGCTCTCTCAGGATCAATAGTCTCAGACAAAGCCTTCATGTTCTGAAAGCCTGCAATAGCAAGAGGCGTAATACTGCTCTCTGTTCCGCCGCAGATCATCACATCCTCATATCCGTCACGAATTCTGAAAAAGCTGTCGCCTATAGCATTACTGCCACCTGCACAGGCTGTTACAGGACAAGAACACATACCTTTAAAGCCGTGCTGTATGGCTATCCTTGCTGCAGCCATATTTGAAATAGCCATTGGTACGTAGAAGGGATTAACCTTGTCAAATCCCATTTTGTTTCCGCGATCCAGCTGCGCCGCGGTAACCTCAAGGCCGCCAATTCCACTTGATACTATCACTCCGCATCTTGCGGCATCAGCAGCAGAAACCTTTGATGAATAGGAAAACTCACCCTCGCCATCGCAAAGTCCCGAATCCTTAATGGCTTCCTCAGCAGCAAAAAGTGCAAGCTGTGTAAACCTTGCCATATGACGCAGCTCTCTTTTCTCAAGGCGAGTCTCAGGAGCAAAATCCTTAACCTCAGCAGCTACCTTTACCTTAAAATCTGTTGTATCAAACGCTGTGATAATCCCCACTCCGCTCTTTCCGTTTTTAACCGCGTCCCAGCTTTCTTCCACGCTGTTTCCTGTAGGATTAATTGTTCCAAGACCTGTTATTACCACTCTTCTTTTTGTATTCATAATTCTGTAATCTCCAACTCACATTCCCATTCCGCCATCAACAAGAAGTACCTGCCCTGTGATATATCCGCTTTTTTCATCTGCAAGGAAAAGCGCAGCATTTGCTATATCTTCAGGCGCCCCCATACGCCCTGCGGGAATACTGCTTTTTATCTGATCCTTTGTTTTATCGCTGAGGCTGTCTGTCATATCGGTATCTATCATTCCCGGTGCCACTGCATTGGCAGTTATATTCCTGCCTGCCAGTTCCTTAGCTATGGACTTGGTCATACCGATAAGTCCGGCCTTACTTGCAGCATAATTCACCTGGCCTGCATTTCCGTGAACACCAACTACACTGGAAATGTTTATTATTCTTCCATAGCGCTTCTTCATCATAGGCTTGACTGCCTTCTGAGTCAGCAAAAATGCCCCCTTTAAATTCACATCTATGACCCTGTCAAAGTCCTCTGTTTTCATCATGGCCACCAGGGTATCTTTAGTAATTCCTGCATTGTTTACAACCACATCTATACTGCCAAATTCATTCATAGCTGTATCAACAATAGCCTGGGCTGTTTCTTCCTTTGAAACATCGCCCTTTACGCTTATAACCTGACCATCCCCTTTACTCTCTTTGCAGAGTCTTATGGTCTCATGGGCGGCTTCATCATTTCCCGCATAATTCATGACCACGTTGTATCCCTTTTTGTAAAAAGAAATAGCTATCTCTCTTCCAATTCCCCTTGCTGCGCCGGTTATTATGGCTGTTCTCTTAGTGCTGTCCATATACTCTTTCCTTTCAGGATCAGTAGCTCCCATTTAATATCATTTCCCAAAAACTATCAGCTCCAGCTGGAAGCCAGTGCTTCGATATCATCAGATGTCTCAACTGTGTAGCATTCAATATCATCAATCTGCTTTTCTTTGGCACATCTTTTCACAAAACCTGTAAGCGCTTTTCCGGGGCCAATCTCTACAAATCTCCTGACACCCTTATCAAGCATATAGTTTAAGCTGTCTGTCATCTTTACGCCGCTTTGCACCTGCAGCTTAAGAAGTTCAGGTATGGACTGATCAGGCAAAAGCTCCTTACCTGTAACATTGAAAACAACAGGAACTCTCTCTTTGCCAAAATTCACATCCTCAAAATATTTCTCAAGCTCATCTCCTGCGCTCTCCATAAGGGAAGTGTGAAAAGGTCCGCTTACATTAAGCGGCACGCACCTTCTGGCCCCTCTGTTTTTGGCAAATTCTGACGCTGCAGATACAGCTGTTTTCTCTCCTCCAATGACAAGCTGTCCGGGACAATTGTCATTACAGATGGAAACAACGCCAAGTCCCTCTGCTTCATTTACGCATTGCTGAAGTTCTTCTCTTCCAAGGCCCATTACTGCTGTCATTGCACTTTGGATGCCATCAGCTGCCCTTGTCATGGCATTCCCTCTGAATGCCGCTATCTTAACAGCTGTCTTGGCATCAAAAACTCCCGAAGCACAAAGCGCTGAATACTCTCCAAGAGAAAGTCCAGCCAACATATCCGCCTTTATTCCATGTTTTTTTAAGATATTTGAAACGCCTGCCGCAAAAGCTACCATACAGGGCTGAGTGTATTTTGTCTTATCAAGCAGCCCTTCCTCGTCTTCAAAGCAGACCTTTTTTATATCAAAATCTGTTTCCGCATTGTCGAAAATCTCTCTGAACTCCTCATAATCCCTGTAGAGATCTTCACCCATGCCCCTATGTTGACTTCCCTGCCCTGCAAATAAAAACGCTGTTTTCTTCATCTCATTAGCTCCTCAAAAATCTCTCTGACAGGTCTGATCTCTTTTATCTGACCACAGGTCTGACCCGCCATAAGGCTTCCTGTTTCTGTATTCCCTTCAAAAACCGCTCTTCTAAGACTTCCAAGCGTAAATTTCTCAAGCTCTTCGATGCCTGCTCCTGCCTTTTCCTGCTTAATATACTCGCGGCTCATTTTGTTTTTCAGAATTCTTACAGGTGTTCCGCCGATTCTTCCTGTTACGATGGCGTCAGTGCCTTTTGCCTTGATTACTGCTTTTTTGTAATTCTCATGAATGGGACATTCATCACTTGCAAGGAGGCAGGTTCCCACCTGTATGCCACAGGCCCCAAGGGCAAAAGCAGCTTTTACCTGTCTTGAATCAGCAATTCCTCCCGCTGCGATTACCGGTATATCTACTGCGTCCACTGTCTGGGGTACGAGGGTCATGGTAGTCATCTCTCCCACATGACCGCCGCTTTCACAACCCTCAGCAATGACCGCGTCTGCTCCTGCTTTTTCAAGATGCCTTGCAAGAATGGGAGCAGCTACTACAGGAATTACCGTAATTCCCGCTGCCTTCCATTTCTCCATGTATTTACCGGGATTCCCGGCACCTGTCGTTACAACCTTTACATTTTTCTCTACTACAATCTCTGCAAACTCATCTGCGTCAGGATGCATCAGCATAATATTTACGCCAAAGGGCTTATCTGTTTTTGATCTGCAGATATCAATCTCATCTCTTAGCATCTGCGGGTTCATGCCACCTACGCCTATAAGCCCGAGTGCACCTGCGTTGGAACATGCCGCTGCAAATTCACCCGTTGCAATATTTGCCATTCCTCCCTGGATTATTGGGTATTCAGTACCAAGTATTTCATTTAGCTTTTTCATGTTTTCACCTTTATCTATGGATATGAGATGTGGGTAATTATACTAGCGCTGTGAACCTTGTTTACGTCCCCACGGAGCATTTTCCGTCGTATTCAATGATCACTCCGGCCCAGGTCAGACCTCCGCCAAAGCCTACCAGCATCAGCTTATCCCCTTTATGAATCTTTTCCTGTTTGACCAGCTCATGGAGCGCCATAGGTACCGAGGCTGCGCTGGTATTGCCGTATCTGTCCATGTTTTTATAGAACTTATCAGGATCTGCCTTTAGCTTTTTTACGCAGTGATCAAGAATCCTTGCATTTGCCTGGTGACATATAACCTGACTTACATCCTCGATGCCGATGCCTGTTTTTTCCTGCAAGGCATCTATGCACTTTGGAATCGCGGCTGTGGCAAATTTAAAGACTTCTTTACCATCCATTTTTATTTTGCTTATCACAGGTCCTGCGCCTTCTACCTGTATCTCGAAGCCTCCTCTTGCACCAAGAACCGATGCATAGGTTTTCTCTTGATCAAGTTTTACAACTGCTGCGCCGGCGCCATCTCCGAAAAGAACGCAGGTACTTCTGTCAGTCATGTCCATAAGTCTCGACAGCTGTTCACATCCAATAACCAGGCCATACCTGCCATTACTTCCATCAAGAAGTCCTCTTACCACTTCAAGCCCGTATATAAATCCACTGCAGGCTGCGTTGATATCAAGAACAGGAATATTTTCCTTAAGTCCAAGTTTTCTTTGGACAACGCAGGCAAGGCTGGGCGTAATGTATTCAGCAGAGACTGTAGCGCATACGACTGCATCAATGTCTTCTATATTTACGCCTGCCTCAGTGATCGCCTTTCTTGCTGCAGTTTCTGCCAGAGTATATGTACTCTCCCCCTCGTCGCAGAACCGTCTCTCCTTTATGCCTGTTCTTGTGGTGATCCATTCATCACTGGTATCAACCATCTTAGAAAGATCCTCATTTGTGATTTTTTTTCCCGCTGCGGACATTCCGGTTCCGACTATAGATATTTTCCTCATAATCTCATCCAATCTTCCTGAATTTCATCTGCCTGTCATTCTTGATCTCTGCTTCCGAAAGGGTCATCAGGTCCTTTAGATGTCTATAGATCGCTTCATCAAGATTTCTCATAACAGTCTTATAATCTCTCTGAGCTCCTCCAAGGGGCTCTGCTATAACTTCATCTGCTATTCCTGCTGCAAAAAGATCTTCGGCCGTCAGCTTCATGAGCTCGCAGGCTTCCTTGCGTCTTCCGGAATCCTTCCAGAGAATACTTGCAAAGCCCTCAGGACTTAGAATTGAATAAACAGCGTTTTCAAGCATAAGTACCCTGTTGGCAACACCTATAGCAAGGGCTCCTCCGGAATTCCCTTCGCCTGTGACAATAGAAATAACAGGCACGTGATACTGACTCATCTTGGCAAGATTCATGGCAATGGCTTCACCCTGACCATGCTCCTCTGCCTCCATTCCGGGATATGCTCCGGGAGTATCAATGAAGGTTATTATCGGTCTTCTGAACTTCTCAGCCTGATTCATGATCCTTAGTGCCTTGCGATATCCTTCAGGGCAGGGCATCCCAAAATTGTATTCCATACTTTCCTGAGCACTGTGCCCTTTTCTGTGCCCAAGGACAGTTACCGGGATTCCATGGAATTTCGCTATTCCTCCATAGATACTCTTATCCTCATCAAAAAGATGATCACCCTTCTGCTCAAAAAAATCAGTAAAAAACGAATCTATGAAATCATCGATATGAGGCCTTGCACTATGTCTTGCAAGATAAACCTTTTCATCAGGGCTAAGATTCCTGCAATCACTAAGGAAATATGCCCGCATCTCTTTGAGCTTTTCAATCTCCTTAGAATGCCTGTCCCAGCTGTCATACTCAGAGGTTACGCTCTCAAGCTTCTCTATGCTTTCACTTGTCTTTTTAACAAGAGCCTTTGCTTCCTTTCCCGCTGTACTTTGCAGTGCGTCTATCTGCGCATCTATTTTTTCAACTTTTTTAAGTATCGTTTCAATCATCTGACCATACCTCGTGGCGATTATTATTACCGCTGTCGATGTTTCAGTTCGCTCTCTTCTTACCTTCCATGAAGTTCCAACAGCTTTATCAGAGTGGATCTCATCTGATCTCTTGGCACTATCTTATCCACAAAGCCGTGGCTCTCAAGATATTCACTTCTCTGAAAACCCTTAGGGAGCTTTTTATGGATTGTCTGCTCGATTACTCTTGGACCTGCAAAACCGATTAGTGCTCCCGGTTCAGCCAGTGTGATATCTCCAAGAGATGCAAAACTTGCAGTTACTCCGCCTGTTGTGGGATGCGTCAGATAGCTGATATACAGTCCGCCTGAAGCATTGAATTCTTCTATTGCTGCCGCAGTTTTTGCCATCTGCATCAGACTGTAGATTCCTTCCTGCATCCTGGCTCCGCCGCTGGCTGAGAAAATGATAAGTGGCATCTTTTTCTCTGTGGCATATTCTACCGCCCTTGTGACTTTCTCTCCCACTATGCTGCTCATACTCCCCATGAAAAACCTGCTGTCCAGCACTATGACAGTAACTTTATGTCCGCCGATTTTTCCTGTTGCTGTTACAGCAGCTTCCTCAAGTCCGGTGCTCTTTTTCTGCTTATCAAGCTTGTCCCTGTATTCAGGAAACTCCATGGGGTCCTCAGCCTTAAGATCGGCATTTAGTTCATAGAAGGTTCCGGGATCCAAAATCAGCGATAGTCTGTAATAGGCTCCAATACTTCTGTACTTGCCACATACAGGGCATACATAGAAACTGTTTTGCCAGTCCTTTTTCAGTGCTCTTCTTCCACAGGATTTGCAGGTAATGAAAACCGGCTCCTTTTCTTTTTTCAAAAAAGCATCGCCGATATCCTTTTTTACCTTCGCAGGAAAAGATATGGCATTCATTAAAGGTCCCATAAGTACCTCCGTATTCGCTTATTTGTTTTTGTTAATAGCTTCAAGAACGTCGCTTACTGTATGAAGATCTGTAATTGCCTCATCGGGAATCTTGATTCCAAGCTTCTCCTCGATCTCCATGTGAAGCTCAACGATAGCAAGTGAATCAGCTCCAAGATCATCAATGAGGTTTGCATCAGGTGTAACCTTGTCCTCATCTACTCCAAGTGTCTCTGCAATAATTTCTTTGATTTCATCTAAATTCATTTTAGTTATCTCCTTTTTAGTTAAATTTATTTTAGTTAATTACATTTGAAATATTATAATCTTCTTTTTTATTTGTCAACGCTAAACTGTTTTGATGAATTTGAGTTTCCTTAAGATGGTAAAGAAAAAGGCCCTGGCATCATATTGCCAAAGACCTTTCATCATTCATTATTCTGTTTGTATTCATATCCTAAATAAATTACTACTGTCTTCCTGTGTTAATCACTTAGCCCTCTGTACGTTATTAACCGTTTGAACCTCTCTTGGAGTTTTTCCAAAAATCTGATCCATAAGAGCGAACTTCTTCTTTCCACTGGCATCAAGAGTATGTCCGGGCATTACTTTGGGATCCCTTCACCTATATATATATGCATCAAGTATTTAAAATCCCACGCATTCTATTTCGATTCAAAAAATAAAGGTCTGCAACCATCCAGGTTACAGACCTTAAATCATATTATTTATCTTTTACAATAGGCTCTATCTGAGATACCAGATTGTCGATATGTTCGAACACGCTGCTCTTTGTAGTACCAAGGGAATTAACTCTGTCAAGCTGATTAACAAGAGCATCATATCGCCTGTTTATCTCCGTGAAGCTGTTGCCTATTCTGTTAAGCTCATCGGAAGCCGTATTCGCTGTATCGGAGATTTCCTCCTGAACTACATTGGCACCGTTTGCGCTCTCGATGATCTCATCAAAGGTTGCATTGGTCTCATCAACTTCCTGAATGCTCTTATCCATGGCAGCAATGGAATTCTGCATGCTGATGGAAAGCTTCTCACTCTCTTCGCCAGCCGCATCGATTGAAGCATTAACCTGGCTGATCATGACCTTAATCTCATCTGCCAGTTCTCTTACTTCCGTAGCAACAACGGCAAAGCCTTTACCGGCAGCTCCGGCTCTTGCAGCTTCGATCGAAGCATTAAGTGCAAGTAGGTTAGTCTGGGTAGCAATACCGATGATCTTTTTCATGTAGTCTGAAATCTGATCAACAGCGCTCTTGAAATTCTCAAAGCCCTGTGTCATCTCATCAAAGCTTGCTCTTACTTCATTGGAGCTGCCCTTTAATTCAGATACTTTATTCTGGGCATTCTGAACGCTGTTTAAGATATTTACCTTAACATCTTCAAACTTACCGGCGCTTTCGTTCACAGCTGCGAACATCTCATTAAATGCTTCCATCTGATCTCTGAGGTCATTGTTACTCTTAATAACATTCTCTACAGCCTCTCCCATATCATGGATCTCTGTGAGGGAGGTCACTTCATTCTGAACAAGCTCCTTCTGGAATTTTTTTACAGAATCAGCAATATAGATAAGCGATTTCTTCTTACTCTCATCCATATCTTCCTTAGGAGCGTTTACTTCGATATTAACTTCCTCTGTTTTCTTTTTAAAAATATCTGTAAACATATTCGTCTCTCCCTCATTCAAATACAATACAAGTCATTGTCTGGTTAACAAACTGGGTATTGTAATGCTCTCCAAATCCGATGAGTCCGCAGGAAGGTCCAAGCTGTGCTATCTTTCCAAGATAGCTGTTCAGCTCTCCTCTTTCCTTCAGAACCAGATATCTGAAGATACAGTTGACTGAATATATACCCGATATTTTCGAAAAATCATTTCTTATTTTGTTCACTGTCTGATCAGCTACTTCCATGGGATTCTTCATCTCAAGAAGTGTGAGAATATCAGAGTCATTTATCTGTCTGTACAGGATAAGTCCGCTTCCTGCTACATCCTTGATGGAGCAGATGCAAACATCATTTCCTATCATCTTTCCAAGAGGATTCTTGAAGGTCTGGTCGATGATTTCTTTATCAGACTTTGCGCCTGTCAGATCCATATAAACCTGTTTTGCGGAGCGTCCGTTAAGCTCTCCAAGATAATACTTAGCCTTATCTGTCTTGGATGCGATAAGCTGACGGTTATCCATGGGCTCGTAGATGTTCTCCTTATAGGATTTAACCTTGCCGCCCTCATTTTTGATAACGGCATAACTCATGGCATCTTCATATACCTTACCGTTTAAGGAAACCTTGCCGGCATCACCTGTAGCGCCCATAACCTGAAGATTATATCTGTCAAGAAGGCTTCTGAGTGTGGTAAGAACTGCAGCGTCATTTCCTGCACAGAAATCGATTATCGCAGTATTCTCCTTGCCGGGTTTAATCTCGTCAAGGTCTTTCTCAAGCCTTCCAACATCACGAGCAGGCATTGTTGATACCTTCTCAAGAACGCCGGTCCTGACTTTGACTCCCTCTGTAAAAGCTGTAATCTGAAGTCCTGATTCCTGAATAGCGGAATCATAGCTCATACCAACACAGCCAATGCTGGGAACACCGGGGAACTTCTGCTCAATTTCGGCAACGTTCTTATCAAAAGTCTTCTCGTCACATGTAAAAATGATAAGCTTGGGGCCTGACAGACCTCTGGATGCATCTGCTACGCTTCCTGATGCACTTTTTCCGTTAAACATTTTCATAAGGCATATTCTCCTATTTAAAGAAATCAAAAATACCCATCTGTTAACATAATATCATTTGAATAAGTGTCATAACAGTAGTAGTGTGCTATATTTTGTTAAATATTCTATTAAAATTTAATAAACTCGGAACGTGACAGAGACGTTCGCCAGATGGTTTTCTTTGGTAGGTGCATTCTCTTGATGGATTTGTTGATTCGTTGCGTTGATTTGTTACGGTTGATTTGTTGCTTGCCATACGGGGATGGATGGTATTTCTCTTGATCATCCACGTAATCATGTGCCATTTTTCTGCCATCCTTACGGGGATGAATGGCATTTTCCTTATTCATCCCCGTAATCAAGGCTCAATTCACTGCTATTTTAACGGGGATGGATGACATTTTTCTTATTCATCCACGTAATCCAGGCTCAATTCCCTGCTATTTTAACGGGGATGGATTGAACTTCCCTTAATCATCCACGTAATCAAACTCTAGGCATACCCAAAAAAGCTCGTTGCATCATTAGACTCGGAAAGTGCTGACCGAGCTATCATTGGTTCTCATTGAATGGTTCACTTTACTGCATCATCAGACTCGGAAAGCGCTAAAGCACTTCCCTCGTTACCGTTGGTGCTCATATATCTGCTCCGTTAAATAAGACATAGTGCGTCTACGACGCTTCTTAAATTAAAAAGGACACATCCTTTCGAGTAAACTCGAGGATGTGCATTGCTTAGACTCGGAAACGCTTGCGCGTTCCCTCGTTACCGTTGGTTTTCATATATCTACTCCGTCTAATTAACACAGCGCGTCTTCGACGCTTCTGAAAATAAAAATGGACAGCTTATTTCGAGCAAGCTCGATAAGCTGTCCATTTTATTTTCAAGTGCTTCGCACTCTGTGTTTAATTAGACTCACTGATGCATTCGTCCCTATCGCTTACATCATTCCCATTCCGGGGTTTCCTGCGGGCATGGGAGGAACGGGCTCTTTGATTGTTGCTACAGCAGCTTCTGTTGTGAGGAAACTTGAAGCAACAGATGTTGCGTTCTGAAGAGCGCTTCTTGTAACCTTGGCAGGATCGATGATGCCGTCCTTAACCATGTCTACATACTCTTCTGAATATGCATTGAAGCCGATTCCCTGCTTGGATTCTTTAACCTTGTTTACGATCACAGAACCGTCAAGACCTGCGTTGTTTGCAATGTGGAAAAGAGGAGCCTCAAGTGCCTTAAGAACAACCTTAGCACCTGTCTTCTCGTCGCCTTCGAGCTTCTCAGCAAGCTTAGCAACTTCCTTGGATGCGTGGATGTATGCGCTACCACCACCGAAGATGATGCCTTCTTCTACTGCTGCTCTTGTAGCATTGAGAGCATCTTCCATACGATACTTAGCTTCCTTCATCTCTGTCTCTGTAGCAGCACCTACTCTGATAACTGCAACACCACCAGCGAGCTTAGCAAGTCTCTCCTGAAGCTTCTCTCTATCGAAATCAGATGTTGTATCCTCAATCTGCTTCTTGATCTGAGCGATTCTAGCCTGGATTTCCTTCTTGTCGCCAAGACCGTCAACGATTGTGGTCTTCTCCTTCTCAACCTTGATGCTCTTTGCACGTCCAAGGTCGTCAAGAGTTGTATCCTTAAGCTCAAGACCAAGGTCAGAGCTGATTACCTTACCGCCTGTAAGAATAGCAATATCCTCGAGCATAGCCTTTCTTCTGTCGCCATAGCCGGGAGCCTTAACAGCTACTACATTGAATGTACCACGGAGCTTGTTAACGATAAGAGTTGTAAGAGCCTCACCATCAACATCCTCAGCGATAATAAGAAGCTTAGCGCCAGTCTTAACGATCTGTTCAAGAAGAGGAAGGATATCCTGAATATTGGAAATCTTCTTATCTGTGATAAGAACATAAGGATCATCAAGATTTGCTTCCATCTTATCCATATCTGTAGCCATGTAAGCTGAGATATAACCACGATCGAACTGCATACCTTCAACGAGGTCGAGCTCAGTCATCATTGTCTTGGATTCCTCGATTGTGATAACACCATCGTTTGAAACCTTCTCCATAGCATCAGCGATCATCTGACCTACTTCGTCATCACCTGATGATACAGCGGCAACTCTCATAATCTGATCCTTGCCCTTAACCTTTGTAGCCATCTTGCTGATTGATTCAACAGCTGCATCTGTAGCCTTCTTCATACCCTTTCTAAGTACGATGGGGTTAGCACCTGCTGCAAGGTTCTTAACACCTTCATTGATCATAGCCTGTGCAAGAACTGTAGCTGTTGTTGTACCATCACCTGCTACGTCGTTAGTCTTGGTAGCTACTTCCTTAACAAGCTGAGCGCCCATGTTCTCATAAGCATCCTCAAGCTCGATCTCTTTAGCGATTGTAACACCGTCGTTTGTGATTGTAGGTGCGCCATAGCTCTTATCAAGGACTACGTTTCTACCCTTAGGTCCGATTGTAACTCTTACTGTATCTGCAAGCTTATTAACGCCTTCTACCATAGCTGTGCGGGCGTCAGCGCCGTACTTAATTGTCTTTGCCATTTTTTAATGCCTCCATTTGTACATTTTCGTAATATACGGATTCCTCCGTATCTCTTGCAAGCTCGTCTTATTACTTGATGATTGCAAGTATGTCGTTCTGCTTAACGATGATGTATGTAACGTCATCAAGCTTTACTTCTGTTCCTGCATATTTTGAATAGATGACATTGTCACCCTTCTTAACCTGCATCTTTACTTCTTTACCATCAACTATTCCGCCGGGGCCTACTGCGATAACCTCAGCCTGCTGGGGCTTCTCCTTCTCAGCGCCGGGAAGAACGATTCCTGACTTTGTAGTCTCTTCAGCCTCAAGCTGCTTAAGTACAACTCTGTCTGCAAGTGGTTCTAACTTCATTTCTAATGCCTCCTTATATCTTTATTGCATTTATTAACTTTTCAAATTGTTAGCACTCATTTAATTCGAGTGCTAATCATCAAAAAATATATTATATCCATTCATGATGTTTGTCAAGAAAACAAGCAAAAAAAGGTAATAAACAGCTGTACTTATAAAATATAGAAGTAATTAGTTTTGATTTTTTCTGGGTATATCCTTACCGGAGAGGTCAATATAATTATTTTTCAGTGCTTCTGCCCAATACTTCTCTGGGATATCGGGCCAGCGCACCATTCCTCTCTCCTCCTCGCAAAGTCTCATTGCCTGCAGAAGTATGGCTTCACTAAGGTCTATTCCTGTCCTGATGGTATGCATCTGAATTGCTGCCCAGGCCGGAGCATACTCGCTCATTCCGGATTTTGTAAATTCTTTTAGAAGTTCATGCCTGTCATATTTTATCTGAACAAGCTCTTCATCAAATCCTGATGCGCTTCCATGCAATATGGCAAATTCCGTAAATTGCCTGCTGTTTCTGGGAAGCCCAAGAGATCCCGGATTAACTGCCTTCCTGTCCCTGTATGAAAAGCTCTCCTGAACATGAGTATGAGCATGTAAAAGCATATCCGTCTTACATTTATTCATCACTCGTTTAAGACTTCTTTTTTCTGCAAAAAGTACCTCCGAAACTCCCGTGGGTGAACCATGACAATATTCAAATCCAGGGAGCTTTCTGGGATTATAAATGCCATAAATTGGCAGAGATTCAAAAAAGTTAAAGTCCTTATCTGTCAGCTGTTCGTAAGTATAAAGAAGTGACCCACTGGCAGATCCCTTGTACCATCCGCTCTCTCCGCTTTTCCTGTAATTAAGCAAAAAGTCCTCTCTATTGCCTCTTACAATGTAGCAGGTAAAGTACTGCTTAAGTACATATATCAGCTCCATAGTTTTCCTGGGATTTGGCCCATCTGCTACAAAGTCCCCCAGCAGAATATAGTTCGTTATTCCTTTCCCCATGCAGTAATCTATAACTGCCTGCAATGCCACATGATTGCTGTGAACATCGCCCAAAACCGCTATGTCCATATCATCCTCCGGTGTTTTATACACTTAATTCATGATATCATTTTTCTAGCTTTTTTTATATTTTTATAATAAGTTGTTAATACACAAAAAAGATTCTTATGAGAAAATGTTAGTGGTATCGATTTTGGGCTGACCAAATCCCATTATGTACCCGGGATTATATAAAAAGTGAAAGATTGGAGGATCAAAATGGCAAATAATCGTGAAGATCTGATACGTTCTCTTGCAGGCGTTATGGGTATGAGTGGTGAACAGAAGAAACAGGATTCTCATTTTGACCCTGCTACAGGAACTCTCTATTGCGGTAGCAGAGTTTTCACACAGACAGATATTGCCGAAGCAAAAAAGTTCTGCATTACAAATATGAAAAAAATGGCAGAAATCCAGGACAACGCCGCAATGTATTATGAAATAGCTGCCTCTGCAATTGAGATGCTGGAGCAGGACAGCGTCAAAAATGGCGGAAAAGTTGTAGTTAAAGATAATTAAATATAGCATTCCCAAAACAGAATTTCTGTGACATTGTTCTATATATTTTAAAAGCGGTATCGACTAAAACAGTCGGTACCGCTTTTACGTGTCTGATACATTCAATTCAGCTGTGAATTACAGTAAGTGAGCTCTGAGCTCCTCTCCGCTAAGCTCTGAAAGATATGCAGGTGCAATATCCAGCATGGTCTTGCAGCCTGTCTGGCCTTCGCTCTTCATGCGATGAGCTGCTCTTGCAACAGCTACAAGAACGCTTGTAGTAAACTCAGGGTTAGAATCGAGCTTCAGGCTATACTCAATGATGTGATTATGCTCTTTGTCTGCACCTGTTTTACCGCTTCTGAATACGAAACCGCCGTGAGCCATTCCGCTGTGATCTCTAAGAAGCTCTTCCTCACTGATAAAATGAACTGTTGTGTCATAGTCAGCGAAGTAATTGGGCATCTCCTTGATTTCCTTCTCAACAGCAGCTGCATCAGCGCCTTCATCAAGCACTACGAAGCACTCTCTTGTATGTTTCTGTCTTGTTGATAACTCAGGATTCTCACCGTTTCTTACTGCTTCAAGAGCTGACTCTACAGGGATTGTGTACTGTTTTGCATTCTTTACGCCCTTTATGCGACGGATTGCATCTGAGTGTCCCTGTGATACTCCCTTTCCCCAGAAGGTGTAATCTTTACCATCAGGCAGGATAGCATTTGAATATACTCTTGCCAGTGAAAACATTCCGGGATCCCATCCGCAAGAGATAACAGCCACATTGCCTGCAGCCTTAGCTGCTGCGTCAACGTTTGCAAAATGCTCAGGTATTCTTGCGTGAGTATCAAAACTGTCAACAACATTAAACAATTTCGCATACTTAGGTGTCTGTTCGGGAAGATCTGTAGCACTTCCTCCGCAAAGGATCATTACATCGATCTTATCCTTATAGCTGTCTACATCATTAACGGATACTACCGGTACACCCTCTGTCTTGATCTGAAGGCTACCCGGATCACGTCTTGTGAAAACAGCAACCAGTTCCATATCAGGAGCTGCCTTTACTGCAAGTTCGACACCTTTTCCAAGGTTACCATATCCTAAAATTCCAATTCTGATACTCATTGTCCTGTCCTCCGATTTTTAAACTTTGGTAAAAATAATACACTACCGCGTCACTTTATTAAAGTGTTTTTTCTATTATTTTTACTATTAATCAATTCTGAGGATAAGACCAAGAATATTCTTAGCAGCTTTTTCAAGTTCTTCTCTGGTAATGCCTCCCTTTTCAAGAGCAGAAAGGATTCTCTCGGGATAACCGCAGCCCATCTTCATATCGTTACCGGCTTTGCATTCCTTGTAGTTCTCACCATAGGTCCACCAGTCGGTTGTAACCATTCCGTCAAAGCCCCACTCTCCTCTGAGGATGCCTTCAAGCATGTCCTCATTTTCCGAAGCTCTTCTGCCGTTGATGATATTATAGGATGTCATGATACTCCAAGGCTGTGACTCTTTAACAACGATCTCGAAAGCCTTCAGATAGATTTCTCTGATTGCTCTCTCTGATGCACGTGAATCACTGTTCTTTCTGTTGGTCTCCTTATTATTAAGTGCAAAATGCTTGGCTGTAGCGCCAACTCTGTTGCTCTGAATACCTCTTATCATACCTGCAGCCATTTTACCTGTAAGATAGGGATCCTCAGAATAATACTCAAAGTTTCTTCCGCAAAGAGGTGAACGGTGAATATTCATAGCAGGAGTAAGCCATACACCGATATTATTCTCCTTAACCTCTTCTCCGCCTGCAATACCTACCTGCTCAGCTACATCAGGATCCCATGTACATGCAAGAAGTGTTGCGCAGGGGAAAGCTGTGGTCTTTACACCAACGTGTGGCTGAATTCTAAGACCGGCAGGGCCATCAGCTGTCATTACGTTAGGAATACCGAATTCTGAATTATTTCCATAGCCAAAGGTATTAGCTACAGCTACATTAGGCTGTCCGCCAACAAGCCATGCGATATCCTCATCTGAAAGTGCCTTAACAAAATCATCAAGACTGATCTTGCCATCTGCTACTTCCTCAAGCTGAGGCTTACCTGAAGGCTCAAAGCTGTGTCTGTACTCTGTAGGACGAACCTTGGGCATAGAATGAAGAGGTCCTTCAAGCTCCACATCCTTAAGGATATTATCATTGAATTTGGATGCATCACCCAGAGGCAGCTCTTCAAAGCTTCCATCTGAGAGCATTCTCTTCTTAAGATCTACAGGAGCCATTCTTTCTGTAAGCTGGCATACTACTTCATCTTTGTCCTGAACATAGTCAGTATCAGCCTTCTTAACATTTCTTACATCTGTTCCGACATAGAAGGTGTATTTACCCTTCTCAAGAATATAAGCAGATTTCTGCACCTTTCCAAGATCGTCGTAAGAAGCCATGTCTCCTACATTGAATTCTATTATCACGCGCTGTGACTGACCGGGAAGAAGCTCAGCTGTTTTCTTAAAGCCGATAAGTGTCTTCTCGGGTTTTCCGAGTTTACCCTGAGGAGCTCCGAAGTATACCTGCACTACTTCTTTTCCGGGATACTTGCCGATGTTTGTAACATTAGCTTTTACAGTAACCTTGCCATCTTCAACTGAGACTTTTATACGATTCAAATTGAAGTCTGTGTATGAAAGACCATATCCGAAGGGATAAATAACCTTCTTATCAGCATCCTTTATGGTCTCAAAGTAACGATATCCAACGTAGATATCCTCTTCGTATTCAACATAATCATCGGAATCGTGGAAATGCTCTGTTCCGGGATAGTCTGCAAGGTCTCTTGCAAAGGTATCTGAAAGCTTACCGCTGGGTGTTCCGATACCAAGAAGAAGCTCAGCTGTTGCAAGACCGCCTTCCATACCACCCTGCCATGCAATAAGAGCAGAATCAATCTTTTCATTTTCTTTTATCCAGGATACATCGAACATTCCGCCGATATTAAGAACGATGACAGTGTGAGGGAATGCAGCTGTTACCTTATCAACTAGCTCCTTCTCAGCCTTGGACAGATAGAAATCGCCTCTCTCAAAAAGCTTATCTGTCTCATCCACAAGCTCCTGTGCTACATCCTTGTGCTTTCTTCCATCGTCATTATCGGCCTTTCTATCCCAACCCTCACCCGAATATCTGCTGATTGAAATAACCGCAGTATCAGTAAATGCAAGGGCCTGTGTGAGAAGGTCCTGGGGAAGCTCAGGCTCTGCAATAAGTCCTGGCATCTTGCCTTCCTCATACAGATCTCTTACATACTTCTCATAGAACTTAACTGTACCGTCAAATACACTTACTTCTGATGAAAGCTTCTTAAAGCCTTCTGCCAGATTGGTTACATAAGGAACGGTAACATCACCTGATCCGCCGCCACCCTTTACATAATCAATAGAAGCTTTTCCGAAAAGAGCGATCTTCTGACCTCTCTTAAAGGGCAGAAATCCGCCTTCATTCTTAACAAGAACCATACCCTCTTTTGCTGCATTCTTGGAGATCTCAATGTGCTCCTTAGATGCCGTAACCCTTGTTCCATCCGCTCCAAGAGGGAGATTCGGATGATACTTAACTCTTTGCCATTTTGCCATTTGAATGTACCTCCATTACATTTAACCCAATTAATATATGAACATTATAAATGGTCTTTCCGGGATTCTATATCAATAATTCCCTAAAAATATAAAAATACACAGAAAAAAATCGGACATCACCTTTACGATAATGTCCGATTCATTATTTATTACTCACTTAACAGGCAATTTTAAAATTACTTGTTTGCGATAGCTGCCTGAGCTGCTGCAAGTCTAGCAACAGGTACACGGAAAGGTGAGCATGATACATAGTCGAGGCCAATCTTGTGGCAGAACTCAACTGATGAAGGATCTCCACCGTGCTCTCCGCAGATACCAACGTGAAGCTTAGGATTAACGGGCTTACCAAGCTTAAGTGACATATCCATAAGCTTACCAACACCTGTCTGATCAAGCTTAGCGAAAGGATCGTTCTCGAAGATCTTCTCATCATAGTAAGCGTTAAGGAACTTACCAGCGTCATCACGAGAGAATCCAAATGTCATCTGTGTAAGGTCGTTTGTACCGAAGCAGAAGAAGTCAGCCTCAGCAGCGATCTCGTCAGCTGTAAGAGCAGCTCTCGGGATCTCGATCATTGTACCAACCTCATACTCAAGCTTAGCACCAGCTGCAGCGATCTCAGCATCTGCTGTCTCACATACAACCTTCTTAACGAACTTAAGCTCTTTAACTTCACATACAAGAGGAATCATGATCTCAGGCTTAACGTTCCAATCAGCATGCTCCTTCTGAACCTCAAGAGCAGCACGGATAACAGCCTTAGTCTGCATCTTAGCAATTTCAGGATATGTAACTGCAAGACGGCATCCTCTGTGACCCATCATAGGGTTGAACTCGTGAAGAGAAGCGATGATAGCCTTGATCTCCTCTACGCTCTTACCCTGAGCATCTGCAAGCTTCTTAATGTCTTCCTCTGTTGTAGGAACGAACTCATGAAGCGGAGGATCAAGGAATCTGATTGTTACAGGGCAGCCCTCAAGTGCCTCATAAAGAGCCTTGAAGTCTTTCTGCTGATAAGGAAGAATCTTCTCAAGAGCTGCTTCTCTCTCCTCAGCTGTGTCAGAGCAGATCATCTCACGGAATGCAGCAATTCTGTCTTCCTCGAAGAACATGTGCTCTGTACGGCAAAGACCGATACCCTCAGCACCAAGCTCACGAGCCTTCTTAGCATCAGCGGGTGTATCAGCGTTTGTACGAACCTTAAGCTTTCTGAACTGATCAGCCCAATCCATGATACGTCCGAACTCGCCAGCGATCTGAGCATCTACAGTCTTGATAACGCCATCATAGATGTTACCAGTTGTACCGTCGATTGAGATGAAGTCTCCCTCGTGGAACTCTTTACCAGCAAGTGTGAACTTCTTGTTCTCCTCGTCCATGTTGATGTCGCCACATCCGGAAACGCAGCACTCACCCATACCACGAGCAACAACGGCAGCGTGTGATGTCATACCACCACGAACTGTAAGGATACCCTGAGCAGCCTTCATACCTGTGATATCCTCAGGTGATGTCTCAAGACGAACAAGGATAACCTTCTCACCTCTCTCAGCCCAAGCTACAGCGTCATCAGCTGTGAATACAACCTTACCGCAAGCAGCACCGGGTGATGCACCAAGGCCCTTACCCATAGGTGTTGCAGCCTTAAGAGCAGCTGCATCGAACTGAGGATGAAGAAGTGTATCAAGGTTACGAGGATCGATCATTGCTACAGCTTCTTCAGGAGTCTTGTGTCCCTCATCAACAAGGTCACAAGCAATCTTAAGAGCAGCAGGAGCTGTTCTCTTACCGTTACGGCACTGGAGCATATAGAGCTTCTTGTTCTCAACAGTGAACTCCATATCCTGCATGTCGTGATAGTGGTTCTCAAGTGTATCACAAACCTTGATGAACTCAGCGTATGCTTCAGGGAATTCCTTCTCCATCTGAGCGATCGGCATAGGTGTACGAACACCTGCAACTACGTCCTCACCCTGAGCGTTGATAAGGAACTCACCCATAAGCTTATTCTCACCTGTAGCAGGGTCACGTGTGAATGCAACACCTGTACCGGACTCATTGTTAAGGTTACCGAATACCATAGGCATTACGTTAACAGCTGTTCCCCAAGAATAAGGGATATCGTTGTCACGACGGTAAACATTTGCACGAGGGTTATCCCATGAACGGAATACAGCCTCGATAGCAAGCTTAAGCTGCTCTACAGGATCTGAAGGGAAATCAGAACCAAGCTGGTTCTTATACTCAGCTTTAAACTGCTCAGCAAGCTCCTTAAGATCAGCTGCTGTAAGATCTACGTCAAACTTAACACCCTTCTGCTCCTTCATCTTGTCGATGAGCTGCTCGAAGTACTTCTTACCTACTTCCATAACAACGTCTGAGAACATCTGGATGAAACGACGATATGAATCATATACGAAACGCTCGAATGCAGGATCAGGATTGCCCTTGATCATTGCAGCAACTACCTCGTCATTAAGACCAAGGTTAAGAATTGTATCCATCATACCAGGCATTGATGCACGAGCACCTGAACGAACAGATACGAGAAGAGGGTTCTGAAGATCGCCAAACTTCTTGCCGTTGATCTCCTCCATCTTCTTAACGCCTTCCATAGCCTGAGCCATAATCTCGTCGTTGATCTTACGACCATCTTCATAGTACTGTGTGCAAGCTTCTGTTGAAATTGTGAAGCCCTGAGGTACAGGAAGACCGATTGATGTCATCTCAGCAAGGTTTGCACCTTTACCACCGAGAAGGTTTCTCATGGTCATGTCGCCTTCGCTGAACATGTAAACGTATTTTTTCGCCATTTCACTACCTTTCTTACCGATATTCGATTCGGTAAATCCCTTTCCATTTATGTTACTATTTATAATTATCCATGCTCTGGCACAGTAATTATCCTTTTACACGCCTCCTGGTGAATCCTGCCGGGAAGGCCAAAAATTAAGCGGGAATAAATCCCTCAAATATGAAAATATCAAACTTCTCTCTGTTCCTGTCCAGCTCATCCTGACTCTTAATAGTCCACGCTGCAGCCGTATTCTTATAAAGGCTGTGACACAATGTCCTTGACAGATTACCTGCATGCTTGTGATTATAAGCCACAAAATCAGGTCTTGTGAGGAAATTGAAAATCAGGAATGCAAGCATAAAATAAAGCGGTGTATGCATTACCTGGTCTATCTCGTGGAAAAATTCCTCAGAGAGCTGTCCTCTTAATATCTCGCTGTGGTTTTTCTTAAGCCAGTAAACACCAAGCGGATTAAAGGATTCGATACAATAAACTCCATTGTATTTTTCCAAAAGATCGTAGGCCTTTTGACAAACTGATAAGTCAAATCTCTCAATCTTGAGCTCTACAATAAGCGGTACCCTTCCATCAACCAGTTTAAGGAAATCCTCAAACCTTGGAATCTTCTCATCGGAGTCCATAAGATGGAACTGCTGCAGTTCCTCATAGGTGTAGTCGATGACCTTGCCGGCTACTCCAAGAGAACCGTCCTCATTCCTTACAGCATCTGAAGGAATCTGTCCCTCTTCATATCTGGCAACTCTTGCCAGTGTGAAGTCGTGAAAAACTACCGGAACTCCGTCCTTAGTGAGCTGAACATCGAGCTCAATTCCGTACCCTCCATCAACAGCCTTCTTAAAAGCAGCCATTGAATTCTCGGGAGCTTCTGACTTATTGTCATGCAAGCCTCTATGGGCATATAAATTCTGTTTTAGCAGTTCATGGGATATCGGCTTTTTGCTCATCCCGGGCATAATTGCGAGAAAATATAGGATGATTAAAACCACAATGATTATTAGTAAAATCTTTAAAAACATTTTTCACACTTCCTGCTATTTGGTCTTACTTAGACGCCCATGATATTTTAATATCTTATGTCTTTTTTGACAAGAGCAAAATTCAAAATGTCAAGAGTTTTTAGTGCAATTTGCAAAAATTGTTTTTCTCTGCCCTATATAGTTTAGCATTATGCAACATATTTTTATTATTAACCCTTCATTAACTTTATTAAAAAGGTATTAACTCACCACGTAAAAATCCCCACCTGCTTTTATGTCAGCCGATGGGGAATAAAGTCATAAAATATCAGAGCTTTTTACCTGTAAGAAGCTCGTAAGCTTCCTCATATTTTGCAATTGTCTTATCAATTACGTCTGCAGGAAGATTGTAGTCGCTCTCAGGATTAGCCTTAAGCCAGTCACGAACAAACTGCTTATCGAAGGAAGGCTGTGACTTACCGGGCTCGTAACCCTCTACAGGCCAGAAACGGCTGCTGTCAGGTGTGAGCATCTCATCAGCAAGAACCACTTCACCCTCTTCATTAAGGCCAAACTCGAACTTGGTATCAGCGATGATGATACCCTTTGTAAGAGCATAGTCTGCGCACTTCTTGTAAAGAGCGATCGTGTAATCACGAAGCTTCTCTGCATACTCCTGACCGTGTCCCGGGAAGTCTCTCTCAAGGACTTCTACAGAGCGCTCGAAATCGATGTTCTCGTCATGATCGCCAATCTCTGCCTTGGTTGAAGGTGTATAGATGGGTTCAGGGAGCTTGTCACATTCCTTAAGTCCCTCTGGAAGCTTGATGCCGCATACAGTTCCGTTCTCCTTGTAACTGTTCCAGCCACTTCCTGTAATATAGCCACGTACGATGCACTCGATGGGGAGCATTGTAAGCTTCTTACAGAGCATACTGTTGCCGGTAAACTCCGGTTTTCTGAAAAATTCAGGCATGTCAGCAGTATCTGTGCTGATCATGTGATTACTGACGATATCCTTGGTGTAATCAAACCAAAACTTTGACATCTGAGTAAGGACTGTGCCCTTTTTCTCTACCTTGTTCTTGAGGATTACATCAAAAGCTGAGATTCTGTCGGTAGCAACCATAATAAGTGCATCCCCGACATCATAGATCTCTCTGACCTTACCCTCTTTTACCGGACTGTATTCCTGCATAATTCTCCTCCTTCAGTGCTTTGCGCAATGTTTAAACTAGTTTTCCTGCCGGGCAGGACTCCTTCCAAAGTTCATGGAAGGATATATGATAAGTTGATCTATGGATCAATCATCATTATCTTCTTCTTCGTTAGTACTGTATACTGTACGCTTTCTTGCCATTGCATCACTTTCAAGATACTCATCATAAGTAGAGCGCTTATCGATAAGTGAGCCGTCAGGCAGGATCTCCATTATTCTGTTTGCTGTTGTCTGTACGACCTGGTGGTCACGGCAGGCGAAAAGCTCAACTCCGGGGAACTTGATCATACCCTGGTTAAGAGCTGTGATTGATTCCATATCAAGGTGGTTGGTAGGCTCATCGAAAATAAGGCAGTTTGCACCGCTGATCATCATCTTACTGAGCATGCAGCGAACCTTCTCTCCTCCTGATAATACCTTAACCTTCTTAACACCGTCTTCACCTGCGAAAAGCATACGTCCGAGGAATCCACGGACATAGGTTACATCCTTAACCTCGGAATAGCCTGTAAGCCACTCGGTGATAGTGTAGTCGTTATCAAATTCGTGTGAGTTGTCCTTGGGGAAGTAAGCCTGTGATGTTGTTACGCCCCACTTATAGGTTCCTTCATCGGGTTCCATCTCACCTGTGAGAATCTGGAAAAGTGTGGTCTTTGCAAGCTCGTTACCACCCACAAAGGCAATCTTATCATCATGCTGAACAACGAATGAAATGTTATCCAGAACCTTTTCACCATTAATAGTCTTGCTGATGCCGTCTACTGTAAGAACCTCGTTACCGATCTCTCTTTCAGGTCTGAAATCGATGTAAGGATATTTTCTTGAAGAAGGCTTAATGGTATCAAGCTCGATCTTCTCAAGAGCCTTCTTACGGGATGTTGCCTGCTTACTCTTACTTGCGTTAGCAGAGAATCTTGCAATGAATTCCTTCAGCTCTTTGATCTGCTCTTCCTTCTTTTTATTAGCTTCCTTCATCTGACGTATCATCAGCTGTGAAGACTCGTACCAGAAGTCATAGTTACCTGCATAAAGCTGAATCTTGCTGTAATCGATATCAGCGATATGTGTACATACTTTATTAAGGAAATAACGGTCATGGGATACAACGATGACTGTGTTCTCAAAGTTGATAAGGAACTCCTCAAGCCATGCGATAGCATCCATATCCAGGTGGTTGGTAGGCTCGTCAAGAAGCAGGATGTCCGGATTACCGAAAAGCGCTCTTGCAAGAAGCACCTTGACCTTCTGATTACCGTCAAGCTCGCTCATAAGCTTGTAATGATACTCTGTATCAATTCCAAGTCCGTTAAGAAGGCTCTCTGCATCAGACTCAGCTTCCCATCCGTTCATCTCAGCGAATTCAGCCTCAAGCTCACTGGCTCTTATTCCGTCTTCATCAGTGAAATCTTCTTTTGCATAGATAGCATCCTTCTCCTTCATGATCTCGTAGAGACGGGCGTTACCCATGATTACTGTATCAAGAACAGTGAATTCATCATATTTAAAGTGATCCTGCTCAAGGAAAGAAAGTCTCTGACCTGGAGTTATTACTACATCTCCGTTTGTGGTCTCAAGCTTACCTGATAATATCTTAAGGAAAGTAGATTTTCCTGCGCCGTTGGCACCGATGATACCGTAGCAGTTGCCCTCTGTGAATTTAATATTTACATCCTCAAACAGAGCCTTTTTGCCGACTCTTAATGTGACATTGTTTGCACTGATCATATTGAAAAACTACCTCCGATCGTGTTTCTACTAATAATAATGTAATCAACTTACGTATTATATTTGATGTATAAAAAAAAAGCAATGTAAATAAAACTTTTACCGTGGGATTTCTTAAGCAGATGCATATATACATTTGTAAAGGAAATTTTTTGAAGGAGGATATAAAAATGCCGGATAAACTTGAAGGGGTTGATGCAACCTTCGCGGATGATAGAGATTATAATGACGTAAAAATCAAGAACACTCCCTATAGCTCTAAAATGAGCGTTATTCATATTGAATCCATCTATGACGACGATATTATCAAAAGAAACAAGGAAGAAGTCACCAAAAACTTTGATGGCCTTCTGAAAGCCTTCGGAAACGGAGCAGAAGCTACCGAAGAAGACAAAAACGTTATTAATTTCTTCAATGACGGAACAGTCAGCGGTGCCAGGCTGGCATATGTTATTGGAGAAAAGCTTACTCCCTACGGTCTTGGTTCAGAAGTTCCAACAGTTCAGGAAATGCTTGAAGTTGGTAACAACATCATGATTAAGGGCGATGATGGAAAGCATACAACCTTTACCGAAAAGTATTTTTTGAACAATAAAAACGTGCAGGAGCTTGCTGAAAAAGAGTTTGCCAATGATCAAGCCAAAGGCTACGGCAGCGCCATGGCTGCATTCCTTTACGCATACCTTGCAGAATATAACAACAAAGACCTGAAGAATTTTGATAATACCTTCAATTCAAAGGTCGATAAAGTACCTGCATATTTTGCAGACAAAAAAGGCAATATTCATGCAATCGTTGATAAGGAATCACACCTTGAGTACAACAAGGAAATTGATAAACAGATAAATCAGAACAAAGAAGCTGTAGATAAATACAAGGCAGAGAAAAAGATTCTCGATGATATTACAAAGGAGAAGGAAACTGCCACTGCTGAACAGATGGAAGCACTGGATGAGCATTCGAAGGCATACGATGCTCACGAAAACGCAAAAAAGGATTTTAATAAATATCCCCAGGAAATCACCATGCCCCGTAAGCCCGTTGAAAAAAGCAGATGGAGAAGGTTTTTCCACGCAATAGGTCTTGCTCCTCACAGCAAAGATTATATCAATCGCATGAATGATTATAATACAAAGCTTGAGACCTATAATCAGTATCAGATTGATAAGGAAGCGCTTGCAGAGAAGGCAAATACCCTGAAAATGGCAGAGAACAAACTTAATTCCGCCATAGAAAAGGTAGCCGGCATCGAAATGAGTATCGATGATCATAATAGAAAGATTAAAGAAATTGAAAAATCAATCGGAAATCCTGAACGCGATGATATAAAAAGTTTCGTAGACAATGAGAAAGCCAACTATGCCGGTATGGCAGCTAATTTAATAGATTTTCCCAAGCAATACTTCCGTGAGAGAAACGCCCATAAGGCAACAGATATTGTAAATACTGCCTGGAAGGACAAAGAAGCCCTTGGTACAATTGAGAGCAGTAATCTCATTGATTTTAAGGAGGGCGGTCTTAATTTAATGATGAAAAGCTTTAATGAACGTAAGACTGCCAAAGTTTTTCTGCGTAGTGAAATTATGGCCGCAAACGCCACTGATATATTTGATAAACACAAGAAAGAAATTGAAAAGCTCAATGTGGATGATAAACAAAAGAAAAAAATCATGAATGTTAAGCTTGATCAGGAATACCAGCTTCAGACCATGAAAGCCGCAAAGCTTTTCGAGCGAACATTTTCTCTAAAACCGACACCTGTAAATGTTCAGGCAGTTATGGATGCAATGGGATTCCAAAATCAGGTCGAGTTCAGACTTAAGAATGTAGATAAAGCGAAGCTTGATGACACAAACAAGCTTCCCACTGTCAATGCAAAGAACGTTGATGATATGACTCTTGCTCTTATGGCAGGAATAAAGACCGCTATCAAAGACGGTATGCTCAAGGCCAAGACTGGAGAAATGGAATATTCATATCCACTTGCAAACCATAAAGTAAATAAAGCACCCGTCAAGGAGACCAACATCGTTACATTAAATAAAAAAATTAACGGTGAAAAGGAAGCTTCTTCCAAGGGCAAACACTCTGATGTTATCAAGGCTCTCCCTGCAGGTGAAAAAGTCATCGAAGGAAAACAGAATATGATGTAAAAAATATAATAATTTGTATTATCAAACAGGGGCAAAATTCACTTTTTGCCCCTGAAATCGTTTATAATAAAGATTGGGAGGAGAAATAATATGAAGCTTAATTACAAAAGAACTATCCTGATCGGTCTGGCATTTATGTCTATCTGCTCTTTTTGGCAGTTCTACGACAACGAAATCCCAAAGATACTAACTTACCACTTCGGACTGGGCGAGACCTGGACCGGCGTGATCATGGCACTTGATAATGTACTTGCACTATTCATGCTGCCTTTGTTCGGTACTCTCTCTGACAGAGCAAATACCAGAATCGGTAAAAGAATGCCTTTTATTCTGGCAGGTACAGGAGCATCGGCTGTTTTGCTGTTCCTACTAATCTATGTAGCTCACATATCAGATAATCTGGCACTTTTCATAGTGATCCTGCTATTCCTTCTTCTGTCCATGGGAACCTACAGATCTCCTGCTGTTGCTCTGATGCCGGAGCTGACACCTGCGGTACACAGAAGTAAGGCCAACGCCATCATCAACCTGATGGGAACTCTCGGCGCAGTATACACCCTTGTTATGATCAAGGTCCTGCTTAAATCCGCAGCAAATGAAGCGGATACCAACTATATACCGCTCATGTTGTCGCTTGTTATTTTTATGGTTGTAACTGTTGCTCTTTTGTTCATTACGATTCCTGAAAACAAACTTATAACCAAGGTCAGAGAAAATGTGCCCGATTTTGACGGCGAAGGAGGTTCCATCAGTAAAGAGCTGGCAGAATCCAACCCTGATATCTCCGATGGATCAGTAAAAGAAGTTCTTCCAAAGGATGTAAAAAGAAGTATGTCCTTCCTTCTTTTATCCGTATTTTTATGGTTCACCGCATATAACGCCGTTACCACGGCATTCTCAAGATATGTTACAGAGGTCTGGGATCTGCACAACGGAGCCTATGCCGACTGTCTGATGATAGCGACAATCTCAGCAGTTTTTGCCTATCTTCCAATCGGTATTCTCTCTGCAAAGATAGGCAGAAAACTCACAATACTTCTGGGTGTAACCCTTATGACTCTCTGCTACCTGGCAGCTGCACTTATGCCAAGCTACAACTCAGTACTAAATTTCTACTTTGCACTGATCGGAATTGGCTGGGCGGCCATCAACGTCAACTCCTATCCCATGGTTGTTGAGATGGGGCAAAGCTCTGTTATTGGAAAATACACTGGTCTTTACTATACGTTTTCAATGGCAGCTCAGGTATTTACACCGATATTTTCAGGCTTTTTACTTGAGCATGTATCCTACAGAACGCTGTTTCCTTACGCAGTTGTATTTTCCTGCCTTGCATTCATCACCATGATAATGGTAAGACATGGCGATACCAAGCCTCCAAAGAAAAAGCACATTCTTGAAAACTTCGATGTAGATGATTAATATAACACGCCCGCAGGAAGATGTGTTTTCCTGCGGGCTTATTTTTTACACTGTATCAGAATTTCATTCTAATTCTATTTAACTCTTTCTTTTATAGTCCTTTATTTTCTCTAAGTAATCATATTGTATGCAAAGGCGGCCGGTTCCTGTTCCAAGGTCTATGTGCGGTTTGTTGGATCCATGAAAATCCGATCCTCCGCTTATAAGAAGGTCATACTTCGTGGCAAGAGCCCTCATATCACGCTCATCCTGCGGAGTATATGTGGCATACAGCGCTTCTATTCCAACGACTCCTGCTTCTTTCATCTCACCTACAAGCTCATCCATGGCATCTTTTCCAAGTCCGTACAGAACGGGATGAGCCAGAATCGGTACTCCTTTTGCCTTAAGTATCTGCTCTATGGCCATCTGCGGTGTTATTTTTTCTCTTGGCACATAGCAGGGACATCTGTCACCTATGAATCTGTCAAAAGCTTCGCTTATGCTCTTCACATAACCCTTTGCCAAAAGAAGCCTTCCAAAATGAGCTCTCGTAATAACCGCCCCGGGATTGGCTTCCACCAGTTCCTCGTAGGTAACAGGCATTCCCGCATCTGTGAGCTTTTCACATATTTTCCTGTTTCTGCGGGTTCTCGAATCTATGAATTCCTGAAGTCCTGCTCTGTATTCCTCATCCTTGTAATCAATATAAAGACCCACGATGTGGACATCCTTACCGTTTCGCACTGTTGAATACTCGATGCCGGGAACCAATTCAAAATCAGGATAATTCTCTTCGCTATGCCTTATTGCCTCTTCAAGTCCGTCTACGGTGTCGTGATCGGTAAGGGCAATAGCAGACAACCCCTTTTGTACAGCAAGGTCTACCAGCTCAGATGGCGAAAACGTCCCATCTGATGCAGTTGAATGTGTGTGAAGATCTACTTTTTTCATACTTCCCCCGTTAAATCGACAAAAGCCTTTGACCAGGAATCCTTAGCCCTCTCTCATGGCCTTCATCTCTTTTTTATTTTCATACATAAGCCCGTCTGCCCGCTTGAACACATCATCAACACTGTGATCTATCTCTGCGTCAAACTCGGCCACACCTATTGCGGCAGAAATCTTTTCCCAAGGCTCTAATGAGTCGTCCTTTGCAAACTCCTCAAGTTTTCCCTTAAACTCCGCAATCAGATTTTCTCTTATATTATAATCGTCTCCCCATAAAACGACCACAAATTCATCTCCGCCCACTCTGAAAACAGGTGAATGGCAGAATATCTTACATACAATATCGCACAGCTTGATGATAGCGGCATTTCCTTTGTCATGACCATAGGTATCGTTGATTTTCTTAAGAAAATTCAGATCTATCATGCCTATTCCGAATTTTACTTCAAGATTCCTTAGAATCTCCCGCTCCAGCCTGATTATCTCTTTATCATACGCTGTTTTATTTCTGATTCCTGTGAGAGCATCCTTGTGCGCAAGCTCTGTCATCTCTGCAGCATGCTCTTTTGTGAAGAAAAGCTCTCTGGAGGTCTTGGTAAGATTCTCCATGTAGTCATCAAGCTCTTTTATCATGGCAGCGGTTCTTCTTGCCAGAAAAGCAATCTCGTGCTTACCGTCACTTAACTCCTCGAATTTTTCAGCAACGGAAACCTCTTTATTCTCGGCATACTCATCCATATACTTCTGCATTTTATTGATTTTAAGGATATATTGATAGTTTATGAACCACAGCATGGAAAACATGCAGGTAACGAGAATTATAGCCATAAGCACGACTTCAAGCATTGTGCTTTCTACGATTCCCTTGTTCATTGAATTAACGGTTATGTCCGCACAGACAATTCCCTTTAGCTCGCCGTCAACTATATGCGGTGTGTAGTATCCATAGGTCTTTCCGTACTCATTATCGTAGGAGTCATAGCCATTAGGGCTCATGCGGGTACGATAGGTCTCCCAAAGCTTGGGATACTCGTTTTCTGGCACCTCCACATCAAAATCAAATTCCATTATGCTCTTGCCATCTACTATCTTTTCAGTGCGAAGGCCATCAAATAAATAGTACATCTGGGGCGGCGCATCTGTCGGTACAAGGTAATATACATACTCGGTGCCGAATATCTCGTTGAATTTCTCGAATGTATTAAGCCATTGCTCGTATTTATATGTAGTGAAGGCTATCTTGGCCTCATCTGACATATCCCCGAATTTTATTGTTTTCCCAAATATTTCTCCCGGATACTGGCTGGAGAATATATTTTCCCACTCGTCCCTTGCAGGAATATAATTACCATCATAATCATAAGGAATAATTATTTTCTCATGGTTAGCAAGGAAGTATTCCTGCATCAGTCCGAATTCATCTGCATCCCTGTCGATCAATCCTGCAAGACACTGAGTGACTTCCTTTATACGCTGCTCCTGCTGCAATCTGTATGTGTTGTTCTGAATGGAATATGTGGCAGCAGCACTGATCACAATAGTAATTATGATGAACAGCAGGAATATAATTAAGAATCTTATAAAAAGACCACTTTTTTTCTTCATAAGCGGAGTCTCCCATAATGGTACATTAACATGATTACATTATATTCTCTAAAAATAGTATCAAAATAAACGAAG
Source organism: Butyrivibrio sp. AE3006 (assembly GCF_000424165.1). Taxonomy (NCBI): domain Bacteria; kingdom Bacillati; phylum Bacillota; class Clostridia; order Lachnospirales; family Lachnospiraceae; genus Butyrivibrio; species Butyrivibrio sp. AE3006. Next base: position 208,233 of record NZ_AUJJ01000002.1, on the reverse strand, counting down.
TCTTATAAAAAAATAAAATTTTACACAGCGTACATGTCGTTATATAATGCAAAAAGTGTTTTTGATTTATTTACGGAGATATTATGAGTAAGATTTTTTTCACTGATTTAGACGGAACCTTATTAACAAAGGAAAAGACAGTATCCCCTGCGACAATGGATGCCCTTATTCGCTTCACCTCTGCCGGGAACCATTTTGCCATCAATACAGGCCGTGCCATAGACAGTGCCAAGGCAGTGCAAAGAGAGAACAACCTCTTTTTCCCCGGAAGCTATCTGATTGGTTTTAACGGCGCCGAGATCTACGACTGTGATGCAGGAAAGGATGTTTTCAGATCAGGCATTCCCTACGAGCTCGTATCCCAGATCTTCGCCCTGGCAAAAGAGCATGGCATGCACGTACACACCTACAATGACGATACCATCATCACTCCCGCTGAGGATGAAGAGCTGTCCTACTACAGAAGGGTCATCAAGACACCTTACAAGGTTACAAATGACATTTGCTCTGACCTTACAGCAGAGCCCTGCAAGATAATCGGCATAGAACTTCACGATAAGGCTAAGTGCGATCGTTTTAAGGCTGCCGTTGAAGATCTTGGAGGTGACAGACTCACTCTCCTTTATTCAAATCCCTACTATCTGGAGATTTTTAATTCCGAGGCAGGAAAAGGAAGCGCAGTAACAAGATTGGCAGATCACCTTGGAATCTCAATCGCTGACACAATCGCAGCCGGCGATGAAGAAAACGACATCTCCATGATACAAGCTGCAGGCCTTGGCGTTGCCATGCAAAATGCCATCGACGCAGTAAAAAAATCCGCCGATATCATCACCGAAACCGATAATGATAACGACGGACTTGCACCTATTTTAATTGGGGCGTTGTAAGACACGCGAAATGCTATCTCTCTAAAATCGAATAGCCAGGTGTTACTAACTTTATTCTTGTAAAAAAGCAGTAGATCATATCAATCTGATCTACTGCTTTATATTGCAAATTTTCATTATTTGATTTTGCTTGTCAGTTCGGCTTATACATCATGTTATGTTGTTCCTGATAATTCTTAATAAAGGCAACGTTACTTTCTTCTATCCCCTGTAATGTCCCATCAAAATAAGGATCAGGTTCATACCAAGACAAACCACAAAAATAATTATTTAATTCACTGGATTTAAAAACATAGCCGTGTCTGGCATATATTTCATTTCTCGCATATGTTAATTCTTTAGCAGAAAGCCACGACAAATCTGATTCTGTCAGATATTCATCACTACTATACCACAAAATATATTCTGAATAGCCACTTCTTGCTGCAAGATTTTCTTCATAATTCGAAGCCGCAGCGTCAAAATCAAGTGGTTCTCCAGTTATACTATCTGTCCATTCTCCAGTATTTTTATTATAGTCATAAAATCCTAAAGTTGTAGAAGTTGTTGTCGCATATGGATCATAAAGCCATATGGTTACGGAATCATTATCCTCATGATCAATCGCAGCCGCAACATTATTAGTACCATAATAATTTGAATAATAAATCATAATTGTATCTTGCAGTTCATCATAATCAACGTCACTAGAATAATTCATGGATTGCGTAGCCACTTGCTCAGAAGGAGCTTCATTCACCAATTCTTCTGTATATGTTGATTCAGGTACTGAATTTTCTTTTGCTTCTGTATCGGATGTTTCTGTTTTATGCGTAGACTGATATTCGTCAAATGCTTTTTCAATCAGCGCATACATAATTAGACTTGATTGAGGAACTTCATTAAATGAAAGATATGTTGCCTCAAAAGTATCATCATCTTTACTTAAAGTAAACTGAAGTAATGCTTTCACTTCAACATTCGAATAAGTACAATATCCAGTAAATTCTACTATATCAACATTATCCTCAGTATAATCCGGCTTTCCATCTTCATCATCATCTGGACCATCTTTTGTTCCCACAAAATATTTCCACGTTGGTGCGCCAAAGAAATTCTCAAAGGCCTGCTCATAAGTAATGTCCGGATGTGAATAAGGATGTCCTTTTTTTACCCCCAGCACATGCTCATCGATTGCCTGTGATACATTGACAATTTGATCTGTCACATCAGAAGCACTACACCCTGATACAATAAACATTGAAATAATAATCATTATCGAAAAAAATTTATTCATATAATGACTCCATCGTAAAATTCACATATATAATGACCACTAAATCTGCACTCTGTTGTCTTGGGATTAATTGTGTCTCAACAGTAGGCATACATTCTCAGTAATTCTTTTGCCACCATTCAAAATCTATATGCCTTAATTGCTCGATTCTTCGTTCGCGTCTTACCAAAAGCAAGAATAACGCAGACATCATCAGCCAATATATAAACTTAATTGCCTTGCGCATTACACAATCCTTACATGATGTTTCAATTGGAAGTTCTCATCATTTGAGCAAAGATAAATTATACCTTCTACCAAGCCAAGAAGAGCAGGTATACCAGTCCAGCAAAAAACAAGATACAGTATTCCCATACCGATTTTGCCAAGATAGAACTTATGAATTCCGATTCCACCAAAGAAAATAGCTAATAATCCAGCAGCAATTTTACTCTTGATAGGCCATGATGGGTTAATCCCCGATACATATACCTGTTGCGGAGCAGCCTGCTGAATAATCACTTGAGGTTGAACTGTGCTAGTTTGCGGCTGCATTTGCACAACCTGAGATGGTTGTTGTGTGGCGAGTTTTTCACCACAAAATCTGCATTCAATAGCCCCAGGATCAAGCGGAGCACCACACTGCGGACATACATTCTCTGACATCTTTTTACCCTCCTTGTTTTTATCTCTTTCCCATCACATACATGGGTAATGAAACTAAACAATAAACAAACAGTATTCCTAAATTTGTCAAGACAAACACTTCTTGGCTTAATGTACTAATTAGTGCCATATTTACAGCATTCAAACAAATTACATAAAAAACTGTGACTACTACCAAAGGGACAAAATAACCAATTTTTAGCGGTCTCCACATTGTGTTCCCTAAAATGTAAAATGCAAGTAATCCAATTCCTATACACTCAAATATAAGCGCTATTGGATAATTTTCTAATGTCTTAATATGAAGAACAAAGAATAGCGTGTACATCACAATAAGCGAATAGAATGCAACCATGAAAAGTGATATCGAAAAAGTTAACCATTTCTTTCCCAATTACTCCACCTTCTTTCCACATTCAGGGCAGAACTTTGTCCCAGGTGCCAGTTTATTACCACATTCACAAGTGATCTCTGCATTTTTGAATCCACATTCAGGACAAAACTTTGACTTAATTGGTATAGAACTTCCACATGATACACATATTTTCATTTCTTCCTTGTGAATCGGATTTCCAACAGTTTGCCCCATAGAAGCGCCCATATTCATAGCTGCTCCTAACCCAATTCCTCCCGCAGCAAAAGCACCCGCCACACCATTTTTATTATTTGCAGCCCCTTCATAAACGTCGAATGATCTCTTAGTTGCATATCTACCATCACCCATAAGCTCAAAAGCTGCCTTATCCTCAAGAATTGAATTGATTTTATCAAAATCTTCATCAGGGAAATTAATTGACTGAATAAAGAAATTGGCTACAGAAAAACCATATCTCTCAAATTCAGGGGTCACCTGTTCCCTAACTCTACCTGACAACTCTTCTAATTTTGCTGAAATCTCAAGCGCTGAAATGCCATTTGTAATAATCGCATCTGCAATTGCAGACTTAACTTTAATAACAAGAATTCCTCTATAGTACTCTTTTATTTTGTCAAACTTTACGATGTCAGCTTTCTGCATTCCTCCTATCACTTCCCTGAATAATACAGAAACATCCAATACTCTTAGTCCCATTTGGCCAAAAGCTCTAACGCGCAGTTTTACAAAATACTTGGGATCCACAAGTTGTATAGGATCAATTGTCCCCCAATTGATATCCAATCTTACCGTTGTATTAACAAAATATACTTCAGCACTGAAAGGAGTCCTTCCACCAAATGGAAGGTTTACTAAGGACTTTAATATAGGTAGATTTTCTGTGGTTAACGTATGTGTCCCAGGATAAAAAATATCTGCTATTGAACCACCTTTTACAAAGATTGCAACTTGTCCTTCTTGTACAATTAATTGTGTCCCTAAAACAAGTTGTTCAGAAGGATATTTATATATAAGCCAATCCCGGCTTCTTAATCCATCAAACCTTACTACATCAATAATAGCCATAGGATCATCTCCTTCCATAAATATGATCTTTGCCCAATTTTGTATGATTATCCTTTGTAATTATAAATATACCATACAGCGATAATAACTTTTATGAAATTTGTATAAATACTGTGTTTATCATATTTTTATAAAATAGATTTAATTATTTTTACTCCTTCTGACTGCCCGCTTGGTATGTTATGTTGTTTACAACATGGAATGGAGGATAAGAAAAGAGGATGAGAACTTCCTCTCGGTTAATGCCGTATCAATGCATTATAAAAAGTCTCAATGAACTCTTCTCCATTAAGACTTTCTAAATTCCACTCTCACGGCAATTTCTGTATGAACAGTCCAAAACAAAGGAGAAAAGAAACTTATAAAAAAATATCTTAATCCCCCAATATTTACACTACTTACTAATGAAATCTGTGACCTTCTATGACTATCTATATTATGCTTTTTTCAAATTTTTTGTTTCACTAAACTTAAAATCTCAGTTAATTCTATCATTTTAAAACACTAACTCAACAGGTTCACCCTTAGGAAGGTCGATTTCAAATCCGCCTTCCTTTTTTGTTATAGGAAGTGTTGTCTGTGGCATTTCATGATTGAAGATCACCTTACCACCGTGGCCTGATACAACTGTTGCTTTAGTGATTTGCGAATTCCCCCATTTAATATCAACAGTCATATCTCCCCTTGCCCTTAAGCCGTGAACCTCTCCGTTTTTCCAACTTATAGGAAGGGCAGGAAGAAGGGTTATGCCGTCATGGCTCTGGATGAGGCACTCTGCCATTCCGGCGAGGATTCCCATGTTTGCATCAATCTGAAAAACTCCTGTTGCGTTGAGGTAACTCTTTGTAAGAGAATGATCAAGAAGATATTGAAGGCTCTTGTCTGTATTTTCACTGTCCTTAAAGCGGGCAAAAAGCGCAAGCTGCCATGAACCGGGCCACTCCTTTTTGTTTGCGCCGCTCTTTATTCTGAAAAGCAGAGATTTTTTCGCTGCTTCAAACAGCTCGGGTGTCTTCTCAGTGTTGTCATCCCCGGGAAATACAGCGTACAGATGGGATACATGAGCCATGTCCGGAGTAAGCTCCTTCTCCTCTTTTGCCCATTCAAGCAGTCTCCCTGTGCTGTCTATTCCATCTGGTCTTAGCTTTGAAATGATATTCTCGAAATCTGCCTTAAGAGGTTCATCTATTTCAAGTAAATCTGCTGCTTCAAGCATCGCCTTCATAAGTGCCCTTATTATCTGATTGTCCATGGCAGGGCCTGCGCAAAGAGGAGTATCATAGCCTTCCTCTGTGACGAAGCGGTTCTCAGGAGAACAGGAGGGATTGGTTACAAGATATCCTTCTTCATCCGGGATTAGGAAATCCACGAAAAACAGCGCTGTTTTCCTTAAAAGCGGATACTTTTCTCTTAAAAATTCCTTATCGAGAGTGTATCTGTAATGTTCTATGATATGCATGGCAAGCCAGGCTCCGCCTACAACCCAAAACGTAGCAGCAGGATAAACATCCTGTGTTCCGCAGTCACCGTAAAAATCCGTGTTATGATGGCATACCATTCCGCGGCAGCCATACATCTTCCTGGCACATTCTTCACCATTTTTCTCAAGCCTTGCAAGAAGGTCGAACTGAGGCTCATGAAGATCGGACAGATTGCAGACCTCTGCCGGCCAGTAATTCATCTGCTGATTTATATTCAGGGTGTGCTTACTATCCCAGCTTGGCGCGAATTCGTAGTTCCAAATACCCTGAAGATTCATGGCATTTGATCCCACTCTGCTGGAAGATACAAAAAGATATCTTCCATAGCTAAAGTACTTAGATGCCCGCTCATCTTCAGCCACGTCAAGATAACACCTCTTCATAAAGCCTGAAAAATCCTGCATGTGCTCTGCCTTTATCTCGCTGTATGAGCTCTTTAAAGCACCATCCAGAAATCTTTCAATCTCAGCCTTATAATCCTCAGCCCTGTTATCCGTAAGGGCCGCAAGATAAATCGTAACCTCAGTTGCATCATAAACAGAAAGCCTTGAATAGCAGTCTTCAACGGTACCATCCGTTACAAGGCAAATACCTGCCCCAAATTTAGTTCCTGCTTCATTACCTTCCATGAAAAGTCTTCCCTTTTCAGTATAAATTCTGTCGCACCTGGGAGCCGCCCATATTCCACCGCTTAAAAACTTGCCTGGTCTTCTGTCATCAGGAACCCTTTCATCCCTGTAAGGATAGCGGTTTAAGGCAACATCCAGATTTATTGCCTTTTCCTTATCGCTTTCTATATGAACACACAGGACTCTTTTCTTATAGCTGGCAAAAACTTCACGCTTATAGCTTTTTCCTTTCTCTTCATGAGATATGGTCAGAATTCCATTCATCATATCAAGCTCTGACTTGTATTTTTCTGCGTCCGATTCAGGGAACCATCTGTCAGGAAAAGCCTGCTCCTGATTCAGTGATATATCAAGTTCACCCAGCGTGGAGTAATTGGTCATGCTTGATGGTGAAGAAATCATGTGTGAAAGCATAAGTCTCTCAGCTTCTTTAAATTTTCTCTCGAAAATAAGCTTTCTTATCTCAGGAAGCTTCTCTAAAGCCTTAGGATTTATTCTGTCAAACCCTTTACCGTTCCACAGAGAATCCTCATTAAGCTGAATTCTGTCCCTTGATGTATGGCCGTAGACCATGGCACCTAAATATCCATTCCCTACAGGAATCGCATCCTCCCACCTGTTCGCTCCTTCTGTAAACGTTAAAATATCCTGTTTTTTCATGCCAATCCTCCGATAAGAAATATACGTATAATTAAACGATTTTATCTGATGATTTTATATGATATTATGTATATAGTAAATACAATTATTGATGTTTCGTTGTTCATTCTTGCGAAGATTTCGCTGAAGAGACACAAACTGATATCTACTCAGTGATATCCTCGCAGTAATAGTTGCTGTAGTGCTTTACTAATAGGAGGATGCATTATGCAAAGCTATAAGAAACTCGAGTATTCAAGAAACAATGACGTAATTCTTCGTTACACAAAGGGGCACTTCATCACCCCGCATTCCCACGTAAACTATTTTCTGGATATGTGTGATACCAAGGCCAGAATGAAGGAAGCAAGAGCTGCCGGTGAATCCCTGGCTGAGCTGTTCCTGGCTTCTGATGTTATCGATACCATCCTCTGTCTTGATGGTATGGAGGTTGTTGGCTCCTATCTTGCGAACAAACTGACTGAGGGCGGTGTTATATCCATGAATTCCCATAAGACCATGTATATCACAGGTCCCGAGGTTAATCCGACAGGACAGATCATGTTCCGTGATAACAACCAGCATATGATCAACAATAAAAAGGTTCTGATCCTGATTGATTCTGTAACAACAGGAGGAACCCTGCAGAGTGCTCTTGAATCCATCAGATTCTATAAGGGCGAGCCCGTTGGCATTGCTGCTGTTTTTTCAATCGCAACTCAGATTCAGGGTGTACCGATCAGGTCACTTTTCTCAGTGCATGACCTACCGGATTACGCCAGCTACTCACCTGACGCCTGCCCGCTTTGCAATGACGGCGTAGCTGTAGATGCTATCTGCAACGGATTTGGTTATTCAACAATTTGATGATGATAAAAGCCGACCAAATTTTAAGGGATAAGGTTTGAAAGCCTTATCCCTTTTTCTTAGTTTATTTACCTTTATATTTCTTGTACTTGAAGACCGTTTTTTTAGCACCGCTCTTTTTCTTTATTTTGTTAAATACTCTCTTTGCTGTCTTTTCGTTTTTTGCCTTAACTATAATCTTGATTCCCGACTTTGTCTTTCTAAGCCAGTTCTTTCCTGCAGATTTAAGAACATTTCCATTAACCGTTATCTTACTTAAATGAGTACAGCCATCACAGGCATTTGCACCTATCTTTGTAACATATTTTCCAATAATGAGTGTCTTAACTTTTGTGTTCCCTTTTAATGCCTTAGGTTTTACTTCAGTAACCTTATAAACATTACCACTGGCATCCTTAACTGTATCCGGAATGGTAATCTTTGTCTTTTTAGCATCTGCACTTGTACCGGTGTAGGCAGCTGTTGGATTTGAAGAATCAGAGTTTGTTACGGTAAATCCGGTTTCTGCACCGGATTTATCTTTAAGTTCTGTGCCTTCGGAAGCAGGTGTACCTTCACTACTACCATCTGCTGCAGCAGTAACAGGAAATTTCATTTTCAAATACGGAAATGAATTCAGTGTACTTCCCGCTGATATTACTGTGCCTGCTCCCGTGCCTTGAGTATTTGTCCAGCCCATTCCGGCAAGAGATGTAGTGATAGGGAAGCCTGTATAAGCCTGCTTATCTCCGGTTATTTCTACGATTCCGCTCTTTATGTCTGTATTTGCATTGTCACAAAAAATACCATACTGTTTACCGTAGGCGTTTAACGATCCGCCTTCTATTTTAACACCTTCATATGAACAGATACCTGCATAATTGGCCTCTGTTGTACCATTCCCGGTAGCCTTCAATGAACCGCCACTTATTGTAAGTCCGCCGCCATTCCAATCTGAAAAGCCACATGTTCCTCCTGTCAGGTCAACAGTTCCACCTTTTACATGTAATCCATGTGCACCTATTGCATATCCATTTGACTTAACTGTAACGTTTCCACTCTCAATAGTAAGTTTTGAGCCTGGCACGAATATTCCTGCGTCATCAACAGCGTTACCGACATTTACATCAAGACTACCGCTGCCTGTTATTGTAACAGGCTGTTCACTATAGATTCCATAATAGCCGTCCATATTAGTGCTATCTGAAATTCTATTACTTCCTACTAATTCTATTGTAAGAGGACTCGTACCTATATATACGATATTAGCGGATTTACTACTCGCTCCGGCATTTACAGAATTATTCGCAATTCCAGAATATCCATTAAGTGTCAACGTATTATTTGCAGCATTATAACTCCATCCGGGATAACCACTGCAAGTATCCTCGATAGCAACACTTTTGGTATTATCAATACCTCCTACATATAGGAACCAACCACCAGCCTTAGCCGTTAATCCGCCGTACTCCCAATTAAGGAAAAGGCAGGAAAAGACAATACTTACCGCGGTTATGGATGCTATTACTTTCTTTAGTCTATTTTTCCTCATAAAAGTCTCCTTTTACCATTATTACTTTCGAATCTTCAACGTAACCTTATCAATTCTTTGCCCGTTTATACTTCATTGTGGGATTTGTTGCTCCGCTTTTCTTTTTTATCTTATTAAATACTTTTTCAGCGGTTTTCTTGTTTTTTGCTTTGATAACAATCTTTATGCCGGACTTGGTATTTCTTAGACATTTTCCTCCCACTGTCTTTAAGGTGTTTCCATTTACAGTAATCTTACTTAACTTTGTGCAGCCGTCGAATGCCTTTGACCCAATTTTTGTAACGTATTTTCCAACAACAACGGTTTTTACTTTTCTGTTGCCTTTTAGAGCGTTTGCCTTAACTTCAGTAACCTTGTATACGTTTCCGCTTACATCAGTTACCATGTCCTGAATTGTTATTTTTGTCTTATTTGCATCTGCAGCTGTCCCCTTATAAGCAGCGGTACGCTTTGCAGCGTTAGAGTTTGTTATGATATATCCGGTGTCGTTTCCTGATGCATCAGAAATGCTTGATCCTTTCGTTACTGTGGGCCCAGCTACCTGCACAGGAATACTTGCATAATCTGTCTGATATGTGATGTCATCTTCATCATCAAGTGCAAGTAAATATACATAATAGTCAGAGCCCCAGTTTCCCCAAGAAGACATGCTGGGTATACTGAATTCTGATGTTCCACTAAGAGATGATATTTTATTTACTGCCTGATATTTAACATTAGCTCCGTTTGCATTTAGTTCAGAATATTCTTTATCAAGAACCAGCAGGCAAAGAGAGTTAGCATTTCCGCCGTTTTGTCCGCTGATCGTGTATGGAACAGAAATAGTTGTGCCATTTAGGGTAGGAGTGCTGCAAGCGACAGTCATATTTGAATCACGAAGAGTGAGCACATAGGAAGCACCCTTGCTGCCAGCAGTACCTGAAACAACGGATGACAGGATTACTGATGAAAGGTCAATGTTAAGGGCGGGACTAACAGCTAAAGTTGAATCGACAATTCCGCTACCCTGATACCAGATGCTTCCACCATTATCAATGAAACCATAATACCGAGAGGTAGTTTTGTTTGGAGATCTGAGCCAATAATATATGTAACCTGTTGAGTGCGCTTTTGCCCGGTATTCTGTTTGATTTACGTTCTCATTATTGCTTGCATACGTATTTGGATATCCATAGGTGGGATTTGAAATTTCATAGGCATCCAAAAGGAAAATTTTTTCTCCTTTTAATGCCTGAAAGTCTAGCAAACTTTCCGTTCCCACAAAGCATCCTTTTCCATCTGATGCTGATTTGCTTTCCTTCCTGCTCTCTGCGATGGAAGCCTTTTCCAAATTCGTAAATACGCCAGCCTTGTTAAGGAAGCCGCCTCCATTAAGGGAACTATAAACAGTTGTATTTGTCCATGCGACTTGAGCATCCGCACCATTCATCTGGCTGGTATACAGCAGATTATCACAATCGAGCAGCATTGTAGTGCCACCAAAATCAGAGGTCTTGTTTGCTAGCACTCTGTACTTTACAGGGCTTCCATTGTAATCGCCAAAGAAAACATAACTCCAGCCACCTGCTCCTAAATTGGGACCGGCTATTACATCTGTGCAAACACCGGCTACTGTGGAGGCAGCATTTGCTGTAATAATATTTGACTTATCAATTTGTAAATTCTGGGGGATAATGCCCCCGTTAATTACAAGCATTGCAGCTGTTATGACGCTTAGTAGATTAGATAAAATTCTTTTCCTCATATAAACCTCCATTTAAAGCAGTATGCGCTCATGTATCTCCTTTCTTCCGGTCAAAACTACGCACTAACTACATTCATGATATCCGTATAGCCTGTTTAAATACTATGTGGTAATTTATGCCACGTAATTTTCTAAAATACTCATAAACAAAAAAGTCCGTATTTTACCGCAAAAAAAGACGCAGATACCGAAATCTGCGCCATTTCTTAAGCTTTTATAAACTATATAAACCTCTGCTTTATCATTTATGATAACGACCGATTTTTTTCATAATCATAATAACTCTTAACTAGGCCTGCCCTATTCTCAGCCCCGGTTTTTACATAGAGCTGATTCATATATCTGTAGATCATGCGCTCAGAGGTATTTATCTCTTCAGCAATAACCTTGAGCTTGGCATCAGACTTTAACAGCGCATGCATTACATCCTGTTCCTTTGGCGTGAGTCTGTAATGGTCCGCAAAAGCCTCGAACGTTGTATTCTCATCCTCTTTAACTTCTTCCTGAGATGTTTCAGGTACTTTTTCTTTATAATCCATGAACAGAATAAACAGTCCCATAAGCAGAAGCGCCACCAGAACCATTGTCATGAATTCTCCTGCGTTTACCGCGAAGATTAAAACATATGCCAAAAGCCCCTCAAATATAGCTATTATTCTGCCAAACACTGCCCAAAGATCAGGTTTTTCCGTCTTAGGTGCGATATTCCAATAGCCCATGGTTATAAATGCCATGGTTGCACCTGCCAGAATATAGAAAAGGCTCATTCTTCCTGTGAGGAAGTCACTATGCGGCATCGCAGCAAAAGAAGTAAGCGAAACACACAGCATTACCACTTCTGCCATCCTAAAACCAAATGCATCATTGGCTATGGCAATGATAAAATATCCGATTGGTAAAAAAAGCCTTGGCACCCCATAAAGCCCTGCAGCCACATTAGGAGAAGCAATATACTGAAGTTCACACACAAGAGATATGCACAGGACAAGAATTGATAACCCGGTATGCCTTACTAGACGTTTTCTCACAAATCCGTTCCAATCCTCGGAAACATCAGTATAGGGCAGCATATTTTCAAATACAAAATCCCCCATAGGACAAATAAATGAGACAGTCATAATCAGCAGTCCCGCTATAATAACCACATAAATTATTACAGGCTTATCGATAAATCCCTGCAATAAAAATTGCAGTAAAAATGCCAGACTTGAGCCAAATGCCAAAATAATCCCGGAAAATCCGATTATGCTTCCAAGAACAGCCAGCATGTAGTAAACCATTCCGCCAAGGAATCCTATGCATGCCGAGCAAATAAGCGCCACGAAAAAGCCATCATATACCCTTACTCTAAAAAGCATTGCGGCAGAATATAAAAATGTCACTAATAAAGTTATTATCTTTCTGATTTTGTCACTTTCAATGAATTTGCGACTAAGATAGAACAGTAAAAAACCTATTCCGAGAATAACTGAACCGGCATAATGATATGCGCTATTCATATCGCCGACCACCCTGTCATTTAACTGCAGGGTCATGGTCAGCTCAAATGAATAGATGGCAAAAATGACTATGCCATAAATGATCTTATTTAATTTCCCCCTCATAAAGGAAATACCCCTTAATCATTCTGCGTAATATAGAAAAGGAATGTGCCTAAATAATGGCCTTTCTTATCCTTCAAATAAATGTGGTGGAAGTTTCTTCCGCTAAACTTCTTTGTTCCACTCTTTTTGGTTATAAGGCTTTCTCCTGAAAAACCGGAACCTTCCTGAACCCTATCAGGCTTGCAAACCTTAAGATCTGAAGCAACCTTCCAACTAAGTGTATATTCCTCAGTCTTGCACTTTATTGACTTATAGCCCTTGTCCTGGTTAACAGTTTTGGTTATATCTTTTCCATTAAGCTTAACCTGCTTGTAGGGGCGCTTTCTAACAACAATATATTTCTGAGTAGCCTTATATCTCTTGCCGTTTCTCTCCATAGTATATGTAATTGTACATGTACCGGGTCTGTTTGCGTTGTAATTGGTGCCTGAGCCACCTTTTTTCGCAGGTGAAAGAGAAACTACATTTTTGTTAGAGGTTTTGACATCAACAATATATTGTCTGTCCTCACCAACTCTCAACAGATACCCATTGTTCGGAGCCTGCAAACAATACGCTGTTGGATACTTTGTAGTAACCTTTGCCTCAGCCTTAACCCCGCTGCACAAAGTAAGCAGCATAGCAAAGCTGAGCGCGGAAACACCGAGCAAAACTTTTTTCATTACACTTTTCATTTCTGAATCCTCCATAAAAATATGTATTTAAAATAATAAAATTGGAACCCCGATAAAAGAAATCACCCCTCAACTATAAGATATCTTCCATCTCCAATATCAAAGACCTCTGATGCATCCATAACATCACCATCACCGGGATCAAGGCCGGCCTCTTCGAAGTATTCCTCTACTTCTTCAGGTGAATCTACGACTACCGCCATGCAGTCCTCAAGAAAAGCCTCTGCCTCTTCCAGGCTGTCAGCCACATTCTCAGAAAAAAGTTGTCCCTGATTTTCCAGAAAACAATTCAGTACAGCATCGTCATAATCGTGCATAGATTCTCTCTTTCCCGCATAAAGGATAAATATGTAACAAAAAAGCCTCACAGATTTAATCTCACACTTATGCGTCTAAACTAAACCATGTTTCTTCATTTCCTGATAGAGTCTTGAAGTGGGCAGGCCAACAACATTGTTGTAATCGCCCTCTATTCCCTTTACGAATTTACCAAAAGCCCCTTGTATTCCGTAGGCTCCGGCCTTGTCATAGGGTTCATCAGTATCAAGATAGCCCTCAATCTCAGCTTCGCTCATGCCGTAGCAATTAACCCTTGTGCATTCATAAAAGGAAAAACTCTCTTCATTCCCAATGTCATCCGTATACATCACCGTGACGCCGGTATACACTTCATGGGAATCTCCCTCAAGCATGCCTATCATTTCTCTTGCAGTTTCCCTGCCATCAGGCTTTCCGAGGATTTTCTCTTTATATGATACAACAGTGTCTGCGCCAATTACAACGAGCGCATCTTTATTATCTCTTAAAAGTTTATGAAATATCTCTTTAGCTTTTTGCTGCGACAAGGAAACTACCACTTCCGATGGTACATCGCTGTTTATAACCTCTTCCCCCGTAGCAGGAACAACCTCAAAGTCCACTTCAAGGAGTCCTAAAAGCTCACGCCTTCTTGGTGAGCCGGAGGCTAAAATATATTTATAGTCCATGATCATCCCTATATTCAGGTTCAAAAACCCTGCTTTCTGCAATATCTTTTGGTTTACCAAGCTCAGTTGCTTCCTTGCCAAAGAGCTTTTGTGAGTTGAGAGCTTCAGCACCTCTCCTGGTAACCTTCACATATTCGCCCTGTGCATTCATCATGTGAGCCTTCACATTATCCTTAAGCTCGGCATCCAATATATGCCACAGCTTCTTCCTAAGCTCAGGATTCTCCACAGGGAACATTATCTCCACACGTCTCTCTAAGTTTCTTGGCATCCAGTCAGCACTTGAAGCGTAGTATTCAGGGCTTCCGCCATTTTCAAAATAGAATATGCGGCTGTGCTCAAGGAAATTACCTACGATGGATCTGACGGTTATATTATCACTGACTCCCGGTATTCCTGTTCTCAGACAGCAGATACCTCTGACAATAAGCTCAACCTTTACGCCTACGCTGCTGGCTTCATACAGAGCAGCGATTACATCCTTGTGACAGATGGAATTCATCTTGGCAATGATATGTGCAGGCTCTCCTGCCCTTGCATGGTCCGCCTCTCTGTGAATGAGATCAAGTACTCTGTCCTTAAGCCAAAGCGGCGCTATGGTAAGCTTGTTCCATGCCAATGGCTCCGAATAACCTGAGAGCATGTTAAATACAGCGGTAGCATCCTCGCCATAAGCTTCTGCGCAGGTGAACATGCCCACATCCGTATAGAGCTTCGCAGTAGAGTCGTTATAGTTACCTGTTGCCAGATGAACGTAACGTCTGATACCGTCCTCCTCTTTTCTAACAACAAGCGTTATCTTACTATGTGTTTTCAGACCTTTTAGTCCGTAAATTACGTGGCAGCCTGCTTTCTCAAGCATTCTCGCCCATACGATATTATTCTCTTCATCAAAACGAGCTTTAAGCTCAACAAGTACCGATACCTGCTTACCATTATCAGCAGCCTTGGCAAGAGCAGCGATGATGGGTGAATTACCACTTACTCTGTAAAGTGTCTGCTTAATGGCAAGAACCTGAGGATCAGATGCCGCTGTCTCAACAAAACGTACAACCGGATCAAAGCTCTCGTAAGGATGGTGCATGAGAATATCGCCTTCTCTTATGCACTCGAAAATATCACGATCAGCAGGAAGTCCCGGAACTATTGCAGGAGGATTATAGCCATGCTCCTTCAAATAGTCGAAGCCTTCCATACCATACATCTTCATAAGGAAAGTAAGATCAAGAGGACCATCTATGGTATATACCTCTCGCTCCTCAACCTTCAGTTCATCAATAAGAATCTTAAGCAGCCTCTTATCAAAGCCTTTCTCGATTTCCAGCCTTATTGCCTGTCCCCACTGACGACGCTTCAGCTGCTTCTCGATTTCCTTAAGAAGATCCTCTGCCTCATCCTCATCAATTGACAGATCGGCATTTCTTCCTACTCTGAAAGGATAACAGCATACGATATCATAGTTCAGGAAAAGCTTCTGAATATTCCTCTGAATGATCTGTTCAAGAAGCATAACCTTCCTTACTCCATCGCTCTCAGGTATCTCCATGATTCTAGGAAGAACAGAAGGCACCTGAACCATGGCAAATTCAAGCTCATCTCCCTCTTCCTTACCCTGTACAAGGGCACCTATATTAAGAGTCTTGTTTCTTATAAGAGGAAACGGTCTCGATGAATCCACAGCCATGGGCGTAAGAACAGGATACACAAAATCATCAAAATAACGGTCGATATAGTTAGCCTCATCAGCCGTCAGCTTGTCATAGTTCTTAACTATCTCAAGTCCGTTTTCCCTAAGCTCAGGGATCAAGAGCTTGTTATAAATATGATATTGCTGATTAACAAAATCATGCACTGCACTTGTTACAGCATCCAGCTGCTGCGAAGGAGACATACCTGCAATATCAGGCTTCTTATAGCCCGCATGAATCATGTCCTTAAGAGACGCTACGCGGACCATGAAAAACTCATCCAGGTTACTTGCTGTTATACTAAGGAATTTCAGCTTTTCAAAAAGCGGTGTAGCTTTATCCTTTGCCTCAGACAAACATCTGCTATTGAACTGAAGCCAGCTGAGCTCTCTGTTTATATAATAATCATCGTTATAAAAATTTATCTGTGTATTATCCTTTATATTTTGATCCTTTTTAGATGTCATGACTTCACCCCACTTTTAAGCAAATCTTTTTTGTCTGATAACAGGCTTAATACCGTAAACCTGCTCAAAGAATTCTGCTCTCTCGCCAAACAGTCCCCTTTCAAGGGAAGTATCGGCCATTGTATCAACCGTTATTTCAAGATTGGTATCCTTAAGTGCCAGTTTGATATTCTTGAACTTCTCCTTGTGTGTTCTGTCAAGGCCGTTGGCAATTCGAAGTATCGCAGTGAGTTTGGCTATAGTCAGATAAGAGTCATGATCGATTCCTCTGAATCTGTATCCGCCATCCTTATAGTATTCAAAATCATCATGATTGAACCTTACAACATTGGCCACTATTGATCTCTCAATATGGGAAAGTCCTATGATCTCAGTGGACATTATGATGTTATAGGAGCAGTCTCCCAGATTTACCATGCTTATGTATTTTCCGCAATCATGCAGGATAGTACATATCTGTAATAACAGACGCTCTCTTTTTCCTAGGCCATGTATTTTTTTGAGGCTGTCAAAAATTCCAAGCGCTATGGTCTGAAGAGTCTCGCTCCTTTGTCTGCTTCCCATATATCTTCTGGAAATATTAAGAGCGCAGGCAACAATATCTTTTTCGAAATCATGTGCACTCTTAAGATACTTTTTCCTCTCGGCATACTCGTATGCGATTCCATCGCAAAGAGTTCCTCCGGGAGCCCAGATTGTATCTGAATTCAATGCATTACAAATGTTACTTACAAGGAGTCCCGATACGTACATCAAAGGAATATTGTCCTGAGGAAGTCCAAGTTTTCTGGAAACATCTGACATAGACTGCTTGGTCAGCTTGGATATATACTCCATGAAAACCTTAACCTGTGCGTATCCCTTCTCTTCCATTCCGAGATTAACTCTCTTAAGAACAGGTGATACGTAATCATCCAGAAGTATTACATTCTGAACCTTCTTATCCTTCAGATGCATCTTGGTGAATACCGCAAGCTGTGATTCAACCAGTTCCTGAACAAGTGCCGGGTATTTACTGTAGCCTGCCTGAATGCTCTGCAAAGTGGAATGAAGTCTCAAAACGCCAAGTCGTAGCTGCTGCGTGGTAACAAGTGTATCGTTATCAAACAGCGATATCTGTATACTTCCTCCGCCCACGTCTACAATAGCAGTTGGTTTTTCAAGGAATTTTGAAAAATCAGCGTTATTAAGAGCCACAGATTTATAATCAAGGAATCGCTGCTCTGAGTTACTTAGAATATCAATCTCGATTCCTGTTCTTTGACGCAAAAGCTCAAGAACAGTATCGATAGCCTTGGTCTCACGCATGGCGCTGGTTCCGTAAGCCTGATATCTGCTAACATCATAGCTGTCCATGATTCTGCTGTACTCGTTCAGGATCCTTATCAGCTCTTCCATATGCGTGGAGGATATCTGTCCCGTCGCATAGGTCTCAGTACCAAGATCGATCCTGTGCCGCACATGATCGATTTCCTTAACTCCCTTTTTCTGCGACATCTCATAGATTTTCATTTCGAGCTCGTATGAGCCCAAATCTACTGCCGCAAATACATCTGTTGCCATACGCTATTACCCCTCATTTTTATTGTAATCCGGACAAATGATCTATAAACTGCTGCGCGGTTCTGCCTGAAAGTCCGCCGTGACTCATCTCCCATTTCTGAGCCTCAGCGTAAAGCTCTTCTTCGCTCATATTTATACCTTCTCTGTCCGCGAGAACTCTTACTATCTCGTTAAATTCCTTCCTGTCAGGCGATCCGAAATAAATCGTAACGCCAAACCTGTTGGAAAGTGAAAGCTTTTCCTGAACAGTATCATTTCTATGCAGGTCATCATCCATAACTGAAGGCTTATCCTTGAAGCTCTCTCTGATAAGATGTCTTCTGTTTGATGTCGCATAGATGAGTACGTTCTCCGGCTTTTTCTCAAGACCGCCCTCTATAACAGCCTTCAGGTACTTATAATCAGTCTCAAAATCCTCAAAGCTGAGGTCATCCATATAAATGATGAACTTGTAATTACGTCCCTTTATCTGGGCGATTACATCATTAAGATCCTTGAACTGATGCTTATAGACTTCAATGATTCTAAGTCCCTTTTCATAATACTCATTGGCTATAGCCTTGATGCAGGAGGATTTTCCTGTTCCGGCATCGCCATACAAAAGGCAGTTATTTGCCTTTTTACCTGCTACAAAGCTGTCAGTATTCTCAATTAACTTTTGCTTTGCTATCTCGTAGCCCACCAGATCCTTAAGCTGAACATGTCTGATATTCCTGATAGGCTCTATAACTGTCCTATCCTCCACATGTCTTATTCTAAAGGCCTTGTGAAGTCCGAATTTACCAACTCCGTATGCCCCATAAAAATCTGCCAGTTCATCCAGCATTGCTTCTGCTGTATCACAGCCTGAGAGCGTATCTGCCAGCTCACAGATTCTGTCTCTAACCCTGGTATTGTAGGTACTCTCTGCTTTACCCCTCTGAAAATCCAAAAGTGCTGCAAACTCCGGTACCCTAAGTCTGTCCATCATCTCTGTAAAATCGATGTCAAACCACTTCTTGAATCTCACCAGATCGTGAAGTGCCAGATCACGAAGGGATCCGCCCATCTCGCCTCTTATCTCTGTGGCAAGACTGTAGGCATTCTCATCTGATACCAAAAGGAGCGTCAGGAAGGTATGCCAAAGATTGCCAAAGAAACCTCTTCTTGCAGACTCATCTATAAGCACATTCATGCATTCATGTATTTTTCTAACCTCTTCATCCTCGGAAAAGGTTCTTGCTGATGAATTTCTATCGGAAAGGATAATAAGTGTATCGCGAAGGATGCTCTGCCTTGTGGTGGCATTTTTGTAAAGAATAAGCTCGTTATCTGTTGCTATGCCTTCGCTGTTTAAGAAATCTCCTGCTGCGGGATCAAATATTGCCGCTTCGTCCGTGGCATTCTTTTCGCTGAGTCTTTCGTACTGCCTCTTTCTGCTGACCTCCATGATCTTCTCAAAAAGCTCGCCCACAGGCTCTCTGTTCTCAGCCTTGCCTGCCAGCTCCATGACCTTATCAAGCTTCTGGGCTTCGCGTTCCTTATCAAAAACGCTTTTACCGCTCTCTATCTTGCACTCAGCAATCTTCTCAGCCACGCTCATTCTGTCTTCGATAAGATTAACAAGCTGTTCATCAATTGCGTCTATATTCATTCGAAGTTCATTTAAATCCATAAGCATCTCCCGCTGTAATTATTGATACATGGGCATAAAAACCCACAATTTCATATTACACCACAAAACGCATAATCTCAAAGGAAATAAAAACTAAATTGTGGTTAATATGTTTTATAAAGCGTGATATACTTAATTATATATAGTTTGCATTTAGAATTTTACTCTAAGGAGCCCAGACTATGGAAAGCAAAAAAGGAATTATCATTTTTTCGTTAATCGTTATCGTATTATCATTAGTAACGGTGGCGTATATATTATCCAAGCGAGTTCCGATGAATGATGAATATACGGTAGGAAACACTCCCGGAAATCTCTACAACAACGGTATCTTCCTTGAACTTGACGGCACAGTGTATTTTTCCAACCCACTTGAGTATGACTGCCTATATTCCATGACTCCGGATGAAACAAATTTAAAGCAGCTTACTGTTATGAAGGTCGATCACATCCTCGGCGCAGGCAAATTCCTGTACTTTAACTTAGACCCTTCCAAGACATCACTTAATAACGACCTGACAGGTCTTGGTAAAGTCTCCACCTTCTATGGTCTCTATAGATGTGAGAAAGACGGAGAAAACCAAAAGCTTCTTGACCGTCAAAAAATCGATAGCATGCAGCTTGTGGGCAGTAACATTTACTACACTGTTCTCGGCACTGATAAAGGTCTTCACAGAATACGCATTGATGGTAAAGATGATGCGCTAGTTACCAGCGAAATGTTAGATCCATCCTGTGCCCTTGATGGTAAGATCTATTACACAGGAGTAGACCTTGATCACAATATTCATGTAATGGATACTCTCTCAGACGAATCCACCAGTACAGCAGTTGTGGGCAACATTTGGCAGCCCATAATTCAGGGCGGTTACATGTACTACATCGATGCAGCTCACCATTATCGCCTTGCCCGCATGAATCTCCAGACAAATGAGATTGAGGTTCTGACAGAGTCGCGACTTGATTTTTACAACATGAACGAAAATAATATCTTCTATGCTACATCCGAGTCAGGCAACCAGACTCTTCGCGTCATTAACCTTGACGGTTCAAATAACAGAGTAATTGCCGAAGGTGTTTACCACTCTCTCAGTCTTACATCCAAGTATCTTTACTTCAAACCCTTTGGCGTTGACAATGTTATTTACCATGTTCCGATAGACGGATCAGCTCCTGTATCCACATTTTTGACCTACTGATTTAGAAAGTCATATGTTATTCAAAAAAAGAATTTCTGGTAACATCAGAAATTCTTTTTTTATGGTAGACAATGTCTGCCAAATGTTTATAATAAAACAGAAATATAAATGAATACTGTTAAATGGGAGAGCAAAATCTATGAACAATCTTAGACACATGATGAGGCCTCTCGATTTCTCTGTTGAAGAGCTGGATCAGCTTTTTGACGTTGCAAATGACATCGAGAAAAACATGAGTGCCTACTCACACAAATGCGATGGTAATATCCTCGCTACCTGTTTCTATGAACCTAGTACCAGAACAAGACTCAGCTTCGAAACAGCAATGCTTAGACTTGGAGGTCAGATCATCGGTTTTGCCGATGCCAGCAGTTCTTCAGTTTCCAAAGGCGAAAGTGTCGCCGATACAATTCGTGTTATTTCCAGTTTTGCTGATATATGTGCCATGCGTCATCCAAAGGAAGGTGCTCCAATGGTTGCAGCAGCAAATTCTACTATTCCCGTAATTAATGCCGGTGACGGCGGTCACCACCACCCCACTCAGACTCTAACAGATCTTCTTACAATCAGATCTCTTCATGGTTCACTTGACGGATTTACCATTGGCCTTTGCGGCGATCTTAAATTTGGCAGAACCGTTCACTCACTGATAAATGCATTAGTCAGATACAAAGATATCCATTTTATTTTCATATCTCCCAAGGAGCTTAAGGTTCCGGACTACATCACAGACCTCTTAAATGATAACGGCATTACCTACGAGGAAGTCATCAAGCTTGAAGACGTTATGGACAGACTTGATCTCCTGTACATGACAAGAGTTCAGAAGGAACGTTTCTTCAACGAAGAAGATTACATTCGTCTTCGTGATTTCTATATCCTGAATGAGGAAAAGATGGCCCTTGCAAAAAAGGACATGCATGTGCTCCATCCTCTCCCGAGAGTAAACGAGATCTCCGTAGAAGTTGACAAGGACCCAAGAGCTGCATATTTCAAGCAGGTTCAGTATGGTCTATATGTGAGAATGGCTCTTATCCTTACTCTTCTCGACAAGACAGACGCCCACATGAATCATGATCTTCTTAGAATATTCTAAGGATCACCCTTTAACTACACATATAAGGAAGGTACAAAAATGCTTAATGTAGGAAAAATTGAAGAAGGCTTCGTTCTGGATCATATCAAAGCCGGCAGAAGCATGCAGATATATCACCACTTAGGTCTTGATAAGCTAGACTGCACTGTTGCTATTATAAAAAACGCAAGAAGTAATGTCATGGGTAAAAAGGATATTCTGAAGGTAGAATGTGACATCGATACTCTGGACCTGGATATCCTGGCATTTATCGAC
Source organism: Butyrivibrio sp. AE3006 (assembly GCF_000424165.1). Taxonomy (NCBI): domain Bacteria; kingdom Bacillati; phylum Bacillota; class Clostridia; order Lachnospirales; family Lachnospiraceae; genus Butyrivibrio; species Butyrivibrio sp. AE3006. The sequence goes on along the minus strand of NZ_AUJJ01000002.1, from coordinate 185,904 downwards.
CACAACATCACTGTTAACGTAATAAAAGAAGGCGAGATTGTAGAAAAGAGAGCTCTTTTCCTCCCTCATCAGATAAAAGACGTCATCAAATGTCACAATCCCCGCTGCATATCATCTATCGAGCAGGGGCTGCCACATATCTTCTATCTTGCAGATGAAGAAAAGGAAATCTATCGCTGCCAGTACTGCGATGAGAAATATCAGGAAACTTTCTAGGTAAAGCAGGATTTCGCCAGCGTGGCAATAACAAATAAGCATTCCATAAAATAAAAGAACTTCCAATCCTGAAGCATTACCAGTTCCGGAATTGGAAGTTTTTGAATTAATTACCGCACTCTACACTGATTTCATTGAACAGATGCATGATCTGTTCAGAATCCATCTTCTTTTTCTCTTCTCCGACCTTATCAAGGATAACTGATCCTTCATGCATCATGAGAAGTCTGTCGCCGTATTCCACCGCATATCTAAGGTTATGAGTAACCATTATGGTGGTAACGTGCTTTTCACGAACAATCTTATCTGTGAGCTCCATAATGATGTCCGCTGTCTTGGGATCAAGGGCAGCTGTGTGCTCATCAAGAATCAGGAATTCAAGCGGTGTCATGGTACTCATAAGAAGCGCAACTGCCTGCCTCTGACCGCCCGAGAGAGCACCCACCTTGGTATAGAGCTTATCCTCAAGACCAAGTCCAAGGCTCTTTAACATCTCTCTGTAATAATCCTTACGATTCTTATTTACTCCCGGCTGAAGTCCGAATATCTTGCCCTTGTTATCGGCGATTGACATATTCTCAAGGATATTCATGGAAGGACAGGTTCCCTTTGAAGGATCCTGATATACTCTTCCGATGGTCCTGTGTCTGATGTAATCCTTCTGAGAAATGATGTTCTCTCCGTTTACAAGAACCTCGCCCTTATCAGCTGCAATGCTTCCGCAGATGATATTAAGCATTGAGGTCTTACCTGAACCGTTACTTCCAACAACAGCTACAAACTGTCCGTCCGGAACTACCAGATTGAAATCATCGAAAAGGCACATCTCATTGACGCTGCCCGGATTGTAATTTTTATAGATTGATTTAAGCTCCAGCATTCTCAGGTCCTCACTTTCTTCCTGTCTCTCGTGATAATAAGGATCAAAAGGAAAAGAACCGCAGTTATAAGCTTAAGATCCGTGGACTGAAGTCCGCACTTGATTGCAATAGCAACACAGGCTTTATATACAATCGCACCTATTACAACGCTTGTTGTAACCTTAAAGAATGAAATCTTTTTAAGAAGGGCTGTTCCGATAATAACGCTTGCAAGTCCGATTACAGCAGTACCTGTTCCCATGGAAACATCAAAATACCTCTGCTGCTGAGCGTAAATGGAACCGGAAAGTGCCACAAGACCATTTGCAATAGCAAGACCGATGATCCTGACCTTACCTCTGTCAACACCCATGGATGTAACAAGGACATCGTTATCACCTACTGCCTGAAGCATAAGTCCTGAACGGGTTCTGAGATACCAATCAAGAATACTCTTAACAATAACTGTGATTATAAGAAGAATAATTACTGACTGGAACTTAGCGACAACAGGCGGGAGCTTTTCAAAAATCCCATTTATAAACCTGTTATCGAAAATTGTGTAGTAATCATACATGGGAAGATTAGCTCTTCCTGCTATTCTAAGGTTTATCGAATATAAACCTGTCATCATGATAATACCTGCAAGCAGGTCTCTGACATGAAAAACCACATGAATGATACCTGTGCAGACACCGATAAGACATCCCGCCGCAAAGCATATAGGAAGTGTCAAAAGCGGATGAACGCCAAATCTTATCATAACAACAGCAAGGCAGATCCCGAAGGGGAATCCGCCGTCTACTGTCATATCCGGAAAATCCAGAATTTTATAGGTTATATACATTCCAAGGGCCATTATCGCATAGCAGAGCCCCTGTTCAAGTACGCTTACCAGAAGAGCCATAACTTCACCTGTTCTTTACTTTATTTCTTAATTGTCGCTTTCTGTGCCGTCAGCGATCGTATCATAAACTTCAGCAGCTTCTGATACAAGGCTCTCATCAAGAGTCATGCTGATCTTCTCAGCGGCAGCTGTATTTACATAGAGGCTGGGCTCGTCGATAACCTCGAAAGGCATCTCCTCTGCCTTGCTCTCGCCAAGAAGCACCTTAGCTGCCATCTCACCTGTCTGGATACCAAGCTGCATGTAGTCAAGACCCATGGCTGCTACGCAACCAACCTTAACCTGCTCAACCTCAGAACCAAATACAGGAATGCCCTGCTCGTTTGCATAGCTGAGAACTGTCTGAAGACCTGAAACTACTGTGTTATCTGTAAGGTTGTTGATGCAATCAACCTTGGTAACAAGATCAGCTGCAGCCATATCAAGGTCTGCAAGAGTGTTGATACCGCTGTCTACAATCTCAAAGCCATACTCAGCAGCGTGCTCTTTGTACTGAGCGATTGTGCTCTCTGAGTTAGTCTCACTTGTTGTGAAAAGAATACCGATCTTCTTTGCATCGGGAAGCATCTTTCTGATCATATCAAGCTGCTGTGTTACAGCAAGTGCATCAGATGTACCTGTGATATTTCCTACAGGTGTTCCATCCTCTTTTGCAAGCTCTGCTGCTACCGGATCAGAAACTGCTGAATAAATTACAGGAACCTGTGTACCGAGAGCTGAATTGTAAGCACTCATAGCACTGGGTGTTGCGATACCACAGATAAGATCAACGCCGTCAGCTACAAAAGCATCTGAAATCTGGCTTGCTGTGCCTGTATCTGCCTGAGCATTCTGGAAGTGAATTGTAAGGTTCTCACCTTCCTTAATTCCCTTGTTCTCAAGGCCCTTAATGAAGCCCTCTCTGCAGTTATCAAGTGAACCGTGCTCAGCGAACTGAGAAATACCAATTACATACTCGCCTTTAGCCTCTTCAGAAGCTTCAGCGTCAGCCTCTTCGGAAGCTTCAGCGTCAGCCTCATCAGCTGTTTCCTCTGTAACTTCTTCTGTAACCTCAGCTTCCTGCTCTTCATCTGCTGCTTCCTCTACCTGTGAATCCTCAGCAGATGCATCAGCTTCAGAAGACTCCTCAGAAGCTACCTCTGTGTTAACTGTGTCATCGCTTGTCTTACGATTGTCTCCACAACCTGTAACCATAGTTACCATCATGGATGCAGCAATAATTGCCGCAAGCATCTTCTTTTTCATAATTTACTCCTCCTCTGCGTTACACTCTGTTACTGTAAACTATCATAGTGAATAACGCTTTAATAATACAATTTTATAGGTGCAAATGTCAATAAAAAAGGACCTGGGGCGTATTGCCTCAGGTCCCATATAAAACTATGTATTAGTATCCGAATTCCTGTGCCCAGTAGTAATTTCCGTTAGGTGCCTGATATACTGCAATACCTACTGACTTGAAGCCACCATCCATGATGTTAGCTGCGTGTGTAGGTGATGCCATCCAAGCATCTACTACTGACTCACCTGTGTTGTAAAGCTTTGCAAGGTTCTCACCAAACATAACTGTACTGTCAACTGTGTACCAAGCATCTCCATTGGGTCTGCTGTGGGAGAATACATCAACGATCTCCTTAGCACGAACAAGTGCTGCCTGTGTAAGCTGATCATTCCAATTAAGAATGCTAAGACCTGCTGCTGTACGCTTCTGGTTTACAAGATTGAATGCTGTTGTAGCAGCTGCAAGTGCTGCCTCACTACTATCAGCCTCTCCTGCAAGGATAAGAGCTCCCTCATCGATGTAAATTGTATCGATATCCTCATCGATACCTCTGACAGCAGCCATGTCATCAATTGTCTGTACCTGCTTCTCCCCGCAAGCCACAACTGTAAGTGTTAATACAGCTACAAGTAATGTTGCTATAACTCTCTTAAACTTCTCCATATGAATTCCTTCCCATAAAAACTAAGTGGTTTTCTACTAAATATATCATACCACTTTTATCATAAATGTCAATCATTTTTTCAAACATTTTTGCATTTATGATTAGAAAAAATATTATTTTATTTCATTTCTTCTTTTTGAAGGTATACTTCTGTTTTTTAGCACCTGCCTTCTTAAAGAGACGAACGAGTTTATTATACTTCGTTTTGTTCTTACAATAAATAGTTATTTTACAGTTATTGTTCATTCCGGTAAAAGCGCCGCTCTTAACGGTAGCCAGGGCGTTGCCGTATACCTTCAGAGTCTTAAGCTTTGTAGTGTTCTTAAGAGCGTTCTTGCCGATCTTCTTTATCGTTGCAGGAATTGTCAGTTTCTTAAGCTTTTTCAGATTCTTAAGAGCATTGCTTTCAATCTCTGTAACTGTATAGGTTACGCCATTCTCATCTGTGACAGTGGAAGGGATTGTTATACTTGTGGCATTCTTATTTCCTGCCTTGGTATAAGAAACTGTCATACCATCTGAGGATGTAACCTTGTATGAATCGCTGTTATTGCCAGTGGTCTTAACCTGAATGGTTGTGCCTTTATCCTTGGGTTTGGGATTAACTGTTACCTGACACTCTGCAGAAAGACGATTTTCATCCGTTACAACTCTGACTATTGTCGTCCCTGCCTCCATGGCAATAAAAGTACTTCCGCTTAAAGCAACAATACTCTCATCATCTGTCTCAAGGAAGTAATTTCTATTTCCGGCATTAGCAGGAGTTATCGTGGGTGTAAGGGTAAACGTATCACCTACAAGAACACTCTTTGTTGTCTCAGGTATACTTACGCCGGTTACTTCAACGTATGGATCATGCTCCATGGCGCTTTCAGAGGTATTTGTAACATAGCTGTATGTGTAATGTGTCCCATAAGCTATGGGCATTTTGTAGCCACTATAAGCGCTGTTTGGCACTCTGATGTGACTTGGTGACATGGATGCAAACTGAGAGGTTGTCCTGTTAAACCATTTGGCATAATCCCCATTATTTGCCCATGTAGTATCGACCTCATACCATCTACCGTCAAGTTTAACAATATTCCAGGCATGGCCTCCGCCATTACCGATACCGCCTATTACCATGGAATCAATGCCAAGACTGTCCATGATCATTTCAAATCCTGCAGAATAGCCATCGCAGACAGCGAATTGCTCATGTAATGATCCCCAGGCAGTATGAGACAGATTAAATGCCCCGGTTACACTTTTATCAGCAGCACAGGCATAGTCGTAATCAATATCTTCAGAGTAATAATCATATACTCTCTGCTCTGTAACAGCCGGCCAGCTGCTTACAAAGTTATTGCTTCTTATATAACTAAGATAGCTATTAAGCCCCTGCGTTATCTGACTATCAATCGTCGCAAACTGGGTATTGTCATAAAACGCTTTTAGAATAAAACAAAAGCTTACTTCAGTCTTATCTCCAACTATATGACCATATCCATATGTAAACACAGGCCAGCACATAAAGAACTCAATCCTGTCCGGATAATCATAATAAAGCGCCTGCTTTGCACAGTTTAATTGGTCACTGAAATCCGGATCAAAGCCAGTCTTCGTGGTAGTTTTTTCAATCACATACTCATACTGCTCATATTCATCTTTATTATCTGATACGTTAACATTATAAGGAATGTATTTTCCCTGAGATATAGCATTATACAATGCCAAATACAGAGTCTTTTCATCGCTGGAAAGATATTTATAGTGCTCTCCCGTTGAAGCTGCAAAGCCATTTAAAACCGCAGGCTCATCAAGCTCTCTTGCTTCTTCATCCGTAATCTCAAAAATGCCTAAGTTATTTACATCCGGGGCAATACTTAAGCCCCCGGTAGGAAGTTTATTACCGGCATTAACACCAAGACTACCTACAGGGAGCATCAATAATGCTGCGCATGCAAAAATCAACAATGCAACTTTTCTTACATATTTAATTGCCATACAAAATCCCTAACCTTTTTAACCCTGGATGTACATCAAAAGCTGATGATCCGTTTACTTTTTCTTCTTATATTTAAATGTGCCTGTCTTTAGTCCTGCTGTCTTCAGCTTTTTGACTACACTGTTAAATATCCGCTTATTCTTGGCGTAAACTACTACCTTTACCTTCTTCGCAGAATTCCGGAAAGCCTTGGAACCCAGTTTTTTAAGGTAATTACCATTAACCTTCACAGAGCTTAGCTTCTTACAGCCTGCTGTTGCCCTGCTGCCAATTTTTGTAACTTTGGACGCAGACATATCAATGGTGGTAAGATTCTTACAGTTCTTAAAAGCGCCATTTCCAATAATTTCCACATTTCTGCCAAGCTTTATTTCTTTAACCTTAGTGCATCCTGCAAAAGCTTCCTCTGCAATCTCGGTAACAGGATACTTATTTCCATTGATTACGATATTATCAGGAATAATAATTTTTCTTTCATTAAAAGAACTGCCGGATGATAGTACAGCTCCTCCGTCAGAGGATAACCTATATTCTACTCCGCCTGTCAGGTATGTTCTATCTGATGCGCTTCCATCAGCCGAACCTTCCGCTTCTACAGAAGCACTATTTTCTTTTACTTCGGCGCTATTTCCCGATTCATCTTCCGAATAATTGTTTTCCCTATAGGCATATCTGCTTCCGTAAGCCTTATCTATAAGTATGCCTGTATAGGGGTGGACTCTGATATGCTTATAGCCGTTTATTCCGCTGCTGTACTGATCAGTGGTTTTATTATAAAAAATATGGGTGATGACATCATTAGTATCATCCCAGGTAGTGTCCTCTTCATACCATTCGCCGTCCAGCTTAACCATAGACCATGCATGGCCGCCAACACTTCCGGATGCATAGACTGCACCTGTAACCACCTTTGCTTCAATACCCAGCTCCTTAAGTAAAAGAGCATATCCCGTGGCATAACCATCACAAACCGCGCTGCCCTCACACAAAGCGCCGTAGGCTGTGTGGGCATTATTGTAATATCCTGAATTTCCGGAGTTATAGGATACCGGATAATTAAAGCTCACCCTGCTTATGAAAAAATCATGGGCATTTAAAACTGTCTGTGCAGGATTCGATGAATTAACAAGGCCAGATGAGCGCATCTGATCCGCATAGTTTTTTGCTTTAGCCGTTATCTGGCTGTTCATTTGCTCGTAATTGTCCTTGGTATAAGGCCTCATAAGGATATAATCCTTATAAGTGCTTCCATTTTTAAACTCATAGACCTCTGCCTCACACATGTAATACTCAACATTTTCCATGTGATCATAGCAAAGGGCTTCTATAGCTTCATTGACGATTTCAGTACACAGCGGCGTACTTCCTGTATAATATGCAATCCTGCTGCTTGTTCCCGTGTAGAATTTATAAGCAACAGCTGCAACAGCTGTCTCTGAATTACGGCTTGGAAGCGAGCTTCCGTAAGCAAGACGCCTGCTACTGTCAGCAGCTATATACATTCCGTCATATAGATCCTTCTTGATATCACTATCAAGTCTTTCATAGTAATATCCATGATCTACAGTAACTGCACTTGCTCTTTTTAATAATCTTTTTTCGGAATAATCAGAATCAAAAGCTTCCTCTGCATCTTTTGCAGGGACACCCGGATGATCGCCGACCGGCAATGAGCTTATCTGCTCAGAAAAATCAGGTGTTGCAGCATGCGCAATCTCGGGTGCGAACTTATTAAAGCCACAGGTTATAAAGACTGTGGTCAAAACAGCCGCTATAAGCTTTGCGAATGACTTCTTCCCCCTCATAGGCGCACCTGATAATTAAAACAACAACTTCAGAATACCTACATCAAATATTTTACCACTTTACTGTCATTTTTAAGTCTTATCTGGTATGAAATTTTTATAAAAACAGCATGGCCAATCTAATGACTATTTATCAAAGGTCTGTACCTTCACAGTATGAAGTACAAATCTCTGTCCGCTTCCCGACTGCCCTGAGCAGGTGGAAAGCGTAAGAAGCGATGGATAATCCCCAAAGCTAAGCTCTGATGGAATCTCATACATGGTGTTTCTGCTGATGTATTTTAAATAGTCATCATATTCTTCTTCATTTGTCACTTCCGTGTAGCTGTATGACCCCTGGGTCGTTCTGTAATAAGCAAAAATCCGGTACTTAAGCACCTGATCCTTGGTGTAGATATAGACATAAGGATTATCCTTTATCACATCCTCGCCGCCGGACTTATAAATACTCTTAAGGGAGCCAAACATGGAATTGTTTTTCATATTATGGCCAAATACCATATCGCTGTAGCCGCAGAAATTCTCATCACTAAGTACATCCATGAAAATACAGCCGGCTTTGTTGTATTTGCCGTCAAAGGTCCTGTAAAGATACTGATCTATGGTCTGTTCCTTAACAACAGGATAATTGATCTTGGAAACAGCAGGGAAATACAGCCATCCGATAAAATCAGAATTGATCTCCTCCAGCGCATCAAAATTGATATCAAGGTTTGGATAGGTTCCTATGATTTCGCCGTTATCATCTGTTACAACTACGTCCTCTATAGTATCCTCTTTTTCTGTGATGTAATTATCCCTCAGATCGTCATACTCATTTACTGCAACTGCATATTCCTTCTGATCCCTGTAAAACATTATGCCTTCATACACGACTATTCCAAGGAGTACTATCACAAGTAAAATTCTTATTACCCTGAACGCACTGTTTCCTGCAATTTTATCAGCTTTACTCTCTTTATTCTGACTCATTTCCTGTTCCTTTTTTTATGGCATTATCGCCAAATTTGCCCTTTATAAGGCGTTCCATTTCGCTAAGCTTTTCAAGCTTCTCCTTGCGGATCTTCTCCTTGCGAACTTCCTCCTTGCCGGTTGCCATCCAGTCAAAGAGATTCACCTGTCTGTACTCTCCGTTGTCGAGATTATCTACGCCCACACCTACAAGCCTTATACCCATGCCCTCTTCGAAAAGCCCATTTTCACCGCTAAGAAGATTCCCCAAAAGATACATGGCATTTTCATATATGGTATCAGCGCTGTCAGTTGATTCAGACAGTCTTATCTGCCTTGTAAAGCGCTTAAAATCCGAGGTCTTAACCTGCGCTGTGACAGTTCCGCCAAATACTCCATCCTTCTTAAGTCTGTCAGATACCTTCTCCGACAGATGCCTTACTACAGGCGGCAGATCGCTGTCAAAATTCACCGAGGTAATATCCCCCGGAAGTGTGGTTTCATTGGAGTAGCTCTTGGCATCCTCCTGCTCCGTATGAACAGTATCAGAGCCCATACCATTGGCACTTGCATAGAGATAGTCTCCGAATTTATCACCAAGCTGGGACTTCAAAAAATCAATGCTCTGCTTTGCTGCATCTCCTATAGTCTTAATTCCTATAGATCTTAGCTTTTCAGCGCTTTTCTTACCGCAGCCGTAAAGATCACCTATTTCCAACGGCCACATCTTCTCCTGAATCTCCCAGGGAAAAAGAGTGTGTGTTTTGTCAGGCTTGGTAAAATCACTTGCCATCTTTGCCAGAAGCTTATTACTTGAAATCCCCACATTAACGGTAAAACCAAGCTTTGTTCTGGTCTCATATCTTATGGCTGCTGCCACGTTAAGAGGGTATACTTCTCCAAATTCCGGGGAATCCTTTATTTCATTAAGTATCCTACCCTTTTCATCAGGGCTTAAAGCTGAACCCTCTTCATCATTTTCAAAAAAATCTTCAAAGTGCTCCGTCAAAGCTTTCCTTACATCAAGGCTCTTTAATTCCGTAACATCAAGGTATGCCTCATCTATGGACACCTGCTGCAAAATCTCAGAATAGCTCTGCAGAACTGCTATAAATGCCCTTGAGTATGTCCTATAGGTATTAAAATCAGATTTAACCAAAACAAGCTTGGGGCATTTTTGAAGGGCACTGGTTATGGGCTCAGCTGTCTGAATTCCATATTTCTTAGCTGGAATTGACTTGGCTGTAACTATACCGTGTCTTGTTTTTATATCTCCTCCAACCACTGAAGGAATCGTTCTAAGGTCCACTGCTGCAGGATCATCCTTTAACTGCTTAACTGCAGACCAGGACAGAAAGGCCGAATTAACATCAATATGAAAAATTGTTCTGTTCATACGGCCTCCCCTGATATTTTAATACTTAATATTTAGCACCTTTTGCGCCGCACTTTTTAAAGAGCTTTTTATATTTTGCCTTGTACTTACCAGGGAATTTAATCTTTATCCCATTCTTTGTTTTTCCAAGAGCGTTCTTTCCTACCTTCTTAAGCTTCTTGGAATTTACTGTGAATTTTGAAAGCTTCTTACAATTATAGAATGCCTTTGTGCCTATCTCCTTCACAGTATCAGGCAAGATAATGCTTGTCAGCTTACCGCATCCCTCAAATGCGCTGTTTCCGATCTTTTCGATAGAACTGGATATAGTTATCTTCTTGGCATTTTTGCAGTTCTTAAAAGCTTTTGGAGCAATGGATGTAACTGTGTAGGATGCATCACCCTTAATAATCTTATAAGGCACAGTGTATTTTGTCTGTTTCTTATTAACAGGACCTGCATAAGCAACGGTCATATCACTTGCGGATGTAACCGTATAGTTTGCACCCTTTACCTGAAGGTTCTCCCCCTCAGCTTCAAGCTTTTGAGTGGTTTCCTTTTTACCTGCTGCAGAATCGCCATTACCGGAGTCTGATCCATTACTGTCAGACTTTTTCCATACAGCATAGAGCGTAAGCTCAGCTTCGTTATCAGCTGTAATATGGCCAAGCCCTCCTGCTGTTGTGGAAGAACCGGTTGCAGAGAACTGAGATTTAAGTATGGGATCTGTAGCTCTTATAACATCGCCTTTAACATATTCAGGCGTCGTAGCCCCGGGAGTTCTGCTCCAGCCTATGCATTCATAGCCCTCATTCTCAAAGGCGCACTCCTCTATTGTAATGTCACCATGAATAGTCATTTTATTCCATGACTCTTCTTTTTCATCAGGGAAATAAGACAGCTTAATATCAAGTGGCATCACGTAGAACTGAAGTTTTATCTGAGTAAACCTGCCATTCTTGTCACCTGCCCTTGATTCATTATTACGTACACCTGTGACAAGATAATAAGGATTAGCAGTCGGAATCTTCGCGGTTGCGCTCAAGTCACCACTGCCTGCACCATGAGTTGCAAAGGAAATCTGTGATATCTGTTTAAAATCAGAGCTCGGATTTATATTTTTAACACTCTTCTCCAGCTGCCTATAGACATAGATATCGATGAAGGAAGACTCACCTACATTGCTATATGATGCAGATACCTCATCTCCTCCTTTAAACAAAAACTCCCCTGCAGGGAACTGCTCTGACAAAGCATTTATGGATTCGTTGTTATAATCAAAAATATTTGTGGTATCAATCTGATATGTAGTAGCAAGAACAGTGATGGACGTCATAACAAGCATGGCTGCCGCAGCAAAGATACCAAGCTTCCTGCCTTTAAAGAGCTTTTTAGAAATTTGGGAACTATGGTCACTTGAATTATCAGCGCCAATAACCTTACTGATTCTTTTCATTCTTATATAATTGTCGTTTCGCATATGAATCCCCCTATACAACAAAAACCATAACCACTTCTTATATTATACCATTTTTAGCAAATTGCGGCTCGTTTCATATATAGCAAAAAGCTCCGTCAGCCTATAGACACTGACAGAGCTTTTATTAGGTTCTACATAATAATCAGTCTGTTACAACTACTGCACTTTTACATGATCACCTTATCTCGCATTCTGCCTATTGCATCCATTGCAAGCCTGCTTCTCTCACACTCTTCTGTGGTAAGAGATATCTGCCAGCATAGCTCAGAACCCTTCATGTGCTCTGATGCATAGGACAGACCATTTGTCCTCTCATCAAGGAACGGACGGTCTATCTGATTAGGATCTCCAAGAAGGATTATCTTGGTATCCTTACCTGCTCTGGTGATTATACCCTTGGCCTGGGCCGGGGTCATGTTCTGTGCTTCATCGATGATCAGATAGGTCTTAAGAATGGAACGACCCCTTATGAAGTTGAGAGCCTCGCACTGAACGATGCCTCTCTCGAAGACCTCATCAGTTTTATCCTGAAGTTCCTTCTCATTCTTATAGCGCTCTTCTTCACTTGAATCAATGAGCTGTTCAAGGTTATCAATTATAGGTCTCATAAGAGGTCCTATCTTGTCCTGCTCATCGCCTGGAAGAAATCCTATATCATCATCAAACTGAGAATTAGGTCTGCATACAAGGATTCGTCTGTATTCATCGGTCGGACGATTGATCATCTTCTCAAGACCAACAGCCAGAGAATAGAATGTCTTGGCAGTACCTGCCATACCCTTTACAATTACCAGCGGCGCCTTGTCAGCAGGCTGCATAAGCGCTTCCTGGAGGAAGTACTGTCCTGCATTTCTGGGCGTAACCCCATAAGGCTGCGCCTTTTCAAACTCAAGTTTCTTAATCACTCCATGATCGACCCTACCCATCTGTGTCTTATTGGTGGACTGATCGCTCTGAAGTATTACAAATTCATTTTCATATAGCTCCGGCTTAACCTTTTCCCCCTTTTCATCGCAGATGTACACTGCCTCTACCGGAACGCCTTTTCTCCTGAACTCCTTAAAGATCTCCTCCGGTGCAAATACTCTGATACGGCCGGAGTACTGTTCTCCATGGGACACAACCTGCTCAGTGGTAAAATCCTGAGCCTGAATTCCAAGCAGCTGTGCCTTGATTCTCATGAGAATGTCTTTAGTTACAAGGATAACTTTCTTTTTCTGCGTATCTGAAAGTCCCTTACATACTCTGAGGATACGGTTATCTGATTTATATTCAACCATATCCTTTGGAAGCTCCACATCCTTATAGTTCTTCTCAACTCTAAGTATGGCGCCATCCTGCAGCTCTACCCCTTTTGTCAGATCTCCTTTCTCCCGCAGTGCTTCAAGCAGGCGGATAACTTCACGGACATTGGCACCGCGCTCACCCTCGTCGCGTTTGTGCGTATCCAGTTCTTCAAGTACCACAAGAGGCAGTACGACATCATTATCGTCGAAGCACCTCAACGCATGTGGAGCCTGAATGAGGACGTTAGTATCGAGTACATAGATCTTTTTCATGCACCTTCTCCCCTCTGCTTATGATAGATAACATTTCCTGCTCTCACAGGGTATTATCCCTTTAACCAATTATACCATATTTTGTATTTGGGGAATGTTTTTATTACAATAAATTGTGTTTTTGGAGAAAATTTTATGATTTTCAAATGTCAAAATATAAGCTATACTAAAGATATCTATGAAATTAAATCTTTGGGGAGATAAGCTTTGGCACTTTTTGGGCGAAATACATTCGATGAACTGGATAATGACTACATTCCGCTTGAAGAATTCGCTCCTACCTTAAGCAAGCAGGAGGTTGTTAAGCGTCGCAAGCTTTCTGACCTTATTACTCCCATCAGGGATATTCCCCTGGCTCTCCGTGGCAGGCGCAATCAAATAGAAAAGGACCTTAATGCATTTTGCATAGATCAGGATGAGGATTTTGAGCAGCTCACCGATGATTTTCTTGATATGATAGAGAAGCAAAAGGGACACATAGAGGATGTAGGCACTCTCCTTAAGACCATGGAACAGGTGAGAGGCGCCGCAGAAGCAGTGAGCGCTGCCATTGAAGAAGAGCCTGAATCTCCCGAGCAGCGAAGCTTCATGGCTGAAATCGATATTCCCACTATTAATTTGAAGAATCTGGCTGAAGAATACATGCCCGATCAGGATATAGTAGAGCAGATAAGAAGCTATTCCTCTTTTTCACACATTCTGAAAAAATCCACAGAATATGCCGTTTCTGCCATAAATCAGTACCATGAGCAGGTTAAAAATCTCTCAGATAAGCAAAAGGAGCTCAGCGATCTGGCGGCAGCTGCAGATCTTCTTGCGCTTCATGCCACTATAGATGCTACTCACATGTCTGAAGAGAGCCGCGAATTCTCCACCAAAATCGCCGGAGAAATAAGTGATCTCTCCAGGAAAATTCACGAGCTGTCCGCGTCTCTTGATGCAGAGCTTGGTGTATTGGAGAACGGCTTTAAATCTGTTCATTCCTCCATGCACACAATCGAGTCTGCCCACAGGGACTGCACCAAATATATGGATATGTATTCATCAAATTGCAATGAATACTACAGACAGAGCACCAATTACACCAATATCCTTATCAGCAGCCTATCTACCCTTAACCAGGAGTTTCGCGAGGCCCTGAAAAAGAAGGATTCTGCCACAAAGGATTACCTTAAGGCTTTCAACTCCTTCTGCAAGAAAATATCCAAAAACTACAAGCAGATAAACAGTAAAAATGAAGGCTTAAAGAGTGTGATGGATGGCTGTATCAGAGGTGCCTCCTCTCTTTCCGAGGAAATGGAGACCACTATGGAGCTCATAAGCGAGGTTCGCGAATCACTTATTGCCATCAGGAAAACTGACAGCATAAGAAAAGACAAGTATTCCAAGGCTCTGCTTAAGGCCTTTGATCAGGACCTTGTATGGCTTAGTAATAAGATAGAATCTACCTTCGATAAGGCAGAAGAATCTGATTGATTTATAGAAAAGAATATTACGCGCTGCAAGGCGCATGTATCACAAAAGGACCGGTGCCACGTGGGCACCGGTCCTTTTCCCTCATACTATTAAAACCGCAGAACGATTTAAAATTCAATTGTTATAAAAAGATTTTATCATATCACTGTGATAAATCAATAAGCTTTTCAAAATTTGCAGTCTTTTTATCAAAAATTGCTTTCTTTTATAAGCCAGAAACTAATTATTAGTTTATCAGATAATCCGCAAATTACAAGCTTTTTGCGGGAAACTTTAGAAAAATTATCGTTTCCTTTAACTTTTAATGTTTATCACTGCTGAATTTCCTTATCACTCTGCTCTAAAACAGCTCTCAGAATCTCATGTATCTTGGTCTTCCGGAGCTTACCACATAATCTTCTGCACAGATAAACGCAACCAGCTTACCTTTGTAGTAAAACTCAGTTCTGTTACCTCCATGTCCGTTCATCACGAGATTAATGGAATCTATTCTGATACACTCAGAGGATTCAACATACCAGATATCCGAAACATTCTGTGCATAGGTTATTACAAAATCCTTCAGTTCACAGTAATGGAATCTGTCATAGGTGATCAGCATCCTGCCATGAGGTGACTCCCGGCGTCCTGCTTTGGGTATTCTGGCTGCAACGACTTTAATCCTGCCGCTTTTCATACGTCTGAAGGAGATCATCAGCTCATGTCCCTCAGAAAGTGCCTGATATAACACAAAAGGATGGGTACTGCAGTAAAGCCTCTCACTGCCATATCCAAGCTTTCTTCGAAGCTGTGTAAGAGCCAGCCTTACCTTTGCAAGAAAAGCTTCATCCTCCGAGGCTCTTCTGACCTGTAGCCTAAGCGTGACTGCATACTCAGCCTGAAGATAATAGGAATAAGCCTGCGCGATATCTACAGAGCCTCCTTCTCCCTTCCTGTACATATCACCCATTTCATAGGCAGCTTCGGCAAATCTGCATCTGTAATGTCCGATTCCCTCGCTTATGAACTTTTTTAATTCGGTGCGGTACTCATGTCGCTTTTTCGTGCGAATGCCTACCCTGCTCTCGTCTCTTTCTTTCATAGTCCATATGATATCATACTTTCCCTCGCTTTACACAAGGGTTTTTATCTATTATAATCGGCATGACGACTGTTTTAGGAGGGGATTATGAACACAGTTAAACAGAAATTTTCACATCTTGGTTTTGCATTGATTGCATATCTCGCAATCGCAAATGTTCTTGGCTCAATATCTTCCGGGATTTATACATTTATAAAAATACTCGCTGAAATGATAAGCACAGCATCGGCAGGCGGTGACTTGTCCAAATACACGGATCTTGGCTATATAACATCTATGTCCGCCGGTCTTGCTTCTGACCCGTTGATGCTTGTAATTATTTCAATGTTACCCGGCTACTTTATAGGAGTACCGCTTACCCTATTGATAATCAACGCCAAAAAGTACAGGGATGTTCCCCTTAAGGGCCTTAATCTCTACACTCCCTACGAAAAAACCATGAAGAGAGATCTGTCTGTTAAAGAATTCCTCATGTTTTTCTTGTTTACATTCCCTATGGGAATAATCGGATCTTCCATTGGTGCAGGTCTTGCAGCGATATTTACCCGTTTGACAGGCTTTGATATGTCAAACATCCTTGATTCCGTTCTCGTTGGTATGAACCCTGTGGCGGTACTTATTTCAACAGTAATCCTTGCGCCGATATTTGAAGAAATACTCTTCCGCTATGGTGTTATCGGCTATGCAAGACGCTACGGCGAATGGAACGCCATCATAGTATCAGCCGTGATATTTGGTCTTATACACACCAATGTTTTCCAGTTTTTCTATGCATTTTTACTTGGAGTATTGTTTGGCTACATCTATGTATATACAAGGCAGTTAAAGTACACCATCGGTCTCCACATACTGTTCAACTTCTTTGGAGCCTTTGTTCCGCTTTTGATTTCACCGGATACCAGCCTGACACCGGCACTTGCCATTTACTCCGGATTGCAATATTTCGTTGCTGCTGTAGGCCTTGTATTCCTGATTCTGTTTATTAAAAAAGGAAATCTTTTAAAGACAACTGAAGGGTCCCCGGTACCCGGAATCTGCAGCAAGGATTCATTCCTTAACTTCGGAATGATCAGCTTTATCATCGTGTGTCTGGCTCTTACAGTATTCATCAGCTTTTCTAATTCGGTTCTGGAATCGCTGATGTAGAAATTCTTTACTGTATTATCTTTAGAAGAATAATAAGACATAAAGATGCCCCGGTAGGTCTTTACCGGGGCTGAGTTTTTCTATGAAATTAGAGCATCTCTACTCTCTGCTGTGAGAAATCGGCATAGCCGTTCTTATACAGCTCCTGAACGAATTCAATGGCATCCTGACCGGATTCTTCAATTGGAACATCCTGGCTGTAGATGAACTCAATCTTGTTTCCGTTCGCCATAATGAAATTTATCTGGGTTCCGATGATCTGTCCATCACCCACATCCATTCCAACTACTTCGACATCAGTTACTTCTCTTACTCTTCCGGCTGCAAATAATACTCTCATTTGATGTCCTCCTTGGTCTAAGTATTACTCCGCATCATCTACGGGGTCACTTAGTTCGTTAAGCTTGTTTGCCTGTTTATAAATACCATCCAGAGCCTTTCTGAATGCTTCAAACTTATTAACAGCTTCCTGAGCATTTGTAAGTCCATCGTTGGAAAGTGCAGCAACCTCTTCACTGGTAGCTGACAGATTGGAGATACTGTCATTTATCTCATTGGTGGATTCATTGATCAGCTCCATGCTGCCACCGATATCGTTAATATTTGAAAGAAGTTCTGCAACATTGCGATCAATTGTCTCGAATGCCTCTGCTGTATCTCGAATAACTTCATTCTGAAGTTCAACGGATTCAACAGTGTTATCAATACTCTCCATGGCCTTATTGGCATCTTCTGTAAGTTCACCGATGATCTTGGTGATCTCACTGGATGCGTTATTAGTCTGCTCTGAAAGCTGTCTGATATCTTCTGCAACTACAGCAAAGCCTTTTCCTGCTTCGCCTGCTCTTGCTGCCTCGATGGAAGCATTCAGCGCAAGTAGGTTGGTCTGCTTGGAAATAGCCATGATGGATCCGAGAATCTTCTGAACCTCTTCTACCTTATCAATAACTGCCTTTGTGGAATCAGCAGTAACATTACTTGCATCTCTAACGCCTCTTGCCTTATCTCTGAGAACTTCGATTGTCTCAGCCACCTGAGAAACGATTTCCTGAGTATTCTTGGAGGATTCTATCATTCTGTCACGCTGAGTATCAGCAACCGCTGTCTGTTCCTTGATCTCGGATACTTTCTGAGCCTCATCGGTAACAGCCTGAGCTGTACTCTCTGTAGATGTAGCTATATCACGCATTCCGGAGCTTGTATTCTCAATGATCTGCTCAAGCTCTTCTACATTACCCTGAGCCTGATCAAACAGCTTTGAGATTCTGCTTGCAATCTTGCTCATCTCCTTGGATGTAGCTTCCTGAGTTTCTGTATGCTCCTGAATTGTAGCGTTATTTTCTTCATTAAATGCGAGAATAAGTGAAATTGAGAAATAAGCTGCCATTACGCAAAGGAGAGTTGCAATTCCGAAGATTGCAACCTCGGCGCTGACTGCACCCTTTGCAATAATTACACGAAAAGCCGTAATGACGGACATAATTCCAATGGCTGTACTTCCGCCAATTACGATTCTCTTATTCATATAGATCATAGATGAAAACAGTATGGCAAGACCAAATACTCCACAACCGATCTGCACTTCAACTACCATAACGATTATGTAGGAAACGGTCGCACCGAGCATGATCATTGCTGCTCCTATCCTGTTATCCCTGAATTTTATAGCTGCCACATTCATGATAACAATGCTGACTGCAAAAGCTATAAGCTCCAGAATTCTTCCTACTGTAAAACCAGTTCTTGTTCCTTCATAGATGAAGGCTATGGCACAAACAACGACTATGATCATACATACTGTAAGTGCTCTTTGATTAGCTCTTTGGAATTGTTCCTTATTCATCTTTTTTCCTCCTGATCAGGATACTCGATATGCAAAAATACACCTACAGATATTTTAACAAAATTAACGATATTAAGTTCTAAATTTTTACTAAATAAAGCCCCTTTCTATTTATACTTAATTAATAAATTAACTTTTAACCCTGACGCTTTTTGGCTTACTCCAATCAGTGTAAAGCTTACCGCTTCCGCTGTTTTTATAGCCTCTTATGCGAACATAATACTTACCCTTCTTTAGCTTTTTGACTACCTTTGAAGTAGTCGATGTTTTCTTTATTGTGATAGTTTTTACTTTTTTGCCAAAGCTCTTATCTGTGCTGTACTGAACCTCATATCCGTTCAAGCCTTTGGCAACCTTTTTCCAGGTAATCTTCATCTGCTTTTTGCCTGCTGAGACTTTCTTAATTGCAGGCACTTTAAGCTTACTGTCGACATTTTCTGCTTTTTGCGTTGTAGCTGGAGATGAGTCCGCGCCCGTGCTTGTAGCGCTTGGATTCTGCGGCTTATCAGGTTCCTTTTTCTCATCATCCTTCGGAGCAGGCTTTGGAGCAGGCTTTGGTACCGGATCTTTGGGTTCTTCCTTGGGCGGAAGATCAACCGCAGGTCCCACCACTATAACAAGATCCGAATTTATTTTAGTAGTTAGATCGTCTGTTAAACGGCGTAAAACTATTTCTGTTTCTTTGCTTCTGGCATCAACATGCGTGCAATTCATCTGACCTATTGTGACCATGGTTGTGTTCGGAGAACCAACAAACATCGCCATACTCTTTTCATCTTTGTTATCCCATGATATTTCATATTTTATGCCATAGTAATCTACTACTTTTACTTTCAGATTAGAAGGCGCTTTCATCTTATCGCTGCCACTCAAAGTGTATGTTTTTGAAGCAACTACTGCATCGGTTCTTTTCTGATAATCCTCCAATGTATCGCAATAATTTTGAGATTCATAGTTTTTACTTGCAAAAACATATAGCTTTATTGTTCCTGAATAATTGTATCTTTTCAAAAGTCTGTAATCGACTTCCTCATAGACTTCATTAGCCTTCAATTCCTTGTTGTAGACTCCGGAAAGCAGACACTCTTTTCCGCCCGATTTCTTGTAGGTGACAAGAGACGTATAATATCCATCAAAGGAAGCTTTGTAATGTATTTTATTTTTTACAAACTTAACCTCTGTGGGAGCTTTTAACTTAGCCTCAGCCCTTACAGCCACAGAAACACCGCCAAGCATGATAAACACACAAAAAAATGTTGCTATTATATTTAAAATCTTTACCCTGTTCTTTCTCATAACTATTTCCCCTAAAATCATTAAGACCTTTCCTGTTATCCCAGGCCTGCTCTCTTACTTTACAGATGCATTAGTCTGCTTTTTGATTCTTGAAATAACCTTTTTCTTTGCGCTTCCTTTCACGCCATTAACCTTAATTGTTGCTCCCTTTTTAAGCTTCTTGAAAGCCCCTTTACCGACATTAAGCTTTTTGTTGCAGCTAATAGTAATCTTCGAGAGCTTCTTGCAGCCCTTGAATGCATTCTTTCCTACAGATTCCAATTTTGAAGTGATGGTAAGCTTTTTAATTCGTGTATTACCCTTGCAGGCATTGTCAGCTATAGCGCAGACACTGTACTCTGCGCCGTTATGTGTAACCTTTCCAAGCTTAACGCTTCCCTTTGCGGTTATAGAAGTAACCATTACCTTCTTATCGCCAATAATCTGATAAGTGATTCCTGAATCTGAAAATGTATTTCCGGAAGATGCTGTTTTATCTGCAGTTTTATCTGCATTTTTAGTATTGGTTTTTGTATCTTCTTTGGGACTGTCCGGTTCTGCAGGCTTCTTTTTCAGTAACCTTGCATTACGGTATATGTTGCTTTTATCAGAAGGAGGTATTGCTGTATATATCTGGTCAGAATCAGCATATTCATCATCGTTATTGTCTATTGCCATTTCTGTATACATATCTATGAACTTGGCAGTCTTTTTGGGCGAAATAACACACGCGAAGTCACTGCCTGTATTAAGCATGGAAGTGACATCGGTGTCCTCACGGATCGTTAAACCGCTGAGATTTACACCACTTAAGGATGTACAATTCAAGAACATACGATTCATGTCTTTTACCTTTGATGTATCAAATGCCGATAAATCCAAGTGATTTAAACGATAACATCCACTAAACATTGAACGCATATCTTCTACATTTGATGTATCGAAATCATCCAAATACAGCCACCCGATCTGACCTGCCCTGTAAAACATACATTCCATGGTTGTTACCTGAGAAGTATCTACTACCTCATCATCAAAACTTATATTATCCAAAGTCCTGAATGAGGCAAACATAAAGTCACAATCAGGATTAAACTTAATCTTATCGGGGCTGTATACATATATTACGTTCCTGTCTTCGGTAAAATATGCATAGACATCGTTTCCTACAGCCACCTTGGTAGGCAATTTTTCTATTCTTTTCTTATTATTTGTAAATATAATTGAATCAATTATCGTATCTTCTGATGTCCCGATAACTACCTGATTGGCATGCTCTTTAATTATGGTATTAAATCTTCTGCCACTATAAAGCATTCCTTTTTCCGGATTAACAATGACTTTTGCCTGGGAACTGATGGACGAACGTCCAAACACTAAAAAAAGACACAGTAAAACTGCGCCTGAAATTACAAACTTCCCCCAAAATCTCTTCATTACAATTTCCCCTTTAACTTCCCTTACTGAGAAATCACTTTTTTCTTCCCCTCAACAAACCAAATTATACCAAACAGTTTCCTTTCGCTCAACAAATTAATCCGCGATGAAACTTTGTTTTCAGTAAAAGTTCCGGCGCAGATTTTCATCACTGACGATCGTAGTAGTCTTTGCCACTACAGATAAAATATGTACGGATATAGCCGTCTGTGGAGACAAAGGCTATCTCGTCGGTTGCTTCAAGATAGTAGACATCATCACCATCCTCTGCCTCATACTTATGAAGGGCTTCAGGATTATTGATAAGAGCATTGGCAGCATCAAGGTATGCCTCCGGACTGTCAAAGCCCATCTCGATACCGTGCTTATCATAGTGACTGTCACGCTGCTTCTTAGTCCTGAAGTAGCGATATTCATTCTTCTGTTCAATAGCCTCAATTGCCGCTGCTGTGGCATCATCCTCGGTAGCTGCTAAGGATGAGGTCTCTCCTGAATCGCTATTATCCCTTGTCTCTTCGAAGGACGATGTCACTCCTGAATTGCTATCATCCTCTACAACCGCAAAGGATGATACCACTCCTGAATTCGCGTCATCCTCCACTTCCTGCCAGGTGGCGAACTGTGGGTAGATAATTATATACATAGCGCAGAAAAACAAAAGCACTATCATTCCGGTTGAATAGGTCTTAGACATCTTGGGACGTCTCTTGTTATTCTTCATTACACATATCCTTTACTTATAAACGATTTCCCTTTGTACCACAAAGCTCATAAGAAACAAAATGCAGTCAACCGGGATCTTTACATATAATTCCGGTGAATTCGGTACCATACTGTGGAAAAAGCTTACCAGTGTTCCACTAAGAAGCATGATGATAACCGCCAGTATCACATAGCGAACAGCGGCTCTTGTTTTACTTCCCTTCCCCTTAAATACAACCTTGTAATTTATCAAAAAGTTGTAGATCGCCGAAATAACGCGGGCACATACTGTGGAAACCATGATATATCCAAAAGGAATCCCCGCTATTCCTCTGAAAATCCCGCAGAATATGGCAAACATCACCATATCTACTACGCTTGATGACAAGGATGAAAAAAGGAACTTAAGAAATACCGCATAGATCATAGCCGAATCCTGTATGGGTCTGAAATGACTGGTTTTATTTTCCTCAATATAAATTGTCTTAATCGGTACTTCGACTATCTTAATCTCCTCATCCTTGGTCATAAGGAGCATGTTGGTCTCGAATTCAAACCTCTCGCCATTGCAGCTAAGCAGCTTTTCCATAAAGCTCTTGGAAATTGCCCTCAGCCCTGTCTGGGTGTCGCATACACTGACCCCTGCCAGTATGGACATAACCTTACTTGTAACCTTGTTGCCAAAGACAGACCTTGCGGGAATTCCGGATTTATCAAAATCTCTTACGCCCATAACAAGTGCCTTCGGATTCTCCTTTAAAGCCTTCATGCACTTCTTTATATCCTCTATGCTGTGCTGTCCGTCGGAATCAGCAGTCACCACTCCGATAAGATCCCTATACTCATTAAGGCAGTAATTAAAGGCATCCTTCAGAGCACGACCCTTTCCAAGATTCACGGCATGCCTTAGAATCACAGCACCGTATTCTATCTCAGCCTTCTTAAAATAGCCTCCATATAACGATTCATCAGAGCCATCGTCATACACTATAACCGGCGAAACTTCTGCTGCCTTTAATTCAGACAAAAGCTTTATAAGCTTCTCGTCCGGTTCGTATGAGGGTATTATTACCGGTATTACTTCATTAGTCATTTAATAAAACTCCACCATTTATTCTCTCTATCTTATACACATGACCTGTGCTAAACTGCTGTCCATCCTTCATAAAAGAATCAAAAACCTTAAGAGATTCTCTCTCCTGGGGCTCCACATACAGATATTCCGCATGAGAATTCACAATCTTATCTGTCATGGACTGCAACGTATCATCATCCATAAGTGTCTCATAAATAACAGGCACAGGAGATGCTTCTTTACTCAGATATGTGTCATGTACCCAGTGATTAAAGCTGCTGCTTCTGATATTCAGAACGCGGTGCCCCCACAGCTCCTCTCTTCCATCTATGGTCTCAAGGAAATGCGCTGCGCCTTCATCTATCATGTCAGAGTTGTACTTTGCCTTATCGGCAACTGTAGCTCTATAGCCATGCAGCCCGTAAGCTGTTCCGGTATAATCGGCAGTCAGCAATATAAAAATCACTATAACAGAGTATACAACTCCAAAATAAGATGAACCTAAAAGTCCATTCCCTGCTTTTATTTTTCCTGTGCTGCCTTCTCCTGCCACAGCCCACTTAAGAGCAGCCATGATAAGAAGATACATACATCCCAAAATAAAAGGTGCGCCGTACCTTGCGATGGAATTGGTCATGGCAAAGGCATCAAGATACTGATCCTCTGACTGGAACAGCGATACATGGGCGACAAAAATAAGTCCGTAGGTAACCACAAAGGTAAGTCCAAAGAATACCGAAACCGCCTTTGCTTCACCCTTCTTAAATGCACCTTTTTTAATCAGCAAAACAAGAGCTGCCAGAATCACAATAAACATTCCGCCAATCGGAAGATCAAACGTGATGTTGTGATCTGCATGCATAGGCATGGTCCAAAGGCCAAGGAAAAAGTATCTTGCCTTGTCCATAGCATTTGCAGGCACAGCATAAGAGCCTGTTGCCATCTTTATTCCAAGTCCCGTTACCTTGGCAACACGCCTGTTTATCAGGCAAAACAAAAGCCAGCTTCCGTAAAAAAGTGCTGCAGGAACAGCTGCCTTGAAGATACCAAAATCCTTTTTATACAAAAGAAACCAGAAAATCAGTGCAAATACAGCCCACTCTATACCCACAGATTTTGTCAAAAACAGCACTGAAGTATAGACGGCAATCCTTCCGAAATAGAAGATGTTCGTATGACCTTCCCTGTCCCAAATAGCGCAGAGAAGTGCTCCATACACAAGTCCCATGGTGATATCCGCAGGTGTTCCATAAAATACGATTCCATTAACGATTCCGGGAATCATAAATACTGCCAAAGTAAAAAGAACTGTAAGGAGCTTTTTGCCTGCCTTCTCTACAAACTTAACAAGAGGAAGAAGCATCAAAAAGCTCAGCACATAATATCCTGAAAACTGAAGACCCTCTTTATATACATCCCCTGACAACTGCAAAAATATCCATTTGAATAAGGATGTAACCGGGGGATAATCACCAAATTCAGGAGAAACATTCCCATATTTTCCCGGGAATCCATTCAGATAAAAAATCTGCTTCGCATCCGAGGACCAGAAATTGATATCATCCCACCAGGAAAAGATCTGATCCTTTGTAAGAAATGTAACAACTGCCGACACCACAATAAAAGTAAGTGTCGCCGGAGATACGAGTCTTTTCCCTATTTCTGAAAGAAGAAGCTTACGCCTTTTTGATTCAGATCTGATGATTGCAAAAATAAATACAAGAATAAAAATGCATGCCGCGGGAAATATAACCGGTAATGCATCAAATAATCCAAGTATGTATAAAGACAGGATCAGTCCTGCCCCTGTAACGGGCAGGACATCACACATGCTTTCATTAAAATGAATGGATACACAAGCGGCAAAAATGAAAAAAGCCGCTATTAAAAGAAACCACATAAAATCGCTCTCAATCTGTTTATAGTTTGAAGAGTGTACCTATAATACCTCTTCCAAGGCTGGCGCCAAGATTACCGCCAAGAGTTTTACCAAACTTACCAAAGCCGGCACCCACTGATTTGCCCACCTCTCTTCCCACAGTTCCGGAAACTGAGGATGCTACTGATTTTGCCGCACGCTTCTTGGCATTTGCAGCCTGTTGTTTTTCTCTTTCTTCTTTTCTTGCTTCAGCTGCAGCTTCTCTCTCAGCAGCCTTTGCAGCAGCGGCCTCTTCCTTTGCCTTAGCCTTGGCAGCTTCTGCTTCAGCCTTTGCTTTTGCTGCTTCCTCAGCGTCTAATACGCCCTTCCTAAGAAGCATCTCGTAAGCAGAATCGCTGTCTACCGCTTTTGCATATTTACTGTAAAGAAGACTTCCCTTAATGGTATTGTCTCTTGAAGAATCATCTATTGTTCCGATCTTACTCTGAGGAGGCAGGATAAATGCTCTTCTGGCAATCGTAGGAATGCCGCCCTCATCAAGGAAGGAAACCACAGCTTCTCCTGTTCCAAGCTCCATGATTACATCAAAGGTCTTGAAATCAGGATTCTCGCGGAAGGACTCAGCTGCCGCCTTAACTGCCTTCTGATCTGCAGGTGTATATGCATGCAGGGCATGCTGAATCTTATTACCAAGCTGCGCAAGAACGCCGTCCGGAATATCCCTTGGATTCTGAGTGATGAAATACACACCAACACCCTTTGAACGGATAAGCTTGACAACCTGCTCTATCTTATCCAGCAGAGCCTTTGAGGTATCCTTGAAAAGAAGATGTGCTTCATCAAAGAAGAATACCATCTTGGGCTTTTCAAGATCTCCCACCTCAGGAAGTGTCTCAAACAGCTCAGACAGCATCCAAAGAAGGAATGTGGAATAAAGTACTCCGTTGTGAATAAGGCTCTCGGAATCTAAAATATTGATCATTCCACGTCCGTTTGTGTCGGTTGTAAACCAGTCTGTAAGGTTAAGGGCAGGCTCTCCAAAGAAAACATCGCCTCCCTGAGTCTCAAGTGCAACCACGCTTCTAAGGATCGCACTGATTGATACAGGACTCATCTTACCATAATCTGCGGCATAGTCCTTATTGTGCTCTGAAAGCTCATTTAAGAGGGCCTTGAGATCCTTGGTATCAAACAAAAGCCATCCATTGTCATCTGCTATTTTAAACGCAATTGTGAGGATATCGGACTGAAGGTCATTAAGTCCTAAAATTCTTGAAAGAAGAATGGGGCCCATCTCAGTAACTGTGGTACGAAGCTGGATACCCTTTTCTCCAAAAAGATCCCAGAAATTAACCGGGTATTTTTTATATTCATAGCCTGTGCCGGAGAGACCGAATCGCTCTATTCTCTCTTCCATGCCACTGCCTTCGTTTATCATGCCTGCCAGGTCGCCCTTAACATCAGCAAGAAAAACCGGCACTCCCATATCACTGAAGGATTCTGCCAAGACCTTCAGGGTTACTGTCTTACCTGAGCCTGTTGCCCCTGCAATAAGTCCATGTCTGTTAGCCATTTTAGGAAGCAGATAAAGCGCTTCACCATCATCTGCATTTGCTATCCAAACCTTACCATCTCTAACCATTCTCATACCCTCCTAAAAATAAGTAAATATCTTTAGCAAAACTTATCTCTATTTTACCCATATTTACCGCAAAAGAAAAGACCGGCAGTCATCTGACTGCCGGCCTATACATAAGTATAAATTATTTCTTATTAACAAGATCCTTAAGAGCCTTACCAGCCTTAAACTTAGGAGCGATTGAAGCAGGAATCTTGATGCTTTCGCCAGTCTGAGGGTTCTTACCTGTTCTAGCTGCTCTCTTAGATGTCTCGAATGTACCAAAGCCAACAAGCTGAACCTTGTCCTTCTTCTTGAGCTGCTTTGAAACAACATCAACGAAAGCCTTTACAGCCTTCTCAGAATCCTTCTTAGAAAGACCTGTCTCCTTTGCAATTGCTTCTACTAATTCTGTCTTGTTCATATTTTTTTCCTCCAAAAATAAGAAAATTTAACTACATTGACTATGTTAGCATTGAAATTATTGAAAAACAAGCCTTTTTTAGCGTTTGAAGTCGAATTTTTCCCTATTTTATCGCTTTTTGGTGAAACTATTCAAAAAATTCCCAGCATTCTTGTACAATTAAGCTATTGAAACTTTGTAAAAAGTAGTATTTATCACTCTTTTCCGCTCCAACAATATGTACACAGCTTGCAGGGTTCAATGGGAATAGCCTCTACCATATCATCCAGTCTGTGGTAATGAAGAGATGTGAAGTTAAGCTCCTTCCTGATTTCTTCTAGCATTGCCTCATACTGGGGTGAATCGGGATCTGTATACTTTCTTACAGTCTCTTCTCCGGGCTTCGGATAGCCCTCAAGCTTCTCAATTACTCTTCTGGTTATAAGCTCCATCTCAGAATTGGATCTGGAGAAGTTAAGATACTTACAGCCATAGATAAGGGGCGGACATGCAGGTCTTATATGAACCTCGCTGGCACCGCTCTTATACAGGAACTCTGTGGTCTCACGGAGCTGTGTTCCTCTTACAATTGAATCGTCTATAAGAAGAAGGCTCTTATTCTTGATGAGCTGATTGATAGGAATAAGCTTCATCTTGGCGATCAGATCACGTCTTGCCTGAACTGTAGGCATAAAGGATCTTGGCCAAGTGGGTGTGTACTTTACAAAAGGTCTTGAATAAGGAATGCCTGATGCATTGGAATAGCCAATTGCATGAGCTACGCCTGAATCCGGAACACCCGCTACAAGATCAGGGTGAAGTCCTCTTTGCATATCGCGCTGAGCAAGCTTTTTACCACAGCCGTATCTGACGTCCTCTACATTCAGTCCCTCATAGGCAGATGCCGGGAATCCATAGTAAATCCAAAGGAATGTACAGACTCTCATCTCCTCAAAGGCAGGAGCAACGATTTCCACACTCTCGGGTGTGATATAGGCTATCTCGCCGGGACCAAGCTCTCTGTAGGGATCATATCCAAGATTAAGGTATGAAAAGCTCTCAAAGCATACACAGAAGCCTTCATCCTTATGGCCTATCTCCACCGGGGTTCTTCCGTATCTGTCTCTTGCAGCATAGATTCCATCAGGAGTCATAACCAGCATGGTCATGGATCCCTTAATGATCTCCTGAGCGTAACGGATACCCTCAACGATAGTAACCTTCTGGTTAATTATAGAAGCAACAAGCTCTGTGGGATTGATATCGCCTCCACTCATCTCCAGGAAGTGAGATCGGTTATCCGCAAAAAGCTTATTGGTAATCTCGTCGATATTATTGATTTTACCTACGGTTGTAATGGCATAGGTGCCGTGGTGTGAACGTACGATAAGCGGCTGCGGCTCGAAATCAGAAATGCAGCCAATACCAAGATTACCCTCCATTCGAAGCATGTCGTCCTCGAATTTGGGTCTGAAATAAGATCTCTCAATGTTATGAATAGAACGGTCAAAGCCCTTCTTCTTGTCATATACTGCAAGACCTGCGCGGCGTGTGCCGAGATGTGAATGATAGTCGGTTCCATAGAAAAGATCAAAAACCGCACTCTCACGTGATGCTACTCCGAAAAATCCTCCCATAATGCCTCCTGTAAATCATTGCTGTTTATCTGCTTTTCAGTTCGGGATGTTCCTCATAAAAAACTTCCTTATCCAGATACATTGCTGCGTCGGCTATGCTCATGGCTTTTCTGATATCTCCGCCGATAGGGGCATAATAAGAACCCGCCGCACAGGTAATATCATTTGGATAAGACATTTTATCCCTCAACCTCTCTACTTTAGCATAAAATTCCTCTTCATTGCTAAAAGAAATTACAGTAAATTCATCTCCGCCTGCACGATATACTTCGTCGCCTCTGAAAACTTCAGTAATTATCTGCGCTCCGTTAAGAAGCATCTGATCTCCGGCTTCATGGCCATATCTGTCATTCACCCTTTTAAGACCATTAAGATCAATATAAACCACGCCGTAAGGTGTATGTGACAGATTTGCATCTACCACAAACTGATCCACACGGTTATTCATGGCATTTCTGTTGGCAACGCCTGTAAGCATATCAAGGCTGCTCATATCCTCAAGCTTTTTCATGAGGTTATAGGTTATGAGCTCAGATGTTGTGAAAAATGAAGTAAGCTCTATCAGTTCTTTAATCTCAGCAAGTCTCATGGTGTCGAAATTGACAACATAGAGATATCCGATAGGCCTTTGGTTTTGAAACATAGGATAAAAGCAGATGCTGTAAACCTCTTCATGTCTGAGGCTCTTAACCCATTCAGGGTTTCTTTTTTCAAGAGCAACCATATCTGCTTCTGTTGATACGATAACACAATTACTGTCGCCCACGGTATCTATCCATGAGGTTACAACCTCATAGGGGATCGTAGGCAGGATTTCTCTCATGGGCTTATAGCCATCCATGATACTCTCACTGAGAACCGAGACCTTTTTAATCTCTTCCTGAAGGCCGATTACAACGCATCTCTCTGCATCGCTCTTTTTTCTGAGGTTCTCCGTCACACTTGAAAGCGCAACAAGGAAATTATCCGCGGACCTGAAAATAGCACAATTCTTGATAACCTCTGCTGCGGTATCAATATTTACATTGGCAAGCCTGTCAGGATCGGGATCCTTGGTAAACTCAAACATAAACTGACAATAACCGTATTCCTCATCCTGAACAAGGGGAATCAGTATCATATCGGTCCATGACTCCAAAGCCTTGGTCTCAACATAGGTGTGCCTGGGCTTTCCCTCTATTGCCGTATCGTAGACAAACTGGTCAAATTTCCTGTCCTTTGGCACCAGGTCGCTGTAGAGCATATTGTCATGATATCTGTCCTCGCCCATAGACTTTTTATACATGTCATTGGCGCAGACTATCCTTATCTCGCCTATATCGTCCTTGTCCTTTTTTATGGACATGACACAGCATGCCTTATTAACAAGATTTACATATCCCTGAAAGTCCATATTCCGCCCTCATTTTTATGGAAATTCACCGGTTGTCTGTTATTATTAAAAACCCGGCACAGCTTACGCCATGCCGGTAATTTTAGTAAGACTTCTCTATATAGGGAGGGAAGTTTTACAAAATGTCATTCCTCTTTACATACGCAGGTGTAATAGAATCTGATACCAGCTTCTTGACATTCTTTATATCAGCCCACTTATCAATTACAGCATTCTCGATATATACGCCGTCTGCTATATCTGAATAAGCAAGTATGATTGAATTTTTAACTATCGCTCCCTTGCCGATGTGGACATTACGTCCAATAATTGAATTCTCAACAGTTCCCTCGATCAGACATGCATTACATATCATAGAGTTGGTTACTTTAGAACCATGGAAATACTGTGACGGGCATGCATCTGTAGTCCTTGTATAGAAGGGCCAGTCCGCCTTGAAGAAATCTGTCGACGTTGCATAATCAAGCAGTTCCATATTTGAACGATAATAATCATCCAAACTTGTGATAGCTGCGAAGTATCCCTTGTGCTGATATCCTCTTATATCAAGATCATTGCACTCGAGACCGATCATATCTGCCAGAGAATATGCAGAAGACTCTCTCTTAGCCTTCTTAATAAGATATATGAACATCTCCTTGGACATTACATAGGTATCCATGCTGATAAGCTTATCCTTTGCAGTGCCCATGTTGCGCTCAATTTTCTGAACACCCTTCTGCTTGTTAAGAGTGATGCAGTTACAGCCTCTGAAGTACTCTTTTGCCTGATCAACCTTGTGGTACAAGACAGTGACATCCGTTCCGGAATCAACATGCACATCCAGAAGTTCCTGGAAGTTCTGTTTGAAAACCATGTAGCTGGGTGCTATAACAACGTAGTCCTGATGCATACGCTCAATCTGCTCAATGTTCTCAAGATATCCGTTGATATCTGTGTTGTAGATTGAGCTTGCACCGTTGTTCTGTGTGAACATCATCTGTATACCGCCCCTCTTGGAGTTGATGTTGTAATGACGGCCGGAACCGATATGTTCAACGATAGAACGTGGTCTGCTGTTAAGGTAAACATGAATTCTGTCGAATCCACTGTTACTGAAATTGGAAATAGGGAAATCGATCATACGAAAACGTCCAAGGAACGCAAACGCACCTATTGGTCTGTAATCATGAAGTCCCTCTACTCTTATATAATTTGCTGCTGAATTTATAACACCAAAAGCTTTATTCTTTGCCATTTTTATCCTCCCCCTTCACATTCTTTGCTACGAGAAGGATTTCCTCGCTCTTACTGCTTCCAACCCTGGCATCCTTACCGATCTTTACATTGTCGGCTACAAGTGCCCTGGTGACTGTCGCGCCCTCGTAAACCGTTACTCCGGGCATCAGCACAGAATCAACAACCTTTGCACCGGGTGCGATCTTAACATTAGAGAAAATAACAGAGTTTTTAACCTCTCCGCCAATGGCAGCGCCCTGGTTAATATATGCCCTGTCTACCTTTGCTGTCTCAGCAATATAAGCAGGTGTGATTCCTGTATCCTCGGAATAAATCTTCCAGGATGTATCATCCAGATCAAGCTCATTCTCACTGTCCAGAAGATCCATGTTAGCCTCCCAAAGGGAATCGATGGTTCCAACATCCTTCCAGTAGCCTGAGAATTCGTATGCGTAGAGAGCCTTGCCCTCACTCAGCATTACAGGTATGAAGTCCTTACCAAAATCATGGCTGGAATTGGGATTCTTCATATCCTCAATAAGCATCTTCCTCATGGTCTTCCAGTTGAAGATATAGATACCCATTGAAGCCAGATTGCTCTTAGGCTTAGCGGGCTTTTCCTCAAACTCGATGATCATATTATCTTTACCGGTATTCATGATACCGAATCTGCTTGCTTCCTTAATAGGCACGCCACGTACCGCAATAGTCGCATCTGCCTTGTTAGCCTTATGAAATGCCAGCATCTTATCATAGTTCATCTTATAGATGTGGTCTCCGGAAAGAACCAGAAGATATTCCGGATCATAGGCATCGATAAAGTCAATGTTCTGAGAAATCGCATCAGCGGTTCCGCGATATACATCCAGACCTGAGTCTGCTTTTTCTCTTGGTGTAAGAACAAAAACACCACTATCCTTGGTGTCCAGTCCCCATCTGCCTCCCGCAGCAACATAGCTGTTCAGAAGTACAGACTCATACTGAGTAAGTACTCCTACGATGTCGATTCCGCTGTTTGCGCAGTTGCTCAGCGGAAAATCGATGATTCGATACTTTCCACCATACGCTACAGCAGGTTTGGCAACCTTGTTAGTAAGGTCATGCAATCTACTTCCACGACCACCGGCCAGTATCATAGCCAACATATTGGTTTGTGCCATAGTGATTACCCCTCTTTGAATAAATAGAATTTAATGTGCCAGTGTTCAGAACAAACGTTAACACTATCCCCTCACATCATATTTCTATTCTAAGGGCTAAACAGTGATAGCGCAAGGATTAAACAGTTATTTTGCGTGTTTTTGCGCTATTTTTTGAAAATTTGTCTTCCCATATAGAATATACTTGCAATTATATTTTAAAACACAAAGAAAATGCAGCCTCATTTTGAGCGAAGTTGTCAAAATAAGACTGCACAGTATCACTGATGATACATAGGCATAAGTTGTAATTTATGAAGATTGATTTTGTGAAGTCGCTCAATCTTTTCCTTCTTGGCCTGATCCTCACAAACACCTGTAAAAATATAGGTATCAAGCTCATCATAGGTAAAGCCAAGCTTATCTTCATCAGACATCCCTGAAAGGCCATCTGAAGGTGTTTTGTGAATAAGTTCTTTAGGGAGCCCCAAAGCATCACCTATCATGCGCATCTCTGTAACTGTAAAATCAGAGCAGGGACTAAAATCTCCCGCAGCATCGCCATACTTTGTGGAATATCCAACATAGTCCTCTGATTTGTTACAGGTATTTGCAACTCTTCCGCCTCCGGGAAGTGACTGCGCAATTGCATAAAGTGTAGACATTCTGATTCTCGGAGGAGTATTGATTCTGGCGTCCTTTGAAAGCTGTGCACCGCTCTTTTCAAGAGCCTCATAAAAGCCATCAGTTGCAGGCTTAATATTAACAATGAAGTGCTTAATTCCAAGAAGCTCTGCAACTCTTTTTGAGTCATCTATGTCCTTCTGCTCACCGTCAGGCATAAGTACGCCCACAACCCTCTCTTTTCCAAGAGCTTTCACAAGGAGCGAAGCTACAATTGTGGAATCTTTGCCGCCGGATAATCCGATAACAGCGTTTGCTCCGCTTCCGTTCTCATCAAACCACTGTCTTATCCATGCTACGATTTCATCGATTTTTTTATTTGCATCAAAATCCTTAAGAGCTTCTATCATTGTGAATTTCCTCCTATTATTCCCAACTGATATTTTCTTCAATTATCTGCACGAATTTCTGAAGTCCCTCTGCGTCTATCTCATCAAAGCGCTCCTTTATGGGGCTGTCGATATCAAGCACGGCAACGATCTCTCCGTTATGATGGATCGGCACAACAATTTCTGACTCCGATGCGCTGTCGCATGCTATGTGTCCCGGGAACTGATGAACATCGGGAACAAGCTGCAGCTTATCCTCAGCTACCGCAGTTCCGCAAACGCCCTTCCCTACCGCAATATGTATGCAGGCAGGCTTTCCCTGAAATGGACCAACCACAAGCCTTCCATCTCTCATTATATAGAAGCCGGCCCAGTTAAGCTTTTCCATTGTATCCATCAAAAGTGCGGAGAGATTGCTCATGGCAGCTGTGTACCAGGGTTCCTCCTCCAGCATTCCTTTAGCCTGCAGTGCCAGCAAATCATAATCTGTTCTCTGTGTTAATTCTGCCATTATGTAAGTATTCCTTTCGCCATTTAAGTAAAGTGATTAAGTCATTAACAATAATAACACTGATTGTATGGCTAATACTATCTTTAAATAGGATTTCATAGTTTATCCATGAAATGAAAAAAACAGACAAGCTCTGAATTGCTCAAAGCCTGTCCGCTAATTCTTTTCATATATCAGCCTATATCCGGCTCATCCTTAAGAGTGATGGTATCTCTAACCTTACCCTCAGTCTCAAACATGATTATTTCATTTTTTCCTTTTTTGATAAGTGGTGCAGGAATATAAAGTCTCTTCTGAGGACCGATCTCCCAATATCTTCCAAGGTTAAAGCCGTTTAAGAAAGCGCAGCCCTTGCCCCAACCTTCAAAATCAAGGAAGGTGTCGACACATTCATCTGCTTCAAAAGTGAATCTGTAGAATGCAGGTGTGCCCTCGATATAATCCTTAGAGAAATCTACCTTATCTACGTTATCAAGAGGAAGTGTATACATATCCCAGTTATTGTGCATGTGTCCGTTTATCTGAACACACTGGCCTATGCCTTTTCTCTGATGCTCCATGCGGGGGCCAAAATTAACTCTTCCCATGTTTTCAACAAGGATATCAAGGTCCTTGCCACGCTGAGGCAGCTTCATCTGCTCTTCTACAGGAAGTGCCATAGCCTTAGCGATTTCCTCATCAGATAAGATTTCTGCCTCCTTTGCAAGTTCAAGATCGTAAAGTGTTATGAGAGGCTTTTTATCTACAAGAATATTAGCTCTGTCAGCCGTATCCCAAAGACGGATTTTCGCAATGGCATCCTCTGTTTCCAGAGTTGAATGATAGAGAATATATCCATAGCTCTGATCAAGCTTCTCCATGCTGACAGGATATACGCTTGTGTTCTTAATGCTGATGTCATCAAGTACCGAGAAAAGACTTACCTTCTCTTCGCATTTAAGATCGCCGTAGGCACCTCTTTTTATGACTGATTCTTCAAGCTCAGGCACCTCGGGAATCTCGGTATATTTAGAAATAACTTCCTTATACCTTCTATATTTTTCTGTTATCTGTCCATCCTCTGTGAGGATTCCGTCGTAGTCATAGCTGGTAACATCCGGGGTGAGCTCATCATAGTAGTTACTTCCGTTCATGAAGCCGAAGTTGGTGCCACCCTCGAACATGTAAATATTAACATTACCAAGCTCAAGCATCTTATCAAGGTCCTTTACACTCTCTTCAAGATTGCCTGTCATGTGACCGCCATTTCCCCAATGGTCAAACCAGCCAACCCAGAACTCGGCACACATAAGCGGACCGCCCTTGGTATAGTTTTCAAGCACCTTAAAACGCTCTTCTGTTCTTGATCCAAAATTACCTGTAGGATGAGCACCTTCTAAAGAGCCACCATTTAAGCTCTCCGGGTAAGGACCGTCACTGGTGATAAAAGGTACGGTGACACCATGCTTTTTCATGATATCCATCATGCGCTGCATATAGCTCTTATCGTTTGCATAATAGCCATATTCATTCTCGATCTGCATCAGGATCACGTTACCGCCGTTATCTATCTGATACTTTGTGATAATAGGCAAAAGAACATCATAATAGGCTTCAACCTCTTTCATGAAAGGCTCGTAATTTACTCTGAGTCTCATGCCATCTTCTTTAAGGAGCCATGCAGGAAGTCCTCCGAATTCCCACTCTGCACAGATATAAGGCGAAGGGCGAAGTATCAGCTTAAGCCCCACTTCTTCGGTAAGCTTTATAAATCGCTCAAGATCCAGCATCCCTTCAAAGTTAAATTCACCTCTTTTGGGCTCATGCATGTTCCACGGAATATATGTCTCAACGGTGTTTCCACCCATTGCTTTCAATTTTAATAATCTGTCTCTCCAATATTCAGGGACAGTACGAAAATAGTGAAAAGATCCGGAAATTATCTTAAATGGCTCTCCATCAAGATAGAACTTATCTTTTATTTCAAATCTACTCATAATCTAAAGTTTCCTAAATTTATAAGATTGGATTTCGCTTGCGAAATCCTCGCGCGCGAGTGGTATTGCGAAGCAATAAACTTCCTTTCCACGAGCTGCGCATCCTGCGGAGCTTTTCTTTCATAGGTATTCCTATGAAAGAAAAGGGAATACCAGTTAAGGTATACCGGTATTCCCTTTTATTAAAATCTAAGATAGCAATTACTTATATAATGCATCCATCTGTGTCTGAAGCTCAGCAGCTACATCTGCGATACCTGCCTGTGCAAGAGCATCCTGCATCTCAGCTACGATTTCCTCAGCTGTTCCCTGGTACTTACCAAAGGAGATCTGCTTCATGTAGTTTGTGTAAACTTCGTTACAGTTATCGATCTTAGCCTGAATGCTGTCTACATCCGGTACGAACTGACCATAAGGATAGTCAATCTTAACCTTGTCATACTTAGCATAGAGCTCATCGATCTTATCCCAGTTACGGCTAGCATCTCTGATCTCGATATCGTCGTTACGTCCCCACCAGTAGTTAGTCATACCATTGATGTTGTCGGTTGAGGAATCGTATCCTTCAGGAGTTGTTCTGAGACCTTCATCGTTGATCTCGTAAGAAACGCCTTCGATACCATAGTTGAAGAGCTTGTAGCACTCAGGATCGTTTCTGATAAGGTCATAAACCATAAGTGCTCTCTCAGGGTGCTCAGATGCTGCAGAAACTGCCATTGCACCGTGAGTGATTGAAAGTGCTACTACGTTGTCTGTCTCTTCACCGAAGTAGAAGAAGCCTGACTCAGCTTTCTCATCATCAGCATAAATTGTGTTAGCTTCTGTTGCAGAGCAAAGGTCTGTCCATGTCTGTGTGTGGTGCTGCTCAGCTGCAACCTGACCTACACGGTACTCATCTCTGTTCTGTGAAGATGTGTTGTTAAGAACGTCTGTAGGCCATACACCGATCTCATCCCACTCCTTCATCATCTTTGCATACTCAACAAGTGAGTCTGTCTCTGTCATAACAGGTGTGACAACTGTGTAAAGATCATCCTTTGTACCACCCCAAAGAGCGCCTGTTGCAAGACCATCGATAGCTACGAAGTTAGTGTGTGAAGCAATCCAGCCGTTAGCCATCTGTGCATACTGTGTTCCGTCAGAATCCCAAACTGCCTTGAGTTCCGGATGATTCTCTTTTACGAACTTGAAGTATGTTGTAAGATCTTCCCAGCTGTGTACACCGTCTGCAAGGCCTGCATCTCTAGCCCAGTCAAGACGATAGATGAATCCGTGGTTTGTCCACTGTGCGTAGTTATCTTCGGGCATCAGATAGATGTCACCGTCATACTTACACATTTCCCAGTGATCAGCGGGAACGCTTGCCCATGTCTTGGGAGCATATGTCTTAAGCATATCCTCTGAAAGTGCAAGGAAAGCGCCGTTCTTTGCATTCGGCCATGCATCAAGCCAGTCAGATGCTGTACCAACAAGGTCTACAGAACCATCCATCTGTGCAAGTGTAAGGTTGTAGTTTGCAAGATAATCTGTCCACTCAATGTAGTAGATCTGAAGCTCAGCGTTAACCTTCTCGGTGAGGATCTCATTGAGCTTTGCAAGCATCTCATCAAGACGCTCAGCAGACTTTCCATCAGGTCTGTCACCTGTTGTCATGTAGTTGATAACTACGTGCTCAGAAGTATCAATATCAGATGCAGCTGCCTCTGTAGCCTCGCCTGCCTCTTCTGTTGTTTCTTCTGTTGACTCAACTGTCTCTGCTGCAGCGGTATCTTCTGCAGCTGTTTCTGTGGTAGCCTCTGTCTTGTCTGCAGCGCTATCACCACTGTTTGATGAACCACCGCAGGCAGCCAGTGAGAATACCATTGCAGTACTCAGTAAAACTGACAATACCTTTTTTTTCATTTCAAATCCCTCCTATTAAAAATGAATAGTGTATATCTGAACTCGTTTCGAGTAAAGATCCAAATAAGGAAGTTCCGCTCTCGCTACGCTCGCCGGAACACGTTCACACTAGGCTCGAAAATACCTCGCCAAGTGTTCTCAGCCCTTTACCGCACCAACGGTGATACCGCCGATGAAGTATTTCTGTACGAACGGATAAAGAAGTACGATAGGTCCTGTAGCAAGCATTGCGTTTGCCATCTTTACAGTCTCTGTAGGCAGATCGGTAAGTGAAATATACTGGCCTGCTACTGACTGTTTAAGAGCCTGTGTCTTGTTAACAATCTCGTAAAGGCTATACTGAAGCGGCTTTACGTCTACCTTACTTGAAAGGAAAAGTGATGACTGATACCACTCGTTCCAATAGCCAAGTGCAAGGAAAAGTCCGATTGTTGCAAGTGCCGGTTTAAGCATGGGGAGAACCAGTCTTACGAAAATGACCATATCTCCTGCTCCGTCGATTTTTCCTGACTCTGTGATCTCATGAGGAATCTGCTTAACGAAGTTCTTCATGAGAATGATCAGCCAGGGTGACATCATCAAAGGAAGAAGTACTGCGAAGTAGCTGTCCTTTAAGTGATATGTCTGAGTCATCAGCAGGTAGTAAGGTGCAAGGCCTGCTGAGAAAAGGCTTGTAAAGTAAATGTAGAAGGATATTGCATTTCTGAAAGGAAAATCCTTACGCTGAAGCGCATATCCTGTCATTGAGATGATTGAAAGTCCTACTATTGTTCCAACCAGTGTCATTGTGATTGTAAGTGCGTATGACTTCCATATAAGTCCGCTCTTTGTAACCATCTCATAAGCTTTTAATGTAAACTCGTGTGGCACAAGCTGTACTCCGTGAAGTCTTATGTAATTCTCTGAAGTAAAGCTTGATGCCAAAATTATAAGGAAAGGAAAAATACAGGCCAGTGCGTAAAAGGTTGTAAGGAAATAACCTATTCCGCGGACAACCATATCGGTTGCGCCAATTTTTACCTTGGCCCCGCTTTCCATTAAATCTAAATCTTTTTTCTTTGCCATTTTTCTGCTCCCAATTAGAATAATGAATATTCAGGATCGATCTTCTTGATAACCCCGTTAACTACCATAACGATTACAAATCCAACAAGTGACTGATAAAGACCAACTGCCGAAGCCGTTGAGAAGTTAAAGTCTGTCATTGTAGCTCTGTAAACGAAGGTCTCGATGATGTCTGTCGTATCATAGAGGAGTGAATTGGTTCCTACTATGTTGTAGAACAGACCGAAGTTACCTTTTACGATTCCGCCAAGTGCGAACAAGAGCAAAATAATGATTGTAGGCTTAAGGCTTGGAAGAATGATGTATCTGATTCTCTGGAACGCGTTTGCTCCGTCAACCTTGGATGCCTCTATGATTTCTGCATCTATTCCGCAAATTGCTGCAAAGTATACTACTGAGTTATATCCTGTCTGCTGCCAGAGATAAATGATAACCAGAAGAACCGGCCATACATTTGGATCAGCGTAAGGCTGCCATTTTTCCATTCCCAAAACTTCAAGTATTCCGTTTACAAATCCTGTATCGTAGTTCAGAAGGTTGAATACCAGAACTCCTACAAGAACCTGTGAAATGAAGTAAGGAAGGAACATCATTGTCTGTGAAACCTTCTTAAATATCTTTGCCTGCATCTCATTAAGTAGAATCGCCATGATGATCGCAAGCACATTACCCAAGATAATGAAAGCCAGGTTGTAAAGAATGGTGTTCTTTGTAAGGGACCAAAGCTTTCCGGATGATGTAAGGAATTCGAAATTGGCAAGTCCTATGAACTTACTTCCGAATATTCCCTTTCCATAGTTGTATTTTACAAATGCAACCCATATTCCCGGCAGCGGCATGTAGCTGAACATGAAGAAGAAAACAATTGCCGGAATGCACATCAGAATCAAAGTTCTGTATTTTATGATGTTGCCAAAAAAGCCTCTCTTTTTGTGCGGTACTGCTATTGCTTCCGCGCTATTTGATTTACTCATCTAAATTCACTTTCCTTTTACGTTCTATACGTTGTTATTTTAACCAATTTGCAACCGGTTTCATAATTGTATTTAAACATAGTGCTGTCATATCGTCAATGAATTTTTTGAAACCGGATTCAGATTTGTTGATTATATACAAAAAGAGGTGCTTCAAATTAGCACCTCTTAACTATTGACCTTTTGCGTTCATTTTATATTCTTTTGCCGTTAATATTTTGTTCATATACTCTGAAACGCGTTTCAAATCTATTCACATGTTTCAAACTTGTTTCAGTCTTCCAAACCCATTCTACATTACAGCGCCTTTTGCCTTAGGCTCTGCTTGGTCCGCTGCTCTCACGCTTCACCAGGGTAGGCTCAACGTTCTGCCAGCGGGGAACTTCTTCACCCTTTGAAACCGCAATGGCTGTTTCAATAAGGCATTTACCAAAACTTTCGTAGTTATAATCCACGCTGGTAAGCTTAGGGATCATTACCTCTGAGATATAAGTATTATCAAAACTTGCCACAGAAAAGTCCTGTGGAATACGATATCCGCTGTCTCCTATGGCACGGACAACACCTGCAGCAGTGAAATCGTTGATGGCGATAATAGCCGTAGGGAGTTTGGGAAGCTGCATTATCTTCTTCATGGACTCATAGCCATCCTCTATGGAGTAGCTGCCATCCACGATATAGTCAGGATTCACCTCTA
Organism: Butyrivibrio sp. AE3006; assembly: GCF_000424165.1. Lineage (NCBI taxonomy): Bacteria > Bacillati > Bacillota > Clostridia > Lachnospirales > Lachnospiraceae > Butyrivibrio > Butyrivibrio sp. AE3006. The sequence goes on along the minus strand of NZ_AUJJ01000002.1, from coordinate 145,358 downwards.
TTCCGTGTTCCTTGAGAATATTTGCATAAATAACCTTTTTATCATTGGAGGATCTGACATCGGGACGTCCGCCAACTATTGCTATTCTGGTATGTCCAAGCGCCAGCAGATGCTCCATTACAAGGCTTGTGGCACTTCTTGCATCAATCTCTACGCTATAGCTGGGAATACCTTCATCAAGGCGGCCTGTAACTATGAAGGGTACGGTATCTGACAGCTTCTTTACGATTTCGCCATAGTGCCTGTCTGTCTCAAGATCGTCAACTCGTCCGCCTATCTGCACGATAGCGTCAACCTTCTGCTGTCTGAGCATTTCAAGCTGCTCTATCTCATTCTCTGTGACACCGAAGGAATTGTACAGTGAAACCGTGTAACCAGCCTTCTGAGCCGCCGATTCGCAGGCAACAAAAAGCTGGGCGTAGAAAGGGTTTCTTACGTCTGCAACAATAATTCCTATTGATTTGGTCGAGGTCTCGGATAATCCCTTTGCGAGTGCATTGGGCTTAAAGTTATACTTTTCGATTATCTGCAAAACCCGGTTTCTTTTCTCAGCACGCACGTTGGCACTATTAGTCATAACGCGCGACACGGTGGCCGGCGAAACACCAGCCTCACGGGCAATATCATATATTGTGATACTTTTATTCTCTATGGCTCCCATAATTTCACACGCTTTCATGAAATTTGAAACCGGTTGCAATTCCATAATAAAATAAACTCCCTGACTATGTCAAGGAGTTTGTGAATGAGTCTCCTGCCTGCTGTATAAACATATATATTCCTCTCTGCTGACGCTCTCGCTCGGTTAAAAACGTAACGGTACTAAGATGGCAAAAAACGCCATCCAAGTACCGACGTTTTTATACGCAGCTTCGTGGAACATATATGTTTAATAGCTGGCAGGAGATGTATTTCAAAATTTACTTAAATAGTTTGTGAGTTATAACATCATGCGTAGGTCATATATTACTATATATGCTGCCAATGAGCAGACAATATGTTTTTAATCTACGTTTAGAACAACCTGTAGACTACTACTCCGTGTGCAGGAACCTTTGCAGATATTGTGCCCTGCTCAGCGGCATCCCACTCTCCGGATTTTCCATTCCATACATCAGTGATCGCGGATGCAGAATGAACAATGGCTGCGCCGGATTTAATATCATTGATGTCACAAACTATTTCTCTTTCTGTGTCAGTAAGATTAAAGAGACCGATGAATAACTCGGTACCGTCTTCGTCAATGTTGAGCCAGATGGCTTCGTCGTCGCTTCTTCTGAGCTGGAAGCCTTTGTGTTTGCCATCCATTACGCGAAGGAGTTCTTTGTTGGTGAGCTGCGCTTTGTTTACGTCATCAAGCTTAGTGAGTTCTGCACCTATCATAAGAGGTGAACCAAACAGGCACCAAAGGCTCATCATGGTGCGAACTTCGTCAAAGGTAAGGTTGGAAGTTCTCTCCTGTCCAAAGCCGTAGCCAAGCTGTCCAAGAGGAAGCATATCGCAATCAGGATAGTTGCCTTTTGAGGTTCTTCCATTCCAGGTCTCACATCTCCAGAACATCTCCTTGAGAAGACGCCAGTCATCCCAGAAGTCATCTGTAATACGCCACATATTGGCATTTTCTTCATAGAAGAAGTCTCTATCTAGGTGTGCAGGTCCGGGAGAAAGTGAAAGTACTATATCTCTTCCGCACTTCTCTATGGCTCTGTGAATCATCTTTGTCTCTTCATAACCACTGAATTTTATTCTGCCGCTGTCAGGATACAGGAAGCTGTCGCAGATATCATCGCACTTGATAAAATCAACACCCCAGTCAGCATACATTTTAATAAGATCATCGTAGTATGCCTGTCCTGCTTCACCTGCCCTTACACCGTACATATCAGGATTCCATCCGCAGATAGACCATGCATCGGCAGCCATATCTGCAGTGAACTGTGTTCCGTGAATAGGGCACTTATCGTGAGCTGCCTGTCTTGCGATTCCTCTCATGATGTGAATACCGAACTTAAGTCCAAGGTCGTGCACGTACTGCGCAAGATGTGTAAAACCGCTTCCATCAGCTGATGAAGGGAATCTGTTTACGGCAGGCTGGAGCCTTCCATACTGATCCATCTCATCATTTCCAAAAGGAATATACTGGAAATCCGCACGTCTTGCGCCGGCATCCTTTGAATACCACTCAATGTCTACAACCACGTACTCATAACCGAATTCCTTCAGATTTTCAGCCATATATTTGGCATTGGCTTTAACCTGCTCCTCAGTTACGGTAGTATCGTAATAATCATAGCTGTTCCACCCCATAGGAGGTTTCTTTAAAAAGTTCTTTTTTCCCATACCTGTTCTCCTCATAAAATATCAATATCTTCAACAATCAATATTAGCACAAATGAACCGGACTTGATACTATCTCATCCGGTTCTGATTTTCAGATTTTTACAAGTTCGTAATCTCTGCTTCCGAGGCCTATTTTCTCGCCGTGAGCAAGAGTTTCCTTCCATTTTACATTTGGATTATTATCAAGGAAATTATCATCATGACGGTGCCAATCCATTTTAGCGAGATTATCTCCAAGCTGACTGTTTCTTACAGGTTCTGCCGCAAGGCACATATCTGCACAGGCCTGATCTATAGCAACGGGATCGAAGGATGCAAACATTCCGATATTGGGAAGGATCGGCGCATCATTTTCACCATGGCAGTCACAGTTAGGCGAAACATCCATGATAAGGCTTATATGGAAAGAAGGCTTACCATTTACAATGGCAGCAGTATATTCAGCCATTTTACAGCAAAGGGACTCCAGTGCAGAGTCATTGTTGGGATGAATAGCATCAAAAACACATGCTCCTATACATCTTCCGCAGCCCTTGCACAAATCCTGATTAATAACAGCTTTTCCGGTTTCATAGGAAATAGCATCCGATCCGCACTCTTTTGCACACTGCTTGCAGCTCCTACACATAGAAGGCTCAACAGAAGGCTTACCGTCATTATGCTGCATCATTTTTCCTGCACGGCTTCCTCCTCCCATTCCGATATTCTTGATAGCTCCGCCAAAGCCCGTCATCTCATGCCCCTTAAAATGAGACAGTGAAATGATTATGTCCGCATCATAGAGAGCGTGACCGATTATAGCTTCCTTACAATATTCGCCGTTTGGTACAGGAACGCTTATCTCATCGGTTCCCTTAAGGCCGTCAGCGATGATTACATAGCATCCTGTGGTAACACTGTTAAATCCGTTTACCTCTGCATTATAGAGATGATCCACAGCATTTTTACGACTTCCTGGATAAAGGGTATTGCAATCCGTAAGGAAAGGCTTTCCCCCAAGCTCCTTTATCAGGTCAGCAACTGCCTTCACATAGTTAGGTCTAAGATAAGAAAAATTGCCAAGCTCGCCAAAATGCATCTTTATAGCTACGAACTTGCCTTCAAAATCAATCTTATCTATTCCCGCAACTCTAAGCAGCTTCTGAAGCTTAACACCCTGGCTAACACCAATATGAGTTCTGAAATCAGTAAAATATACCTTAGATTTGCCCATAAGAATTCTCCCTCCATTCATAAAATACATAAATATATTTTACGCAATATCTTAACGTTTTTCCAATAAATAATTCATTTATAACCATATTTTCAAGGTTTGCAGCAGACAAATCATAGCCAGTCCCCAAAGAATTTCAAAAATATACTCTTATACATCTTGAGGACTATGTAGTTTTGTGCTATATTGTATGTAGTATTTAAAACTACATGTAGGCAGATTTGTATAACAACCGGCCGGAACGGAGGAGAATATGACAGTTAAAGAATTACAGAGTTTTTTCAAAGAACATCTCGTTCCTTCAAAGCTCTATACTTTTGGGAAAGGGCATGACGGCAGGATCTGTCTCACCAAGGTCGGCGAGATCTGGGAACTGTATTTCATGGATCATAAGGAAAAAATCGGTCTTATGAAATTCCCCGATGAAAACAGTGCATGTCTCAAAATGAAGGATGAGCTCCGCAAGATAATGGAAAGCATCTATGAGATAACCTGGGTTCCAAAGAAAGCATAAATTCCTTAGAATAATTAAAGGCTGGCGCTATGGCCAGCCTTTTTTCATATTATCAGTAAATCTACATTTTCAAAGAACCAAATCCTATCCAACATCATGAAGTAAAATACAATATAGCACAAACAAGAGAAAGTACCCAGAAAACTACGCTGAAATAAATAGTCCATCTATTACTGTCGTATTTTTCAGTCTCTATGTAGTTCTCCTTAATAAGCTCTATTCTCTCCTCTTCATGGCCATCATAAATAGGTTCTTCAGGCTCTTCTTCCTCTTCGCCCTCACCCTCTTCTCCTGATTCATCAGTTTCATCATGTTCAGGCTCATTGTCCAGAGAAATATCCTCAAGGGTGGTTTCTTCCGGCTCGGGAACCGGCATTTCAACCTCATCTCCCGACAGTTCTGACACACCCTGAGGCTCAGGTTCAGTTTCTTCCTCCTTGCCAATCATGTCGGGATCCTTAAGCACAGGCTTTTCAACCCTGTTAAACTCTCCGACTATGAAAAAGCCAAGTCCCACAAGAAACAGAACCAGCGTATAAATAAGATAGATAAGATTATGCTTCATGAACATCCCCCTCTGCAGTCACGAATAATCTCTCACTCAAAAGCACATTCGATAAGAAAACTCTCTGGCGATTAAACAATCAGCTCTTCTTGAACTTTACTCCATCCGGTGTCATTTCCTTCAGAACAGACTTGTAAGTCTTGATCACCTTCTTATTGATCTTAAATACTGCTTTTTTGTTTATCTTTGCAAAACATCCCGGGCCAAACTCTGCAATCTTCTTGGACTTAATGTTTATGGATGTGAGATTCTTGCATTTATAAAATGCATTCTTCCCAATCTTTGTTACATTCTTGCCGATGGTAACGGTAGTGAGTTTTTTATTGCCCTTGCAGGCACCTGATGCAATCTCAGTAACCTTGGCCTTGATATCACCGATAGTTACTGTGTTTGGAATATTCAGTACCGCAGCCTTTTTATCTGCTACCTTCTTAAAACAGACTGTATTCTCAGTAAGAGCTATGAAGGTTCCTTCATCTGTCTTATACTTCTGTCCCGGAGTCAGCTTAAGAACTATATCCTTATATCTGGGATAATAAACTGTCTTTGCCAGGTCGCCTCTCTGCTCTGCCCTGGTTTCCTTATCAGCAGGAATCTCGAAGTAATAGCACCATCTGTAGCCCGCATTGTAAGCACCCTTTTTATCGTTGCTTACACCCTTTAGAGGCTCAAGCACACTGTTTCTGTAATAATAGTCACCCTCAAGCTCAGATTTCAGATACTCAAGCTGTCCCTCAAGCTCCTTGTAATCATAGCCCTCTCTGCGACAATATCTTTTCAGATTCTCGTATCTCGCACCATGCCACTGACAGATTCCGTAGCTTGTTCCGTTATCACTTTCTGCATTTGTTCTAAAGCTGGATTCTTTCTCGATATTAGCAAGAACTCCTGCACTAGCGGCATTGTTAAAATCCATGTTCTCCATGAGGTAATAAAAAATCTTTTCCTCATTGTTTTTACCGCGCAAAGATGCAGCCTGTACGCTGCTCTGTGGCACAAACAGACTGCATCCAATAATAAACGTAATTCCAATAAGCGTTTTTCCCCAAAAAACTTTCATACTCCCTCCGTTGTTACATAGGCTTCTCGTAGTAGAACGAGCTCTTTCTGATAAAGCCTATTTCCTTGTAATTGATAATCTGTTCGGTACTACCGATAAACAGAACTCCGCCCGGTGCGAGAGAATCATAATACTTTCTGAAAATCTCGTCCTTAGCTTCTTCTGTAAAGTAGATAAGCACGTTTCTGCATACGATAAGATGATAATCCTTCGGATAGGGCTCTCTTAACAGATCAGCCTGCTTGAAGTTTACTCTCTTCTTAACGTCATCTGCTACGCGCCATTTACCACCGGCTTCCTGTGTGAGATATTTCTTCTTCATCTCTGCAGGAACAGCTTTAACTTCCTTGTCATCATATACGCCTGCTCTTGCTTTTGCAAGGGCAACAGTATCGATATCCCATGCCGTAACACTTATCTGGTTAAGCGGAATATGGTTAGATAACAGCATAACTATAGTATATGGCTCATCACCTGTAGAGCAGGCAGCACTCCATATCTTAAGATTCTTACCGAATTTATTGATAAGCTCAGGAACCATCTGCTTATCCATAAGATTCCACTGATCAATATTTCTGTAGAACTCAGATACGTTTATGGTCAGATAAGTGATAAATGTCTCTCTGGCAGTCTGATCTTTCTTAATGAGATCCATGTACTGATCATAGCCCTTACACTCAGTCTTACTGATAAGTGTATCGATCCTGCGCTTCATCTGCTTTTCTTTGTATGCATTGAGATCAATCTTTGTAAGCTTATATACTTCGCCTTTGAACCATTCGTAATCAACAGCCATCTTTAAATCCCCCTAATTAAGAATTTATAGGATAATTCCTACCATGATAACTACTGATTTTAGTATAGCCCACTAAATACATGAGTGTAAAATTAAATATATATAAACAAAATTATGATTATATAACGTTTATTATGTCACGACTTCTTAAGCTTCTTTGTAAGATAAAACATAGGACAATCTGCACCAGCGTAGAGCAGGGAGTAGCCAGACCTATATGAAAAAGTGATACAGGCTCTCTTTTGCTCATAAAATAAGAAACTGGAATTCTTACAAGAAAAGCACCGGTATGGCAAAGCTCAAAAACGGTCCCCAAATCGGGCCTTCGGTAAAATTCCTAGTCTTATCCATTTTCATCTGTATTCTTCAAATCCTTGATATCCTCAAGGGCATTATTTATCTCCTTAACTTTTTGGCTGTAAATAAGAAAATTCACAAACCATATTGTAATGTAAGCCCATATAAACAGCATAACACCAAGCCAGAAAAATGGATTATTAATTAATAACCATCCCTGAATCGCGGCCAGCACCCAAAAACCTGAGAAGGATATAATAAAATGAGTAAATGTAACTCGCAAAATGCTCCAACGATCTACATCGTATACCGCAGAGGATCCCATACTGATAGCACCATATAATCCTCCGGCCAATAGTTCCAGAACCGAATGTACTGATAGTGTAAGCTCTCCGGGTTCTCCCTGGCTTGACAGATACCATACTGTAAGTCCTATAAGGATACCTATCCAGAATCCGATGATGCCTAAGATGAGAGCTTTTTTCATTATTCTACTCATGCTTATCACCACCTTTCCTCAGAACGGCCAGCCTCTCCTGGATATGCTTCATAAAACGCCTTGCTACCCAGGTCTGTGTACCATTAACAAAAATAACCTTAATAGTCCCCGCTATACTCATATCAAAGCTGGAAACCTTCTTAAGATTTACTATTTCACCCCGGCTGATTCTGACAAACGCATCTGACCTCAGTACATTCTCTAATTCCTTCAGCGGAATCCTTACTTCATACTCATCTGAATCAGTACACACCTTAAGCTTACGGCTCTCTGTATAAACACGGACAATATCCTTCTTATTAAGCAGAATGTCCATGTCCTCTTTGCGCACCGCAATTTTTTTATCTGAATCATCTGCAGCGCATTGTTTTACGCTCTCAATTATCCTCTCAACTAATTCTGTCCTCTCAGATGCCCTGATCACCACCTGAGGCTTATCATATCCAGAATCAATCTCAAGACGAATGCTAATTTTCTCATCCATTAGCCATCAATTCCTCATGCGAAAAATCCAAGATCACCATCAATTACAACAGACAATACCATTGTAACAAATTGTGAGGATTCTTTGTATGAGGAATGTAGGATAACTTTATTATTTACTTAAGGATGTTTTCAACAAGTACAACTGCGGTAAAAACACTTCATACTTCATTGACAATACGGATAATTATATGTAAATCCTGCCACTCATCCTGTATAACCATATGTAATATTGATATTATATGGATTTCCTTGTATAAGCGGACCCTGTATGGTAGCATCACCGAGCGCTGCAATTCTGATGAACCCATTATCACTGCCTATTGCATTAGTGGAGCATAGATTCCAGTACTGGTCAGCCGTTCCGCGATAATTGATTTGTCGAAGCTTACAATAAGAATCGCATGGGCTCTGGTCAAAAGCATAATTGCCTATCGAAATAACAGACTCAGGCAACACTATTGTAGCTATCGTGTTTGTAAAATCAAATGCACCATTGCCTATTGTAGTAAGATGGCTGCTCCCGCTGAATCTGACCGCTGTAATTCCTGTTGAAAAATCCGTAACCGACTTAGGGCTACAACCAGAAAAAGCATAGTTTCCTATTGTTGTAAGCGAATCAGGAAAAACAATTTCACCGACAAGTTTCCTATTATACCTAAAAGCCTGTGCCCCTATGCTCTGTAGTGCTGACCCTGCTGCAAAACTGATCCCTGAAATATCACTTGTTGAGTTTTCATCCATCAGAAAAGCATTACTGCCTATAGTCGTTACTGAACTGGGAATTATAATTGCTCCTGCTAACTTATTATCTTTATAGAATGCGCTGTTTCCTATTGTTGTAAGACCTGCATTAAGAGTCAGAGTATTCAGCATGGTACATTCTGCAAATGCATACTCTCCCAATTCTCTGACTGTTGAAGGAAGTATAAGTGACTGAAGCGAACTATTTTTCTGAAATGACTCATTACCTATTGTATTTACGCTTCCCAGGTTAAGGGTTGATATGCCAGAGCAAAACATAAAAGCCCTATTCCCAATAGATTTAACAGAATTCGGTATTGTGACTGATGTAAGCGCACTATGTCTGTAAAACGCATAATCACCTATATGCGTTATTCCATCACTAATAACAAGTTCTGTAATAACTCCTCTTTTATTACTCCACGGAGTTGGCTCGTCCAAATTGTACTCATAATCCTCCATGGCTCCTGTTCCTGTGATTTCAAGTCTGTATTTTCCTCCATCCAAAGCAGTAAGCTTGTAGCTTACAATTGCATCGCCATTGTCACCTTCTCCATTATTGTCACCATTACCACCGTCTCCATTATTACCTGAGCCATCATTTGATGCACCGGCGACGGTGACCACCAGGCTTGAACTCTTTCCATCTGCACAAGCCGTTACAGTAGTACTGCCTGCGCCAACAGCCTTTATTTCTCCTGTCCCTGATACAGTGGCAACGGCCTCATTCTGACTAATGAAAATGATATTCTGATCAGTAGCCGTCAGCGGTAAAACCGTCGCAGTAACTGACTTGCTCTCACCTACTTTCAAGTCAACAGATGTATAGTCCAGTTTTACCTCTTTTACAGCAACCTTCTTAACAACCTTCAAAGTGATAACACACTTCTTCTTTTTATCTTTGGTAGTTACGGTTATTTTGGCTTTCCCATTCTTTTTACCGGTTATCACACCATTATTTGTGATAGTGGCAATCTTCTTATTACTTGTGGAATACTTCAGATTTTTACCCGTAAGAACCTTTTTACCACTAATCCCACTTAATTTGATCTTGTAGCCTTTTGTAAGCTGCATGCTCTGCTTGCTGCTCTTCTTTTTCAGATTTATTGAAATACTGTGTGTTTTTGATGCAGCCTGAGCATTTAAGGCAGGGCTTACCCATAAAACCACAAGTAAAATACTCAGGCCCACAAAAATACTAATCAACCATCGGCTTGCTTGTTTTGCTCTATCCATTTTCCACCCTCTTCTTATTAACAAGTCCCCCAAAGTATTTATTTAAATTATTTCTTCACCTTTACTTTTATTGTTACAGTCTTCTTGCCGGCTTTTACAGTAATCTTGCAGCTGCCCTTTTTCTTGGCAGTAATGGTTATCTCGCCGGTTTCCTGATCAATCTTCGCAGTCGCGATCTTTTTATTACTTGATTTGACTGTGATTTTTTCCTTTGTAGATACATAGTCTGGTGAAGCTGTTGCTTTTACAGTTGCAATACTTCCTTTTGAAGCAAGATTCACTGATTTCTTCGAAACCTTAAGCTTTGTGGTTGTAACTTTTCCGGTTTGTACTTTGACATTCAGCTTACATGACAGTCCCGATTTAGTGGTTACCGTAATCTTGGTAGAACCCTTCTTTATGCCTTTTATAGAAAGAGTCGTTCCACTATAAGATACTGTCGCTATCTTGCTATTTGCAGATTCCACTGATTTTATTTCATCATTTGTAAGAGTTGCTTTAACAGTCTTAAGAGTCTTGCCCTTCTGGATGACTACTGACGATGTATTAAGCTTAAATGAAGGAATTGTTGCAGGCTTGGTTGTTTCATTATTTGTAGTTTCGGAATTATCAGCATTATTGTTACCATTGTCATTCTCGCTGCTTCGTTCTATTACTATTTTTGTTGGGTCACTGCCATCCTGCGCAAGTATCATCTTCCCATTACCACTCGTTCCGATATAACCACCTTGAGGCGTTGTAATTGAAAGAGCAGGATTGATTAATAGGCTATTTAAGCCTCTAAGCGCAAAAGCATAACTTCCTATTCCGTTGCCAGTTGTAATTTCTGCTTGAACTTTTGTTACTTCACCTCCAATACTGATTTCTTTTCCGTATATGCCTTCCTTAAATCCGATTGCTTTCACCATCCCATTTTTAATATTTACAGTACCGTTTGAATGAATACCATAGGAGCTGGGACCATTAACATCAACCGCTATATTTCCTGAAAGATTAAGTGTCCCTCCGTCATATTCTGGTAATATTGTTGTTATCCCGTAACTTGTGGCTTGTATGGATATGCCATTACCTGTACCTTCTACAGAAAGACTTCCATTTGGTCTATTCATCACTATGCCTGCAGTAGATCCGTTTGGAAGTATATTCTGCGATATATTAATAGTCCCATCACCGGTGATTAATAACGTATCCATCGTTGTATAAATACCGCAACTAACATAATCATCATATATATATCCAGTGGTGATATTCGCATTATTAAGAATCAACTTATTTGAATCTGCATCGAATGATGCTGTTCCATCACCAAGTATATCTTGTGCATTATCCGAAGTCACATGAGTATTACCTACCCAAAGATTATAAACACTTGCCTTGACAACACTTGCAGGATATAGAACAAACACTGCCATAGCAAACATTGATGTTATTAACCATGATTTAATAGTATTACGCTCCATTCTAAGCTCCTTTCCTATCTGCCCATTTCTGATTACTTAACTGTAAGCTTAAGTGTTACTGTCGCAGTACCTTTCTTGTAATTCTTATCTCCTGCTGCAGAAACCTTAACTGTTACATTGTAGGTTCCTTTAGGAAGCCCAGGCTTGATTACCAGATTACCGGTCTTTCTATTGACTCCAATCTTCACATTAGCTTTTTCCATCGAATATGATACTTTGCCAACTGCCTTAGAAAGCTTGAACAGTTTTGAAGATTTGATCGTTTGTTTAGTTTTCTTCAGCTTTTTATACTTAACCGTAGGATTCTTCCTGAATTTCAGCACTCCGGGATTCTTTGCTTTGTTTATCTTCCATTTAATGGTCTTGGCTTTTGTCGTCCCATCAGACCACTTATATCCTTTTGCCAGCTTTGCTGTGGCTTTGTATGTTCCAGCATTTTTCTGTTTATTACCTGTAACGGTATAACCTGTGCCTTCTGCTACTCCTGTCTGTTTCTTACCATTGTAAACAAGAGTCTGACCTTCCGGTATCTGAGCTATTTTTTCTCCGGTCATAGCACCTGCGCCACCTCCGCCACCGGAGCCACCATTTCCGCCGCCTTCTCCGGTACCTGTTCCACCGGAGCCGCCGCCATTTTCTCCTGAAGAATTGCCTTCACCACCTGAGCCACTTGTCGAACCACCGTCTGGATTATTCTTATCATAGTTACATTTTGTACACACGCCTTTCGAATTAAAGGTATGCTCTTCAGAGATAATAAATGAACCGCAGACTTCACATATGCTATTTATGTTATGTGAAGTTGCATTAGAAGGAGTATAAGTCCTGCTTGTTAAAGTGTGAGATTGCTCTAGCAACGTATCATATGTTCCATTTGTTCCATCTAACAATTTGTTACATACAGGGCAGAACGACCTGATTGTATGCTTATCCAGCGTCCGTTCAATCACTCGTATCTGATAAGAACTAGCATGATCGTTGCCACAAGCAGTTGCCGATGCCGCCACCTCCAGACAAGCGCTGTTAAAAGTAATTATCATTGATACAATAATAGAAAATGCAACTAATAATACACTTCTCTTCTTCATAGAACTTACCTGCCTTTCATCCAGAAATACCAAGATATTACCCCGATATGTCCTGATTCATTTCACATCGTATATTACGCAAATTCACAATCATATTTCATCGCTGATTTGTATTGTACGTCCATATTATATGTTCCATTCCCTTTGCATCAATACTTTATGTCTAAACGGTCGTTTTGGATGCCTAAGCGGTATTATTGCATTTACGATATTATATAGTCGTGATATCGTACATTAAAAGCAATAAAAAGAGTGTGTACCAACCAAATGATACACACCCTTATAATGGCTAAATATTATCAATTATTCTGCATCCTGCTCAGCGATAACCTTGTCGATATCAACGCTTGCAACATCTGCATCATCAGCAGCCTCATCTTCCTTCTCAGGAGCTGTAAGAGCCTTAATGCTAAGGCTGATCTTACGATCTGCTTCGTTGAAGTCTACGATTCTTGCTGTAACTTCCTGGCCGATGCTAAGTACATCTGAAGGCTTCTCGATGTGCTCTCTAGCGATCTGAGATACATGAAGAAGTGCATCAATGCCGGGCTCAAGCTCGATGAATGCACCAAAATCTGTCATTCTGGCAACCTTACCTGTTACTTCGTTACCAACTGCATACTTTGTCTCTGCATCCTTCCAAGGGTTCTCATCATCAAACTTTCTTGAAAGAGCGATCTTGCTGCCATCGATTCCCTTAATCTGAACCTTAACAGTATCGCCAACCTTGAATGTCTTCTTAGGATTCTCAACACGGCCCCATGACATCTCTGAGATGTGAAGAAGTCCGTCTGCTCCACCAAGATCAATGAATGCACCGAAGTCTGTAACATTCTTAACAACACCATCAACGATGTCGCCAACACCGATTGTCTCAAAGAGCTTCTTAGCCTGCTCAGCCTTCTCAGCTGTGATAAGAGTCTTTCTGTTACCGATGTATCTTCTACGCTTCGGATTGTACTCTGTTACTACAAACTGGATCTCCTGTCCTTCGTATTTGGAAAGATCCTTCTCGTATGTGTCTGAAACAAGACTTGCAGGGATGAAGATACGAACCTCATCAACTACAACTGTAAGTCCGCCATCAAGTACCTGAACAACCTTAGCTGTAAGTACTTCCTGATTGTTAAATGCTTCCTCAATACGCTTGTTTCCTCTGTCAAGGGCAAGACGCTTATATGAAAGGATAACCTGACCGTCTGCATCGTTGGTTTTAAGAACCTTGACATCCATTTTGTCGCCTTCTTTAACCACCTGAGTCAGATCGATGCTGTTATCATTACTGTACTCATTCTTTGTGAGAATGCCATCTGATTTGTAGCCAATGTTAAGAATAATCTCTTCAGGCTTAACAGAAATGACAGTGCCTTCAACGACCTCCCCCGTATGAATTGTTTTGAACGACTCATTGAGCATCTGTTCAAATGATTGTTCTGACATGTTTCTGAACCTCCTCGATAATGTTCTTTGGGGTGGACGCCCCGGCGGTAATTCCCACTACTTTGATGTCTTTAGGAATATCCATATTCAAATCATCAATAGTCTGGATGAAATATGTATTTGCACATTTCCTGCTGCATATCTCATACAGCTTACGTGAATTTGAACTGTGCGCTCCGCCAATCACTATCATAGCGTCAACCTGACCGGCTATTTCCTCAGCCTCTGTCTGACGTTCTTCGGTTGCACTACAAATAGTGTTCACAACATTAACATTGTAGCGCGAATTAGAAAATTTATCAACGGTTTCTTGAAATTTATTTGTATTAAATGTAGTTTGGGATACGATACAAATCTCAGTTCCCTCTTGAAGCTTCAAGTTGTCAACGTCCTCAGGCGTCTCTACTACGTAAACAGGGCCCGACGCATAGCTCACAATGCCGTCTACTTCCGGGTGTTTGGCACTTCCGACTACAATAATTGTTTTGCCGGCAGCGCTCTCTTTTTCAACGATATTATGTATACGTTTTACAAAAGGACATGTGGCGTCAATATGTTCAAGTCCCTGCTTTTCGATGATCTCATAAATTTCTTTTCTGATACCGTGGGATCTGATTATCAAAATTCCATCGTTAATATTTTTTAGTTCTTCGCAGGATTCGATAACCTTTACACCCTTTTTCTCAAGATCGGAAACAACGGTCTCATTATGAATAATGGGGCCATAGGTGTAAATCTGTTTACCGCTGTTTTTTTCAATCTGCTCGTAAACCACATCAACAGCTCTTGTTACTCCAAAACAAAAGCCTGCATGTTCGGCAAGTATTACTTCCATCTGTTTACCTCGTTAATTATTTAGCCTCATAGAGACTGATGATCTTATCAGCTACTTCCTCAATGGTCATGTATGAAGAATCTACCTCAACAGCATCATCTGCCTTTTTAAGAGGTGAGTTTTCTCTTGTCATATCTCTGTGATCACGCTCTTTAATCTCTGCTTCGATGGTGTCAAGATCACATTCTACACCCTTCTCCACCATTTCCTTATAACGTCTCTCAGCGCGGACTCTGCTGCTGGCTGTAAGATAAACCTTAAGCTCCGCATCAGGAAGTACCACTGTTCCGATATCTCTTCCGTCCATTACAACATCAGTGGTCTTGGCCTGCTTCTGCTGAAGCTCAACAAGCTTTTCTCTGACTTTAGCATTTGCACTGGTCTTAGATGCCATGGCGCTTACTTCCTCAGTTCTAAGGAAGCTGTTTACATTCTCGCCGTTAAGATAAACTACCTGCTCGCCATTCTCATGACCGATAGAAATATCAGCAGAATCCACATTTTTCTCTATCTCGGCGGCATCATCACCGGAAACGCCGTTTCTTGTCATATGAACTGCCATAGCGCGGTACATCGCACCTGTGTCTATATAAATAAAACCAAGCTTCTTTGAAACAATCTTAGCGATTGTGCTTTTGCCTGCACCTGCAGGTCCATCTATCGCAATACTCTTTCCCATTTTTGTTTCTCCTTAATAAAAATATTTTCTTAAAGTGCAGCCGTAGCCACACTGCACAGGTCTCACTCAGACACCGCACTCTCTCCTGCAAGGTGTCCCGTTGACCAGGCAATCTGCAGATTAAATCCGCCGGTCTGGGCATCAACGTCTATTATCTCACCTGCAAAATACAGTCCACCTATCTTCTTGGATTCCATGGTGGAGGGATTTATATCACTTGTTGATATGCCGCCTCTTGTGATAATAGCCTCGTTAAAATTCCTTGTGCCTGTAACTGTAAGCCGTAAATCCTTTATAAGTGCCACAAAATCCGCACGTTCCTTTTTAGTAATGGAATTAAGCGGCTTCTCGGGATCAATTCCTGAAAGCTTTATCATTACAGGAATGAGCTTTGAAGGAAAAAGACCATTCAGACTGTTCTTAAACTGCCTGTTTCTTGATACCTCAAATTCCCTCTGAACTCTCTTATCAAGCTGTTCAATTGTAAGTGCCGGCTTAAGATCAAGGTGAATCACATATTCTAATGGATTACCCTTTTTATCCTTCTCCTCGTAATAGCAGCTGGATGTAAGGATAAGGGGTCCGCTCACGCCAAAGTGAGTAAACAGCATCTCTCCAAAGCCGTCATAGACTATCTTCTTTTTCTTCTTACCACCGGATGCACCTTCTGATCCTGCAGTATCCTTCGCAGCAGGCGGGAGCTGTTCTAGCTTAACCGCCACGTTCTTAAGCGACAAGCCCTGAAGCTCTTTGTACCAGTCCTCTTTTATCTCAAAAGGAACAAGTGAAGGCTTCAACTCTGTAACCTTATGTCCCAGCTCTCTGGCAATCTTGTGGCCTGTTCCCGTGGAGCCTGTTGAAGGATAGGACAGTCCTCCTGTACACATGATCACAGCGTCAGCTTCTGTTATTCCGGAATCCGATGAAACAACCGCTTTTACTCTGTTCTCGGAATCTGTCTGAATCCATGTGACTTCGTCCTGATATCTGATCTCAACCTTGAGCTTTTTAAGGATTTTCACAAGGGTACTTATGATGTCGGACGAATGGTCTGATACCGGGAAAACTCTGTCTCCACGCTCTGTTTTCAGCTTGCAGCCGTTATTTTGCAAAAGCTCCATAACTCTCGTATTGTCATAGCCATAGAGAGCGCTGTATAAAAACTTTGAGCCATGAGGAATCTTATCAAAATACTCACTGATATCGCAGGCATTTGTCACATTGCATCTGCCCTTACCGGTAATATAAATCTTCTTCCCGGGCTTTTCATTTTTTTCAAAAATAATAACGGATGCGCCAGCTTCCGCAGCAGCTATCGCCGCCATCATTCCTGCAGCCCCGCATCCGATAACAACAACATTCTTCATTCGAAAAACTAACTCCGTATAC
This sequence comes from Butyrivibrio sp. AE3006, assembly GCF_000424165.1. Lineage (NCBI taxonomy): Bacteria > Bacillati > Bacillota > Clostridia > Lachnospirales > Lachnospiraceae > Butyrivibrio > Butyrivibrio sp. AE3006. The sequence continues at coordinate 128,720 of NZ_AUJJ01000002.1, read as the reverse complement.
CTTACGCCTTACTGAAAGCTTCGTAAGCAGACTCAAGCATTGCTACAGAGTCAGCCTCCTCGAGGTCATAGTCTCCTGTAACAGCCATGCAGCCTGCGCCATGAATAAAGATCCACATCTTCATGAAAAGATGTTCTGCGTTCTGAACGCCCTTCTCTCTTGCACGGGAAACTTCACGAACGATATTCTCCTCATCGCCGTTTACGATATCATACATGCTCTTAGCCTCTTTTACATCGCTTGATACAAAGAGAAGCTTAAAGAGATTAGAGTGTTGCTGAGCAAAACTGATATAACTGATTCCAAGATCAACAAAGGGAGTATCGTGCTTCTTCTCTCTTCCTCTGCAAAAATCTTCAAAATACTTAATTGCTTTATCTAAAACATCCTTCTTGAGCTCATCCATATTGTCATAAATACGGAAAATAGGCTGTGTTGAGCATCCTGCAGCACCTGCGAGCTTTCTGGATGTTATCTGGTCAAAACCTTCCTTAACGGTAATTTTAAAAGCAGCATTTACGATTTCTTCCTGTGTAATAGTTGCCTTGCGTGACATACTGATTTTTCCTCCTTAGAATATCATACGTTATAATATTAGTGTTTAGAGTTATTTCTGTCAATGGCTTTAAGCCTGCATATATCAAAAAAGTGTCCGCCTCCCGGTTCTTTAACCAGGTAGCGGACGCTCCATATTTTTATGAAAAATACCATGTACAATCTTAAATACTAAGCTGCATTTCCTTATCCGGCTCTACTTGTTCGCCCCTGGAATCAGCTGCATTAAAAATTGCCATTCTCTGCTCTCCCGTAAGTGTATCTGACGCTTCATCGGAAAAAGCTTCCTCGATGGAATCAGAGCTTCTATCAAGAGCTCCGCGATTTGCCAGATTCCTTACTATTCCTTCTCTGAAAACCTGCTCTCTGTCTGAGAATTCACGATCTTCTTCAGTACGTGATGTCATCTCAGTATCATAGGCATATCTGGATATCGTACCGCTGAGATACATCTGCCGAAGTTGCTGGTCCGAATATCCTTTAAATGATGTGATCTGTGGTTCGTATTTAGTGCCCTCAGTATCAATAGTTGCAGCCAGTGTCTCAAGCCTTGTGGTATCCGGTATAACAGGCTGACTTTGCACCTCTATGGGCTCTGCTATTTCTGTCTCTACTTCTACGCCAATATCATTATTGGCTTCCACTATTTCGCGCTTTAACTCACGCTTTATTTCCTCGATATAGCGATTAGGTTCCTTCTGATGAACCTTGGACACTTCAACAGTAGCATCACCGGTAAGGTCATCTGCCATCTCCTCGCCGGCTATATTCATATAAAGATTATTAACTGTTCTCTCTGCTTTGGCTCTTGCCTGTATCAAAGCAGTATTCTCTTTGCTTTGTTCAACAAGCTTATGCTTTGCCTTATCGTTGGCGTGAGCAGTATCTCCATCTCGTGAAACAGAAATCAAATCCTTGCGGGATTTTGCAGATTCCTTTCGTTTACTTCCGGAATCTGATGCTTTGCTTTTGACATTTCCTATCCTATTAGCCGTGATAGACACTGATTGTCTTGCGGCATTTATCGCACCGCTGTTAGCGGCTTTAATCGTGATATCTGCCATAACGCAACCTCCTTGTCTCCCCATCACATAAATTCCTATATTGATTATATCACTTTTCTTATTATCTGACAATTCATTCTTTTGTCTGATATTTTATTACAATAATAACGCAATAATGTGAAACAGAAATCCAAAACTGATATGCAAAGGCATAAAAAATCCCCGTCACCTAAGAAGTGACGGGGAGTAAATATCAATCCTATATTACTGGAAGTTTGTAACAAGTACTACTACTCTCAGAGCAAACAGTACGAATACAAACCACATAACAGGAGATACGTCCTTTGCCTTGCCGATGAGAACCTTAACGATTACCCATGCAAGAACTGCAAACATGATACCTGTAGCGATTGAGTATGAAAGAGGCATCATTACAAGTGCCATGTAAGCACCAAGTGTATCAGCTACATCACCATCAAATGTGATGTTCTTAGCACTTGCTACCATAAGCATACCAACATAGATAAGAGCCGGAGCTGTTGCAAATCCGGGGATTGCAAGGAAGATAGGGCTAAGTACCAGTGATACAAGGAACATGATACCTGTTACAAGAGCTGTAAGACCTGTACGTCCGCCTGCAGCAACACCTGCACTTGACTCAACGAAACTTGTTACTGTAGAAGTACCAAGGCATGAACCGCAAACTGTACCGATAGCATCTGACATGAATACGCTACCTACTCTGGGAAGGTTGCCATCCTCATCAAGAAGGCCTGCCTTGTCAGCAACACCTACTACTGTTCCAACTGTATCGAACAGATCTACATAAAGGAAGCTGAATACAATAGCAATGAACTGAACAAGATGTGATGCAGCCCAACCGAAGTCAAACTTAAATGCAGTCTCAGAAACAGCACCAAGCTGAAGACCTGCTGAGAAATCAGGGAATACGTTACCAGCTGTATACCAGCCTGTTGCCTGAGCGATCATACCAAGAATCCATGTAGCGATGATTCCAATAAGAACTGAACCTGTTACACGATAATGCTCAAGAACGATGATAATAATAAGACCAACGAGAGCAAGAACCACCTCAGCGTTTGAGAAGCTGCCAAGAGCTACTGTAGTAGACTCATCAGCTACGATGATGTTTGCACCCTTAAGGCCAATAAATGCGATGAAAAGACCGATACCTGCAGAAATACCATACTTAAGGTTCTGAGGTATGCTGTTGATAATCTGCTCACGGAATTTGAAAACTGAAAGGATGATGAAGATAATACCTTCAACAAATACTGCTGTAAGAGCAATCTTGAATGCACCGGGCTCTCCGCCAAGCTCTCCAAGGCAAACTGTAAATGCAAAGTAAGCATTAAGTCCAAGTCCTGCTGAAAGAGCGATAGGATAGTTAGCAAGGAATGCCATACAGAATGTTGCGATTGCAGAAGCAATTGCAGTTGCAACAAATACACCGTTTGCATTCATTACTGCACCAAGAATACTGGGGTTAACGGCCAGAATGTAGGCCATTGAAAGGAACGTGGTGAGGCCGGCAATAATCTCGGTTTTGACCGTAGTATTATGCTCCTCGAGTTTAAAAACTTTTTCCAACATGTTTAGTCTCCTCCATAAAAACAATGTCTCCAAAACAATAAAAATATAGCATAATTTAAGCTTTCAGAAAAGAGGTTTATCACATTATTGGAAAGTATTATTCGAAAGGATTTTACAGAGCATTCTCACATGACGCTTTTACAAAAACTGCCCCCGACCTTGTGATCGGGAGCAGCTATATATGCATCTATTTTTTATTAATCAAATTATTTGAAGAACTTCATATCTTCGTTGAGCTTCTCAGCAATACTCTTAAGTCCGTCAGCAGAGGATGCAAGGGTTGTAACTGTCGCAGAGAGCTCCTGCATGGAAGCACCTGTCTCTTCTGAAGATGCTGCATTTTCTTCAGAGATAGCTGAAAGAGCACTCATAGTATCTACAACAGCATTCTTAGAAGAATCACAGGTATCAGCACCCTGAGAGATAAGGTCTACGCCGCCGACAGTACTGCCAATATCCTCCAGCATTCCGTTAACTGCTTCGAGAGTCTCACCAAGAGCGATCTGCTGATCCATATTGCCCTGCTTAACATCTGCTGCTGCAGAAACAGCTGCATTACTCTGTTCAAGAAGGACATCCATCTCACGTCTGATATCATCAGCCATCTGTTTGGAATCATCAGCCAGCTTACCGATCTCTTCAGCAACAACCGCAAAGCCTTTTCCTGCCTCTCCTGCTCTTGCAGCCTCAATTGAAGCGTTAAGTGAAAGGAGGTTGGTCTGAGTTGCGATAGATGCAATTCCTTCTACCTTATCGTTGATATTTGATACTGCTTCCTGAGTTGCGGAAATAGTATTTGAAATATCATCGATCTTATTTGTCATATGAGATGAAGAATCCTGCAGGGATGCAAGGGATCTGCTTGAAACCTCAGATGCTTCCTTCATCTTCTGAGCAAGGGTTGAAAGGTTTCCTGTAGAATTCTGCACATCGGATACAGCGTCGCCGATTCTTCCAACATTCTCAGAAGCACTCTGAATCTCATCAGCCTGCTGGGTTGCACCGGATGCAATCTCCTGAACCGCATTTGAAACATCCTCTGCAGTCTGGGAAATCTGATTAGCCATATCAGCCAGCTCTTCAGATGATGATCCGACATTTGCAGCAGATTCCTTGATATTGGAAACAATATCATCAAGGGTTTCGATAACTGAGTTCGTATCTCTCGAAATCTCACCAAATTCATCTTTTCTTTCATCAAACTTCTGAACCTTTACAAATCTTCCATCAGCCAGAGCCTTAAGAGAATCTCCTACAGCCTTGATAGGAGCTGCAAAGCTGTTCGCCATTACAAAGGAAATTACTATGGCAACAGCAAGAAGGGCAAGACCTACAAATACTACTATCGTAGCAGAACGTCTTGCTGAGGATAAAACTTTATTTGAGTCTGTTGCTGAGCAAACACGGTACTCTGATTTAGGCTCTACTACATAAGCCACATATGCTTCATATCCTTTTCCTGTATCAACGAAGTAGAAACCGCTGGTCTTGCCGGATGTCATGAATTCTGACTGAGCTCTGCTTTCTTCTTCATGAGCGCCTTCACCAATCTCATACTGAGAGTGAGCAGCTACCATACCTTCTCTGTCAACAAGGAATGCGTCTTCTGCTTCTGCAGCAAGCATTTCATGAAAATTATTCAAATCGAAGTTTCTTTGAACAATACCAATTATTGAATCGCCATTCTTTATAGGAACTGCAAAGGTTATAATACGTTTTCCTGTGGTCTTACTGATCTGAATATTAGAAACATATATTGATCCTGCAATTGCTTTCTGGAAATATTCTCTGTCAGCTACATTGACCAGATCACCTTTTGCTCTGGCAAGCTGCTGGCCGTCTGCACCTGTGATTACCGTGGTATCTCCATCATCAAGAATTGCATCACATTCAGACAGTGTAGCAATTACAGCATCTTCAGGTATACCTGCCTCTCCTGTTACATAATTAATAATTGTAGGGTTACCTGCAATACTCTTAATCATGTTCATATTTGCATCCAAAATATTCACAAATTTACTGGATAAATACCTTGCCTGCCACTCCAGAGAAGCCTGGGCATCTTCCATAGCCTTATCTGTTGATGTCTTGTAGCTTACAATTACCGCAACAAGCAGCGGAACCGCAGCTGCAAGAATCATAACAGTTATCAGCTTGGTCTTAATACTGTCTTTGAAGCTGACACTACTTTTTGCCTTTTTAGGCGCATCATTCTTAGCCATTCTCTTTTGCCTCCATAATAAAAAAAGATTTAAATGCAATAAATCATATTAATAATATACGACTTATCGCATCTAAATCTATTAAATAACCATTAAAAGAATGCTAAAACATTATAACTCAATATGCGAACTAATATGCGAAGTATAGCTTATTTACAGTTCACGATTTTTCCAAATTCAGGCTTAAGGGATGCTCCGCCTACAAGTCCGCCATCAATATCGGGCTGTGCAAAAAGCTGCGACGCATTTCCTGCGTTAACAGATCCGCCATACTGGATGCGCACGCTCTGCGCAGTAGAATCATTATAAATATCTGCAATACAGTCACGGATAGCTTTGCAAACCTCCTGAGCCTGCTCCGTTGTTGCTGTCTTACCTGTACCAATTGCCCAGATCGGTTCATATGCAATAACCATATTAGCCACATCTGATGACGGAACTCCTGCAAGATCAGATTTTATCTGAAGCTTTATCCAGTCTAAAGTGATGCCCATTTCTCTCTGCTGCAGAGTCTCACCGCAGCAAAGGATAGGAGTAAGACCATGCTCAAAGGCTTTTTTTACCTTTTTATTAAGTTCTTCATCTGTCTCATGGAAGTACTCACGTCTTTCTGAGTGACCAAGAATGACATACTTAACACCTGCTCCTTCAAGCATCTCAGGTGAAATCTCACCTGTATATGCACCGCTCTCCTCAAAGTACATATTCTGAGCACCGATTTCAATGTTTGTTCCACGGGTTGCTGTAAGTGCAGGAACTATATCAATTGCCGGCACGCAGAAAACAACATCAACATCGCTTGACTCTACAAGGGGTCTAAGTGTTGCAATAAGCTCAACTGCCTTGGCAGGTGTCATGTTCATTTTCCAGTTTCCGGCTACTATTTTTCTTCTTTCCATTTTATCTCCTCCAGGCCATATCAGAACAGCGCCGCCAAAACATCGGACAGCACCTCTTCCATGGTGTTGTTCTTCTCATCTATGATAATGTCAGCATATTTTTCATAAAGTTCGCAACGCTCGTCGTACAGGGACGATATGGTCTGTCCTTCCTTCATTACAACGCCTCTTTGCTTCACATTTCTCAGGCGCTTTGTAAGAACCTCCATATCTATCTTCAGATATACCACTTTTCCGATATCCTTGTAATGCATCATGGCTTCCTCGCCATAAACTACACTTCCACCGGTTGCAATTACAGTCTTCTCTGCTTCAATGCCGGCATTTATTTTGTTCTCAATATCTATAAAGCCATCAACACCTTCTGTTTCAATAATTTCAGAAAGCTTACGGCCCTCTTTTTCCTGAATTACTATATCCGAGTCAATAAAATTATATCCAAGAATCTTAGCAAGAATAACTCCCACTGTACTTTTTCCTGATGTGGGCATTCCTATTAAGATAATGTTGTCTTTTTTCATAATACTCTCCGGTGATTACTAAAATAAACGGATTCAATTTGAAATTGGCTCCAAATTGAATCCGTTTCATAAATCTTAATCAGCTTATTTTATTAAGCGTTAACGATCTTGCCAAAGTCAGGCTTAAGTGAAGCGCCGCCGATAAGACCACCATCGATGTTGGGCTTTGAAAGAAGCTCAGCAGCATTGCCGGCATTCATTGATCCGCCGTACTGGATACGAACTTCATCAGCTGTAGCCTGATCATAAAGCTTTGCGATAAGCTCACGGATAAGCCCGCAAACTTCCTCAGCCTGATCAGCTGTAGCTGTCTCACCTGTACCGATAGCCCAGATAGGCTCGTAAGCGATAACAAGCTTCTTAACCTGGTCAGCTGTTACGCCATCGAGATCCCATGTGATCTGTCTCTCGATCCACTCCTTGTAGGTGTCAGCCTTACGAAGTGCAAGGGACTCACCGCAGCAAAGGATAGGTGTAAGACCTGAAGCAAATGCCTTCTTAACCTTCTGGTTGATAAGAATATCATTCTCACCAAAGATATCTCTTCTCTCTGAGTGACCGATGATAACATACTCAACACCTGCATCCTTCAGCATGGGAGCTGAAATCTCGCCTGTGAAAGCACCGCTGTCAACGATGTAGAAGTTCTCTGCTCCTACATGTACGTTTGTACCCTTAACAGCCTCAACAACGGGTACGATATCGATAGCCGGAACGCAGTAAACTACGTCAACGTCATCATTTTTAACAAGATCTTTAAGCTCTGCACAAAGAGCTACAGCCTCACTGGGAGTCTTGTTCATCTTCCAGTTACCGGCAATTATTCTTCTACGTGCCATTTTGTTTTCCTCTCTCAACAACGTCTTTCAAGTAATTATATCATTTCAGCGGACGCTTCCGCTCTGTTTCAGACGCAAGGGTACTAAATCTGTAAAATACACAGATTAAGTACCCGCGTCTTCAAAAGCCACTTCAATGATATAAATACTTTCAAGACTCATTTAGACTTCAAATACAAATTTATTATTCACAAGGAAGTTCGACTCTCGCTCACGCTCAATCGAACTAAGTAGTACACCAGGCTCGAAAATACCTCGCCAGGTGATTACTTATCGTCCGCTGCAACAACACCGGGAAGCTCCTTACCCTCAAGGAACTCAAGGGAAGCGCCGCCACCTGTTGAAATGTGGCTCATCTTATCTGCGAAGCCGAGCTGGTTAACTGCTGCTGCACTGTCACCACCACCGATGATGGTTGTAGCATCTGTATCAGCAAGAGCCTTAGCAACAGCCTTTGTACCTTCAGCAAGTACAGGGTTCTCGAATACACCCATAGGTCCGTTCCAAACAACAGTCTTTGCATTCTTTACAGCATCTGCGAAAAGCTCTCTTGTCTTAACGCCGATATCAAGGCCTTCCTTATCAGCGGGAATTGCATTGGACTCAACGATAGCTGTCTCTATGTCAGGATTGTCGATAGGATCCGGGAATCCGCCTGATACTACTGTATCAACGGGAAGAAGAAGCTGCTTGCCGTTCTTCTCAGCCTTCTCCATCATTTCCTTACAGTAATCGATCTTCTCGTTATCAACAAGAGAAAGACCTACTTCATATCCCTTAGCCTTAAGGAATGTGTAAGCCATACCACCACCGATGATAAGTGTATCGCACTTCTCAAGGAGGTTATTGATAACATTGAGCTTATCAGCAACCTTAGCACCACCAAGGATTGCTACGAAAGGACGTACAGGGTTCTCAACAGCGTTGCCGAGGAAGTCGATTTCCTTCTGCATAAGGTAACCAACTGCACAGTTGCCGCCCTTCTCACGAACATACTTTGTAACAACAGCTACAGAAGCGTGTGCTCTGTGAGCAGAACCAAAAGCGTCACATACATAATCATCACAAAGATCTGCAAGCTCTTTTGCGAAAGCTTCGCCTGCATCTGAAGGCTTTGTCTCTTCCTTGCCACGGAAACGTGTATTCTGAAGAAGAACAACATCACCCTCACCCATAGCCTCGACAGCAGCAGTTGCCTCAGCACCTGTTACGTTGTAATCGCCAACGAACTTAACGTCCTTGCCAAGCTTAGCAGAAAGACTCTTTGCTACAGGAGCAAGAGACTCGCCCTCGTTGGGGCCATTCTTAACCTTACCAAGATGTGAGCAAAGGATAACCTTGCCGCCATCTGCGATAAGTTTCTTGATTGTAGGAAGTGCAGCGTTGATACGTGTCTCGTCTGTGATCTCGCCATTCTTAAGAGGTACGTTGAAGTCACAACGAACAAGTACTCTTCTGCCCTTTGCGCTGAAATCATCAACAGATTTCTTATTAAGTGCCATTTGTTTTTTCCTCCTGGAATTTTAATAATGAAACAAACAAGGTCCGGTCCTAGTGGACCGGACCTCACATAAGATCTCTCTAAAAGTTCAGACAAAAATTACTTAACGAACTTCTCGAAGTACTTGATTGTACGAACCATCTGAGATGTGTATGAGTTCTCGTTGTCATACCATGAAACAACCTGAACTTCATAGAGATCGTCACCAATCTTTGTAACCATTGTCTGTGTAGCATCGAAGAGTGAACCATAAGTCATTCCAACGATATCAGAAGATACGATCTCATCCTCGTTGTAACCGAATGTCTCAGGATCTGAAGCCTTCTTCATAGCCTCGTTGATGCTGTCCTTAGTAACTTCTGTGCTGCTCTTAACTACAGCGAAAAGAAGTGTTGTTGAACCTGTCGGAACCGGTACTCTCTGAGCAGCGCCGATGAGCTTGCCGTTGAGTTCAGGAATAACAAGGCCGATAGCCTTTGCAGCACCTGTGCTGTTAGGAACGATGTTAACAGCGCCTGCACGAGCTCTTCTAAGGTCACCCTTTCTCTGAGGTCCGTCAAGGATCATCTGATCACCTGTGTAAGCATGGATTGTTGCCATGATACCAGACTGGATAGGTGCATAGTCGTTAAGAGCCTTTGCCATAGGTGCAAGGCAGTTTGTTGTACAAGAAGCTGCAGAGATGATGTTATCATCAGCTGTAAGTGTCTCGTGGTTAACGTTATATACGATAGTAGGAAGATCATTTCCTGCAGGAGCAGAAATAACAACCTTCTTAGCACCAGCGTTGATATGTGCCTGAGCCTTATCCTTTGATGTGTAGAAACCTGTACACTCAAGAACTACGTCTACACCAATCTTGCCCCAAGGAAGGTTATTAGCATCAGCCTCCTTGTAGATCTCGATCTCTTTACCATTTACTGTGATTGAGTGATCGCTGAATGATACCTTGTCAGCGTACTTATACTTACCCTGAGAAGAATCATACTTGAGAAGGTGTGCAAGCATCTTAGGATCTGTAAGATCGTTGATTGCTACGATCTCTGTTCCCTCGTGCTCAAACATCTGTCTGAATGCAAGACGACCGATACGGCCAAAACCATTAATTGCTACCTTTACTGCCATTTTAAGTCCTCCTAAAATGATATTAAAATTATTTGCTGTTACTAATTCTTTACATGTGATTGTCAAAAATTTGACAGCAAATATATTTTATCTGACTTTATCAGATTTTTCAAGTAATCTTTAGGCAAAAACGCAAATAAATCATCAAGTGTTCAATATTTGCAAAATTGTAATATCAAGTTTATTCATAAGATCTACAACTGTGCCGCTATCAAGCTTAACCTTGGGCCTGGACAGCTGCTTCTGATTATTCTCAGATATAACGCCCTGCTTACCGTTGGACAGAAGGACTCTGCAACCAATGGGATACGGCGCCACATATTTTACAAATACACTGGTAACTTCATCATCAAACATGGTTCCGGTATTTGCCATTATGTACTCGATAGCATTTGCGGGATTCATGGAATCCTTATAAGCGCGCTTGGATGTCAGGGCATCATAAACATCTGCCACATGTATGATCCTTGCAAACTTATGGATTTTTTCACCGCTTAGTTTTCTTGGATATCCTGAGCCATCCCAGTTTTCATGATGAGAATACACGGCATTTTTAACAACCGCAGCCACGTCCTCTCCATCTGTTTTTACCTTTTCTCTAAGCCTGTTAAGTCCGTGCTCCGGATGTTTTTTCATTATTTCAAATTCATCCCAGGTGAGCTTTGAAGGCTTGTTGATTATCTCTATGGGAATATCACATTTGCCTATGTCATGCATAATCGCACCCTGAGAAAGCAACTCAAGCTCTTCATTTCTAAGCCCCATGCCTATTCCTATGATCACAGACAAAACATCCACATTTACGCTGTGAACATAAGTGTAGTTATCATAGTTGCTCAAGGTCATCTGCTCGACAATAAGCGATTCAGCATTCTGAATTTCATTAACAATGCTGTTAGCCAGGAACTGACATGCATTCAGATCCAGTTTCTTTAGCTTATTAATCGCCTTCATTCTGGTCTCGTTTGACACAATCTGCCTGGCTGTTTCTATATCGCCTTCTTCAAAAATGTAAATACCGTCAAAATCCATCTGCTGAATTCTGTTTATATAGGCTTGAGAAAGCTCCGTATTAGCCTTAAGAAGAACCTTGTCGTTATCATCATACAGATTATTGGACAAGACCATCCCCGGCTTAAGTTGCCTGGCGCTTACATACCTCATTCACTGCACCTCCTTAAAAATACCAGTAGTACAGTTGTGTGAAATAACCCCGTTTGCAATAAAACTTCTGGCGGTTGTGGTGATCTCAACGAGTTCATCACATTTAACTTCTTTAATAGAAACAATTTTTAATGACTCTGTATTCAGATTACTGATAGGTACATATTCAAACTGCCTTGTAATAACAGGCGTATAAGTACTGTAGAACCTTAGAAGCTCTGATGCTCCGCCAAACAGCGTAGCCGTCATATCCTGGCTGTTATACTCATATTCAAAGCCATTCATATCAAGGCCTTTTTTCAATACTTCAAGATACTGCTTTTTGGAACTGGCAAGATTCTTAACAAGAGGATTGGCAGTTCCGTCAGAATCATATACTCCTGCAACAAACCCTCTTAAGAACTCATCTTTATCTCTGTGTTTTGCAAATTTCTCGGATAGAACTACCATCTGCTTATATGGAATATTCAGCTTGACAGTAACATAGTATTCATTTGTATCCTTGTTGTGGGCAAAGCAGGGCTCTATTGTGACATGTGCTCCGCAATATAGCAGATAATTATAAAGACGCATTGTAACGGCAGACTCGCAGAAAACAAACTCTGCCATCTCTCCGCCCTTAAGGCCTATAAGCTTTTTCCCATAGACCTGTGCCCCGAGGAAATAGCCTTCCATATAAAACTTAGTCTCGGAATAGTTTTTATTTATGGCCCTGCTAATTCCGGACATTTTAACATCTTCTTTAAGGAAAACCTTGCCCGGCTCAAGTGTCCCATCATCATACGCAAAAAGCCATCCAAGCTTCGTGAGCCATTGATGATTGGGGCTGCTTGTAATGGTTCGGCCATCAGACAGAGTTATCCTGACAGCTTTGCCTTTTCGCTTATTTATGCTTGTGACCTCACCCTTAATATATTGATGAATCTCGCCATCGTATTGAACAGAATATACGAGATCGCCCTTTTTGACATCCTTCAGCTTCCTGATGGTGTTGTTATACATCAGAATGTCCATGTTGCCATCAACATAATCAAATGTTCTATTCATAGCAGGTCTCCTTATGAAAATCACGACAATGAGAATCACAACAGATACATATATTATACCATTTTACAAGTTGTCAGTATTGTAAAACGACAATTTTTCTCTGTATCATACTGCCTGATGCTGTATAATGTGTTTTGGAAAAAAAGATTCACACCCACGGAGAATTATAATGATAAATTCACTTCCAGCAGATTTTCATATGCACACACACAATTCAGGGGACTCAGATGCTCCCATGAAGGACATGATTGAAAGCGCCATTCAGAAAGGACTTTCAGCTATATGCTTTACAGAGCACAACGATTTTGACTACCCTGATATGCCTGACAATCCGCCTGATGGTTTTGAGGTAAATACGGAGGCTTACCGAGAGGAATTTCTTTCCTTAAAGCCTGCCTATGAAGGGAAAATAGAACTTAACTGGGGCATAGAGATTGGTATGCAGCCGCACCTTTCAGATAAAAACAATGACTATATAAATTCCTATCCCTTTGATTTTGTCATTGCGTCAAATCATGTATGCCACAGAAAAGATCCCTACTATCCTTCTTTTTATGAAGGAAGATCTGAAAAAGAGGCATTCCTTGAGTTTTTTGAGTCCACCCTGGAAAACCTTGAAAAGTTCAATAATTATGACGTTCTGGGGCACCTTGATTATATTGTCCGCTACGCGCCATCCTTTGATAAAAACTACAGATACGCAGATTATGCAGATATTCTCGATGCAATCTTAAAGCACCTTATAGAAAACGGAAAAGGACTTGATGTAAACACCAAGTCCCTGTACTCAAAAAATGCACTTGCAAATCCAAATCCTTCAAAGGATATTCTTATTCGCTACCGTGAGCTTGGCGGTGATATCATCACCTTTGGTTCTGATGCCCATGTTCCGGAGCATATTGCAGGCTGTTTCGATGTAGCCACAGAAATGGTTAAAGCCTGCGGCTTTACTCACTATGCAAAGTTCAGTCAAAGAAAGCAGGAGTTCATCAAACTCTAAGTCCTAAAGCTTTGTTATGAAGTACTCCTCTGCCATCTCAGTTTCTTTCTCATAGAGCATGTCCTGTAGCTGTATCAGATGCAGGCTCTTTGGGAAAGTAAGCTGTTTCTGCGCTGTGCCAAGAACTTTCAATCTTTTCTTTATTTTCCCGCACATTACCACATACCTGTATACAAAAATACCTGCCGGTATCAGTAATGCCACAATCACCGCGTATAATATCATCATGTCACCTCTTTTTGACATTATACTGTAAAACATCTATTACATGCATGATTTTCCGAATAATTTAAAATATCTTTAGCAATAGTTAATGGTTTCGCATTTTCATTAAACTGCCTATCCTTTATAATATTTAAATAAGAAAATATGCTATTATCGGCTTTTGAAGGGAGCGCAAATGCCTTACAAACGCAGCATGATAAAAAAAATACGACTCGCCAAGATCATAATGATGGCGATTTTAATAATACTTAGCATCTCATATCTTCTGATCCTGATTTTAAATTCCGAATTCAGGGCTTCTGTCACAGGCGACATAATCTTTATGATCACATTCATAATCACATGGCTATGCCTTATAATCGGCTTCCTTGCGATTCTAATGGATTTTATTTTGATGAAGAAAAATATAGATTTTGTAAAAGACTTAAGTGACCTGTCCTTCCTTGATAAGCTCACCAGTCTCCCCAACAGATTCAGTATCGACAGAATCTCATCAAAATACGATTCTCCGGAAAAGCTTCTTCACCTTGGCTGTGTGCTGATGCAACTTGATAACCTGAAGGAGCTGAACGACAAAAACGGACGCGCAGGCGGTGATAAAGCAATCTCCACCTTCTGCACCATACTTGAATCCGTTGGTATGCAGTATGGTCTTATAGGCAGAAACAGCGGTAATGAATTCATAGTTGTTATTGAAAACTGCACCCAGACTTCCATCGATTCATTTTTGGAATTACTGGGCAAAAGACTTCACAACCACAATACCCTAAATTCCGAGATTCCCATTCGCCTGAGATATTCACAGATTCTTGGGGATGAGATCTCTCCTGAGCATTTCTATGTGCTCATCGCAGCAGTTTACAGAAAATACGAATCAGACTCAAAGGTTCTTGACTAGGAGCATTTTATGTTTAGCAAAGACCATTCCGGAGAATTACAAAAGCTCGTAATGGACATGTGGAATGACGATACCGAGAGCTTTGCAAAGCTCTACTGTCTCACCGTGGATGACACCTTCAATTACTGCAGGCATGTTTTCGGTGATGACAAGGAAGCCCTTGAAGCCGTTACGGAAATATATGAAAATGTCTTAAATGACATATTATCATTAAAGGATCCTTCTTTATTCAGCGCATGGCTTCGAAGGATATCCTTTGATGTATGCTACAGGAAAACCATGAACGGCTGCAGCAGCGAAGTCTATGAGCTGTTCAATCCCGATGATTTTTCATCCCTTCCCTTTTTAGAACAACAGATTATTTTTTTATATGACATAAGAGAGCTTGATGAAAAAGCTATAGCAAATGCTCTCGGAGTCAGCAAAAACCTTGTAAAAACCCATCTTTTATCAGCAAGGAATCATATACTACAGCTTCACGAAGCAGATAATGGCACAGAATGAAATATGAGAAAAATCGCAAACACAAATTTCATATAAAAGAAGAAGACGTCATCGGCGCCCTTGCGGAGGTGATAGGCTCCCAGGGGAAGGATACTCACTTCCTGCTTTCCTTTGACGGCGCAGTGTATGACACATCTCTAAAATCCAGAATGGATACTATGGATTTTTGTATCTGCTTATGCCTTTCCATGCTGATACTTATCCTCACTTCACCAATCCTGCTTTTTGCTCTTCCTGAAGGACACGCCATTGATGTGGACAGGAAGCACGCAGCTGAGGTAATGGCGGATTCCACTAATTACGATACATCGCTACTGGTAAAGGGAAGCCGTGACAATACTCCGCTATGTCTTGTTCCAACAGCTGATGGCAAGGAAGTCTACGAGAATCAATATGCTCATGTAGATGCATCCAACACTAATCAGGGCTACGTAATCATTCATTACACCGGAGAATCAGGAAAAGTTAAGCTTAGGATCACGGGCCCGGATGAGATCACCTACACCTACGATATGGCGACGGATGGCGGAAAAGATGAGGTATTCCCTCTTCAGGCAGGTAACGGAACCTATCTGATATCAGTATTTGAGAACATCGAAGGTCTCCAGTACGCAACCGTATTTACCCAGGAGATAGAGGCTACGCTGGATGATGAATTTTTACCCTTCCTCTATCCCAATCAGTACGTAACCTTTAATGCGGACAATCAGGCTATAGATTATGCCGAGTACCTGGCTTATAGCGCCAATACCGATCTCGATGTGGTGTCCAATGTTTATAACGCACTTATCACCAGCATGACCTACGACTATCACGAAGCAGAAACCGTTGAAAGCGGATATCTTCCTAAGATCGACGAAGTTCTCACCACAGGAAAAGGAATCTGTATCGACTACGCAGTTCTGATGACAGCCATGTTAAGGAGCCAGAAAATCCCCACCAGAATGGAGGTCGGTTATGCAGGTACCGCATATCACGCATGGCTCAGCACTTATATAAAGGATATAGGCTGGATAAACGGAATGATCCAATTTGACGGTAAAGAGTGGTCTCTTATGGATCCCACCTTTGCTTCAACCACAGACACCAAGAAACTGGCCAACTTCATCGGCGATGGAGAAAATTACAAGACAAAATATATTTATTAGGGAGACACGATATGAAAGCCTCTTCAAAACAATTCTCAG
The DNA here is from genome assembly GCF_000424165.1 of Butyrivibrio sp. AE3006. Lineage (NCBI taxonomy): Bacteria > Bacillati > Bacillota > Clostridia > Lachnospirales > Lachnospiraceae > Butyrivibrio > Butyrivibrio sp. AE3006. Next base: position 112,415 of record NZ_AUJJ01000002.1, on the reverse strand, counting down.
AATATGAAATATCAGTTTTTTGCAGACAGATGGCTCTTCTTATAAAAGCAGGAATAGCCCCTGCAGAAAGCATCGAGATCATGCTTCAGGACTTTAAGTTTGAGGGTGATGATGCAATTCTTAAGACCATTTTGCAGATACTTCATTCAGGAGAAAAATTCCACATCGCTTTGCAGATGTCGGGAGCTTTCCCGGGCTATGTTATTCACATGGTCACGATAGGCGAAGAGTCCGGAGATCTTGATCTTGTCATGGACTCCCTTGCAGATTACTACGAGCGTGAAGATACCATCAGACAGAACATCATAGGAGCAATCTCCTATCCTCTTATCATGATCGGTATGATGCTTGTGGTTATCATTGTTCTGATCACCCGTGTACTCCCTGTATTCGGTCAGGTTTTTGCGCAGCTTGGAACCAGCATGAACAGTTTTTCCAACTCCCTTCTCAGTATCGGAGTTACCCTAAAAAACTATTCCGCTGTTTTCATAATCGTTCTGGCATTAAATGCAGCCCTGTGCGTATTCTTTGTTAAAACCAATAAGGGCCGCGAAGTTTTCCATAAAATAGGAATGCATATACCGCCCATCAGAAAACTCTATGAGGAGGTGGCAACCACAAGATTTGCCAACGGCATGGTTTTGACTCTTTCCAGCGGCATGGATACCTACGAAGGCTTAAGGCTTGTAAGTAACCTTGTTGATTCTGAGTCAATGAGCGCCAAAATAGATACCTGCCGTTCCCTCATAGCAAACGGCAGCAGCTTCCCTGAGGCACTGCAGGCATCCGGAATCCTTAACCGCTTCTACTCCAGAATGGTTTCCATCGGTTTTACCACCGGCTCCATGGACGTCGTAATGAAGCAGATTGCCAACCGCTATGCCGAGGAAACACAGCGCAAAATGTATGCTTTTATTGCAGTACTTGAGCCCACTCTCGTAATCATTCTCTCATTGGTAGTTGGAATGATACTGTTATCGGTAATTCTTCCTCTTATGGGAATCATGTCATCTATAGGTTAAGATAGGAAATTAAATGGAAGAGATTTATATCGGAAAACGAGCCAACAGAATATCCGGAGCCGTCTCAAAGATTGGTTATACTCTTATAATCGTCGTTCTTATTTTCATATTCTGGAACGGCGTAAATGAGCTTAGCACCTCCAATATCGACAAGCAGGAAACCAGCCTGTCCGAGGCTATAGATAGGGACATAATCCAGTGCTACTGCCTTGAAGGAGTCTATCCTCCAAGTCTTGATTACCTTGAGCAGCACTATGGTCTTATCTACGACAAGGAGCTGTTCTTTGTGGACTACAGGCCCATAGGTGCAAATATCTACCCTGATGTCACAATCATCCGCATACAGGGTGATGCAAAGAAGGATTTGTAATTATTTATGAAAAAGGAAAGCCACGAAAGACACATAATCGATATGATCTTCGTCGTAGCTCTGCTGTTTTTGTTTGCCATGAGCGCTCTCATGCTGATCGCCATCGGCTCAAGCATTTACAGCAGGGGTGTTTCCGTCATGCAAAAAAACTATGACAGAAGAACCGCTTATGCTTATATCACAGAAAAACTAAGACAGAACGATTCAGAGGGCAATGTTTCAACAGATACCTTCAACAAATCAGGTGCCATCCGCATCGACAGTACGGAAGGCGGAAAAGACTATGTAACCTATATCTATGACTACGATGGCGCTCTTATGGAAATAAAAGCCAGAGCCGACGTAGAAAATCTCATGCCGGAAACCGGTCAGAAAATTATGGATATCGACAGCCTTGAGATTGATACCTTAGGAGGCGGAATTCTCCGCATAACTGTGGTATTAACCGATGGCGAAGAAATAACCTTTGTAACTTCCAAAAGGTCTGAAAAAGGACAAGTAGACGCATGAACAGTAATCAGCACAACAAAACAAGTCTCTTTCTTATGGAGCTCATAATAGCCATTTTGTTTTTTGCTGTTTCCAGCACTATTTGCGTGCGCCTTTTTGTGTCTGCCCATCTCCTGTCTCAGGAATCAATCGGCATAAACAATTCTGTATTGTGGGTTCAGAATCTGGCAGAGGTATTCAATGGCAAAAAAGGGAATCTTCGTGATATAGCTGACTTTTACTCAGAATCATCCGTAATCCTTGTTTCCTTTGAAGAGAATCCAGAAATCGGGACTCTGGTTATGTTTTTTGATGAAGACTGGGAAATCATTGAACTTCCCCTGAGCGATGGTGCTCCGGAGGGGGCAAAATATGAGCTTTTGCTGACAGTTTCACAGCTCCCCGCTTCAGAAGTTTACAGCGACTGCGGTGGCAGCACAACTGAATATAAAGGCAACGCCCTTAAGGGAGATATTTACATTCTAAATTTCCCGGGTGATGAGATAATCGCTGAAGCTCCTTCTCTTTCAGATCCATTACTTATTATGTCCAGGAGCGTTGACTACTACATAGGAGATATGGAGGCAGAAACAGATGGGCCGTAATTCAATAAATTCAACACATATAGGCGCAGCTTCCATAATGCTGATTTTCATGGTTCTGGGCCTTATATCCTTTGCCACCCTGACTCTTGTTAATTCCAGGGCGGATTTTGTTCTTAGCAGTAAAATGAAGCAGCGCTGTAACAGCTACTATGATGCCTGTCATGAAGCCAATGCCTTCATAGCAAGAACAGGATCATCCTTAACCAACAGTTATATGCTCTCATCTTCAGAGGATGCCTTCTACAACATGGTTGGCGCAGAAAGCTTCTCAGAGAGCTTCCCCATAAACGATACTCAGACTCTGGATATCACAATAATACCCACTTATCCGGATTCCATGGATGAGCCCGCATACAAGGTCACATCCTATCGCGTTGTCACCCATGATGACCGCATTGAGCTTGATCAAAGACTTCCTGTAATGAAATGATCAACCCTCTAATTCTCCAAAACTAAAAGCCTCTGTACCTTTAGGATATTTTCCTTAAGGCACAGAGGCTTTAATTTTGCTATTCTTTTTTATACTCGGGCTTTAAGCTGTAACCATCTCAGGCTTGTTACCGGTGTAAAGCTGATAGTAACGCTGCTTTTTAGCGATAAGCTCGTCGTGGTTACCCATTTCTACGATGCGGCCCTGCTCAAGTACCACGATAACATCACTGTTCTTTACGGTGGACAGACGGTGAGCAATGACAAAGGTTGTTCTGTTACTCATGAGCTTGTCCATACCGTCCTGAACGATTTTCTCTGTACGGGTATCAATTGAGCTTGTAGCTTCATCAAGAATAAGTACAGGGGGATTGGCAATAGCCGCTCTTGCAATTGCAAGGAGCTGTCTCTGACCCTGTGAAAGATTTGCGCCGTCACCTGTAAGCATGGTATCGTAACCTTCCGGCAGTCGCTTTATGAAGCTGTGGGCGTTTGCAAGCTTTGCAGCTGCAACTACCTCTTCATGGGTGGCATCAAGCTTACCGTAGCGGATATTCTCCTCAACAGTACCTGTGAAAAGATGTGTATCCTGAAGTACTATGCCAAGAGATTTTCTAAGGTCAGGCTTCTTGATCTTGTTGATATTGATATTGTCATATCTGATCTTACCATCCTGAATATCGTAGAAACGGTTGATCAGATTAGTAATTGTGGTCTTACCTGCACCGGTAGATCCGACAAGTGCTATCTTCTGTCCGGGCTTAGCATGAAGCACGATGTTGTGAAGAACCATCTTTTCATCGGTATAACCAAAGTCCACATCGTTAAATGTAACATCACCTTCCATGGGCTGATATGTGGTTGTCCCTTCAGCCTTGTGGTAATGCTTCCATGCCCAGTGTCCTGTGAATTCATCAGACTCTACGATCTTGCCATCTACCATCTTGGAATTAACCAGCATTACGTAGCCTTCATCTGTCTCAGGCTTTTCATCAAGAAGAGCGAAAATTCTCTCAGCACCCGCAAGAGCCATGATTATACTGTTAAACTGCATGGACACCTGGTTTATAGGCATTGAGAAGTTCTTATTAAATGTCAAAAAGCTTGCAAGTCCGCCAACTGTGAATCCAAGATACTGATTAAGAGCAATGGCGCCACCCACAATAGCACATACTACATAGCTCAGGTTACCCAGCTGAGTATTTATAGGGCCAAGGATATTTGAAAATACGTTAGCCTTGTATGCACTCTGGAAAAGTTCTTCGTTAAGTTCGTCAAACTTCTCTATAGCCTGCTGCTCATGACAGAATACCTTAACTACCTTCTGTCCAGTCATCATCTCTTCAATATATCCGTTAAGTGTACCCAGGTTCTTCTGCTGTGCTACGAAGTTTTTACCTGAAGCGCCCGTTGCTTTTGCAGTTACAAAAAGCATGATGGCAACCATCAAGATAGTTACTATCGTAAGTGGAACACTGAGGATTACCATTGAGATAAACACGCTGACAATAGTGATGGCACTATTGAGCATCTGAGGAATACTCATAGAGATCATCTGTCTCAGGGTATCAATATCGTTGGTGTAGATTGACATGATATCGCCGTGAGCGTGAGTATCAAAGTATTTGATTGGAAGTGATTCCATGTGTTCAAAAAGCTCAAGTCTGAGATTCTTGAGGGTTCCCTGGCCCACATAGATCATCAGTCTGGCCTGAACAAATGCTGCAATTACGCCAAGTGCGTAGAATATTACTACCCTGCCGATAGCTCCTGCAAGAGGTCCGAAATCAGGATTCTCCTGCCCTATCATAGGGGTAATGTAGCTGTCGATAAGGGTCTTTGTGAACATAGTTCCCTGTACACTTGCAACAACCGTAAGGATGATGCAGACAACTACCAGTATCATGTGAATGCCGTAGTCTTTAAATACATAAGACATCAGCCTTTTAAACAATTTTCCTGGATTTTTTATCTTGGGTCTTGGTCCCATTCCGCGTCTTGCGCCGGGGCCTCGTACCTCTTTTACCTTCTCTTCTGCCATGTGGAAATTCCTCCTATGTAAACAATGAAGTAATGATTATCTTGCAGGTTCCTATCAGTTTGGCTCATCAAAATCCGCATCGCCGCTGCTGCCAACCTGGGATTCATAAACTTCCTTGTAAATCTCATTGTTCTTAACAAGCTCATCATGTGTTCCGAATCCGTTAACCTTACCATCATCCATAACAATGATTCGGTCGCACTCCTGAACACTGGAAATTCTCTGTGCGATAATAAGCTTGGTTGTACCGGGGATTTCCTCCGCAAAAGCCTTTCTTATCTTGGCATCTGTAGCTGTATCAACAGCACTTGTAGAATCATCCAGGATAAGGATCTTGGGCTTTTTAAGAAGAGCTCTTGCTATACAAAGTCTCTGTCTCTGTCCACCTGATACGTTTGTTCCGCCCTGTTCTATAACTGTGTTGTAACCGTCAGGGAATCTCTCTATAAACTCATCTGCGCAGGCAAGCTTGCAGGCTCTCTTAATCTCTTCCTCGCTTGCATTTGCATCGCCCCAGCGAAGGTTATCGTAGATTGTTCCGCTAAAGAGAACGTTTTTCTGAAGAACTACGGAAACCTGATTTCTAAGAGCTTCCATATCGTAGTCTCTTACGTCAACTCCGCCTACCTTGATGCTTCCCTTGGTGACATCGTAAAGTCTGCTTATAAGGTTAACCAGAGATGATTTTGCAGAACCTGTTCCGCCGATGATTCCGATGGTCTCACCTGATTTGATACTTATGTTTATATCCTTAAGTACAGGCTCCTCTGAATCGCTTGAATATGCAAAATCAACATGCTCAAAGTCAATGCTTCCATCCTTAACTTCCGTAATGGGATCAGAAGGATTGCCAAGGCTTGTCTTTTCATCTATAACCTCTGCAATTCTCTTGGCACTTGCCTGTGACATGGTAACCATTACGAAGATCATGGACAGCATCATAAGACTCATTAGGATGTTCATACAGTAGGTAAGAAGACTCATCATCTCACCTGTAGTAAGCTCTCCTGCAACTATCATGTGTGCACCAACCCAGCTGATAAGAAGGATGCAGGCATATACGGTACCTGTCATGATAGGGCTGTTCAGTGTAACGATCTTCTCTGCTCTTACAAACATCTCGTAGATATTAAGAGCAGCTATCTTGAATTTATTGTTTTCATACTCTTCACGAACGTATGCCTTAACTACTCTGATGGCTGATACGTTCTCCTGAACGCTTTCATTAAGGCTGTCATATTTTTCAAATACCTGCTTGAAGTACTTGGTGGCATTATTCATGATAAACACGATCACTATGGCAAGAAAAATAACAGCAACCAGATAAATGCTTGCAAGCTTTGCGCTGATGATAAATGACATCACCATAGCTACGATCATGGAAGCTGGTGCTCTCATTGCCATACGAAGTATCATCTGGAATGCGTTCTGAATGTTCGTAACATCTGTTGTAAGTCTTGTTACAAGACCTGAAGATGAGAATTTATCGATATTTGCAAAAGAAAATGTCTGAACGTTATCAAACATTTTTTTACGAAGGTTGCGGGCAAAGCCTGTGGATGCCTTTGCTCCGAATACCGCACCGCCTATACCGGATAAAAGGCCAAACAGCGCAACAAGAATCATTATGACACCCGTCTTTACGATGTATGCCATATCCCCGCCGTTTATTCCCAGATCTACCATTCTTCCCATGAGTACAGGGATGATCATCTCTGCGATAACCTCACCTATCATACAAATGGGAGTAAGAATACTGGGAAGCTTAAATTCATGTAATTCCCCTAAAAGTTTTTTTACCATACTCAAGTCCTCTCTTTACTGTCCCTGAAGAATCGTCCTTACGTTAATGCCATTTACCTCGATATGGTCATCTACTGCAATAACAAGGCACTGTCTTCCATCTATTATTCTGGACTCCACCAGATCTGTCCTGTCGGGATTGACCTTGATCACAACATCCGGTGCCTTGATGTCGAATTTCCTTGTGTTTGCAATATTTGATGCAAGAAGAGGCATCTCAATCTCACCGGCGATCTTCTCGTAATTCTGATCAAAATATTCCATGCGCTCTTCTGATACACCGCTGTCCTTGAGAAGATGCTTAACATCCTCTTTTCCCAGTTCGAAGGGCTCATCATCGTCCTCATGATCCTCCATCATGGATGCAAGATTCTCGTGGACATTACGCATCACATCATAATCTGCCTGATCCCCGATGGTCTCCTCAACAAGTGAATTGAAAAGATCCTTCTGCTGCGGAGCAGACATAGGTGATCTGCCGCCAAAAAGGGCCTCCACAAATTCCGGCTGAAGGTCCTCGGGCTTTTTGGTAAAGTAAAGCATATTGTGGATATCAGCATTTCTCTCAATAAATGCAGGGAAAAGGAATCCCTTTGTAGGGCCGTCTACAACCCAGTCACGGAATCTGTCCTCTATCTCATTTGTCTTTTCGTTGTAGCCAAGAGCAGCCTTGGACAGGTTAACAGGACAGATGCTGCAAAGGATGTAGTCATAGATATTATCAGAGGAATCCTCCATCTCTATTCCATCCTTAGTGATACCCGGAATATCATAAATCGCATGTACAAGGATTATTAAATAATTCTCGCCGTAGAAATAATTAGCTATTATTTTGTCGTAGAATTCATCAATGAGTGAATCATCCTCAAGATGGCTGTCACGAAGGCGCAGTAAAAACTCCTGTGTTCCACCTTCAACCTCCTGATCAACCGGGAATTCAAGACCTATAAGACTTCTTCCGAAGACACCTGAAAGAGTATGCTTGAAGATATCAAGATATTTAAACATCTCCTCTTCCGGAATAGAACCAAACGCCTTTTTGAAAACAAGACGCTTATTTTTCTCGTAATCAACATAACACCCGCAGATGTGATCGATCGTGCATCTGTCGGGTGTGAATTGTTTACGTATTTCAAGTACTTCTGCTTTGTTCATTAAAATCAACTCTCCGCTTCATTTGCCATAAATTTCGCGCACATCTCACGGGCAAACTGAACCGGATAAAGCTGAACCATAACTGAATCTATAAGATCTCCGATAGTAATTCTGAAAGCTATTTTTACAAAATACTCATATTCCGTTTCAAAACTCTTTTCAAAAATCTTAACACTGTCTACATCAATCTTATTTACAATAGGCGTGCTGATGTCGGTAGGAACACCAAGCATCATTGAAAGAGATGTGGCACTTGCTCCCATCATCTGATTCATCGCTTCAGAAGCTGCACTAAGGTGAAGTTCTGAAATATCACCGGCGGTATTGGTACCGTCTCCGCCCATCATCAGATCTGTCATTACTTTGACATCATTTTCTTTCAAAATGAGAACGTTATTACCTGTAAGTCCCTTTACATAATGAATCTGAACAAACACACAGGTCTTCGCATAATCATCAAGTGATTCACTTCTTTTTATGACAGAAACGTTAGGTGTCGTAATATCAACCTTACGATTAACCATCATACTAAGGGTAGTCGCAGAATTACCCATACTGATATTGGCGATTTCTCCAATAGTATCGATTTGTTCATTAGACAATGCCTGATCCATATAATACCCCTCTATTTTAGTTTCTGTTTTCGATTCAGAACCGCGTAAGAACTCGCGTATACATATATTTTAGTCTACCGACTAAAAAGTGTAAAGAAAGTTTCGGGATATTAAATATAAATTTTCTATTACCTAATCGGGCGAAAAAGTTCATATTTATGCCCTTATTTGGACCTTCACTGTTCAAAAAGCTGCTTAAGTTCTAAGAGATTATTCATCTTCTTATAATAAAGCCCGCCAATTGCCGCTTCGTCATCATTGGTATCAGGTATATAAATGGTTCTGATGCCTGCTGCCGCCGCAGATTTTACACCGTTTGGCGCATCCTCAACGGCTATGCACTCATCCTTTGAAAAGCCTACCTGCTCAGCTGCATACAAATACAGCTCAGGGGAAGGTTTGCCCTCTTTTACCTGTGTAGCACAGCAAATCTTATCAAAATAGTCAAGAAGTCCCACCTTTGTAAGATACCTGGTGGTGCGCTCCTCGTCTGTAGCTGTGGCGGTGGAAATCATCACTCCGCGCTCCTTAAGGTACTTAAGGATTTCCTCCGCGTAGGGCTTTAACTTAAGGCCTTCCCTTGCAATCAGCTCTTCGAAAAGCGCCTTCCTGTAGGCCCTTACTTCATCGTAATTAAAGCTGTCACCATACCACTCTTTAAACTGTCTTGGTGCAAAGGGTCTTCCAAGGCTTCTTAGCATAAGTGCCTGCTCCCTTGTCATCTCAAAGCCAAAGTGGGCTACTGCCTTGGGCCAGACTATCTGATAACATCTCTCTGTATCTATAAGTGTTCCGTCAAGGTCAAATAATACTGCTTTTATACTCATTACTTACCGCCTTATTTTTTCTTAAAGCATCATTCTGCCCTCGAGCAGCTCGTAATTTATATCGTACTGCGCTTTATTTGAGACTCCGTCTGCTAAAGTTATGCTTACAGATCCGTAAGCTCCTGTCATGTCCTTGTCTGAGTATACGATCTCCTTTATAGGGAAAAGCTCATCCTCACCAAAATCTTCATGGCTCTCTTTTGTGATGGTCTGTGAGATCAGTACATAATCCTCCGAGCTGTCATAGAGGTTTTTCTTATAATACTTTCCATATATAATAACAGATTTTTCACTGTCGGGATTGGTGCCGGTGCTCTTTATGATTTCAAGATCATAGAAGCCGGTATAAACAGTCATGGCAAGCTGCTTCTCTCTGCCCTGACTATCATGCCCCTTAAGGATTATTGCCTTTGCCGTTATTTCCTTTGCTTCGCCTGTTATGCCTGATGATATCTTAACCTTCTTTTCTCTGCGTATCGCCTGTGTGCTTCCATTATCAGGAAAACCGTATGCTCCAAGAGTTATTGTCACATCCGGTCTGAAAAGCCTTAGCTTGTCTGCTCTTATAATGCCGTAGTTTACAGGAAAATCTGCAAGATTAACCGCATTAAACCAGTGGCACTCAGTCTCAAGCCTGTAATTGAAGAACTGTCTTCTATATAAAACTCCGTCCTTTTCACCACCCCAGAATGTCACATTGCATCTGTCCATATCTCCCGTTGTGCCATCGGTAAGCACATACTGCATGGACTCTACATCCTCAGCAGGAGCAGACTCCCAGGGATATTTTGAATTAAAGGAAAGCTTACTGTAATTCCACATTCCGTGGATGTCGCTTCCATCCTTAACAACCTTGCCTGTTCTTAAGATTGTTGTCTTGTTTTTAGGATGATTTGAAAAGCTAAGGGCAGGGCCATCAAGGGTAGTTACTTTAACACTGTCTTTATCCCAGTCACCGTTATTTTCTTTTGCCGTCCAGAAAGGATGATCTGCTGGCAGATGCAGGCAAAGGAACGCTTTTCCAATCCAGTAAACGGACTCTGCGCAGGAATATCCCTGTACAAGAGGAGTAAACTGCCCATAAAAACCAAGGGCAGGAACCATGTTCTCCAAAAAGTCATCCCTTGTGAGGAACTGCAAAAGTGAACCCGATGAGATTCTTCTTGCTCTTCCGGGATCTGCCTTAGGGTTCTTCAGAAGGAAATTTGCATCAAGAGGACTTACTGCCGCAAAGCGGTAAATACAGCTTCTTCCCCACATCATGGTATAGCCATCCCCGTCAAAGAAGTCGGGATAGGTCTCCATCAGCTTATTTGAAGCTTCTTCAAATTTCTCAGCGATATAGGGCTCATTTTCATAGCCATACCATAGATTCCATATAGGCGCATATACATTAAATGCCCAGCAGGAATAGTAATCAAAGCTGTGGCCATCCCTAAACCAGCCATCCCTTACATAATAGGAAAGAATTGCCTGTGCATGCTCTCTCATCACATGCTCGTCGATCTCATATCCTTCCATATAAAGGAATGCCATATCCAGCATATTGAAAAGACGCCAGTTCTGAGGAACGGTTGCAGCATGGGCATAGCCTTTAAGAAAAGTTGCTATAGAATCTCTTTCTTCCTTAGAATATCTGTCCCAGATTTCTTCCTTGCAGGCCCAAAGACCTATTACCAGAGCACAGGTCTCAACAGTCTGCTGGAAACAGTTTGTGGGATCTTTACTTCCCGTTATGGCCATAAGCTCCTCATAGGTGCTCACATATTCATCACTGTCCTTAATTGTAAGCGCACGAAGAATATGCTCACTGTAGTAATCCCTGAGCTTTATTCCGCCAATCTCGATTTCAGGATTTTCATGAATAAGTACAGAGCCTATGAAAAAAGTACGGGTAAGTCCCTCGAAAATCTCAGCTCTTCTCTCAGCATCGCGCCTTCCTTCATCTGAGTTCAGGTGAGGATATGTCACCTCTGTTTCCGTTCTTGGCACAACAGGTGCATCGTCTATACTCTTTAGATTTTCAAAAAGTCCTCTTAAAAGATAGACTCCTGCATCTATCCAGTGCTTTCTTGTAACTCCCGTATAGGGGCTCAGCTCATAATCAGGCTCTTTTACCTGAAATACTTCTTTGGAATTCATGTTCAAATCTTCAGTCATAATTCTCCTCCGGGTAATCTATGCAAGCTCTAAGTCACCACAAATACTCGCCTCTTCCCAAAAGATAAAGAAGGGCTTCTATATAGTAGTAGTCACCGTAAATGATGGGGAAATGATGCTCCTTGTCATGGTAAGCCGCTGTACAGTTAATAAGAAGCTCATCATGTTCAGGATCAAAATCGCAGCGTTTCTCTGTAAGAGTCTTAAGTATTTTTATGGCTGCATCGCTGTATTTTACCCCGTGAGCGTTTTTGATCATTTCAGGAAGCTCTGAACTATCTGCACTTTCTAAAGCTTTTGAAAGCTCATCTGCAAGATGCATTAGTCCGCAGGCACCTATTGCAGCAGCTGTCGAATCCTCATAGGCAGGTTCCGCCGGTTGCAGGAAATCAACAGGGATCAGCCCGCTTTCAGGAATATGCGCTACAAAGAAATCAGCCACATTCATTGCAGTCTCAAGATATCTGAAATCACCTGTATGAATATAGCTCATTACAAAGCCATAAATTGCCCAGGTCTGACCTCTTGTCCAGGCTGTACCTTCAGCGTAGCCCTGACCTCCATGCTCTCTGACAAAACCTTCGCCGTTTAAACCAAACTCAACGATGTGTCTTGATGAACCATCCTCTCTGATAAACCAGTCCATGGCAGTGTCAGCATGTCTTACGGCTATCTGTCTGAATCTCGGATCATCCACCGTATCGCTTGCCCAATAAAGAAGCGGTAAATTCATCATACAGTCAATTATGGCGTAGCCCCTCGTATCCCTGTCATCGCCCCAGTCATTCCAGGCGCGGATAAACTCTCCTTCTACATTAAAACGACCTGCCAGATTTGCTGCAGCAAGAAGTCCTCTGTTTTTTGACTGCTCATTTCCTGTAAACCTGTAATTGGCAACAGCTGTAAGGAGCCACTTAAAGCCGCTGTCATGATCCATTCCGTTGTACTGAAGGAAATTGGCATCAAGCTTTTCCTCAATCCTCTTAGCTGCTCTCTCATATTCCTCATCACCGGTTTCCCTAAATAGCTGCCACAGCATTCCACCATAGAAACCATTGGTCCACCAGCACACGTTATCCTCTGATTTATCATCAAAAACGTGGTTTTTAGCAGTGTAAGGAAGCTTATCATAATTTCTTCCTACCACCTGCTTTTCTTTTTTAATCACCTTTGAAAGGGCATCTTCAGCCCAGGTAAGATTTCCCATTTTTGTACTCCTTCTCTAATGTAAAAAGTTCATGCCTACCTCATTGTATATTTTAAATGTTTTAAAACCTTAATGTATAGAAAAAGCTTTCACTATTATCGATTATTTTGTCCTGAGTTAATTTTGAGCGTTAGTGATTATTTATAATCTTTTCTGATAATTTTGGTTATTTTTATTCGCGTATATTGATTTTCTTTGATTGACTTTGATTATTTGTGATGCTATTCTGATTTCAGAGTATGAATATTGAATAGGGGATGATCAAAAATGCTCACAGAAGAAAGACGAAACGAAATCGTAGCTTATATAGAAAAGCATAATGCTGCTACCGTTCAGGAACTGGTTGATGCTCTTGATGCATCTGCAGCAACCATACGCAGAGATTTGTCAGTACTTCATGATGAACGCAGGATTATCAAGGTTTTCGGGGGTGCTACTTCTCTTAAGGCCAAGGATGTCAACACCGTTGAACCTACCGTTGCTGAAAAGGCAAGCCGCAACACTCAGGAAAAGGATCTGATTTCAGAGTATGCCGCATCACTCATACAGGACAACGACTTTGTCTACATTGATTCCGGTACCACTACTCTGCATCTTATCGATCACATCACCAATAAAAATGCAAAGTACATAACAAACGGAATCGTACATGCAAAGAGAATGCTTGAGCTAGGACTTTCAACCATGATAATAGGCGGACGAATCAAGCCCGTTACAGAGGCGGTTATCGGTCCTGACTGCGTGGAGGCACTTTCAAGATTCCATTTTACCAAGTCATTTATGGGCACTAACGGAATCTCCGTTCCTGCAGGTTTTACCACACCTGATGTGGACGAGGCACTGGTCAAGGCTGAGGCAATCAAGCACACCTACCTCTCCTACGTCCTGGCAGATCACACCAAGTTTGGTGTTGTAAGCTCCGTTACTTTTTCAGATCTTCGAAGCTGCTGCATCATCACCGACACTGCTCCAAGCAAAAAGTATTCTGACCAGACAATCATAAAAGCTGTCATTCAGAAATAAACTTCATTTAAAACCATAAGGAGGTTCAAATGATTTACACTGTAACTTTTAATCCGGCAATCGACTATATTGTTCGCATGGACAAGCCGCTTGATCCCGGGATGACCAACAGATCCGTATCCGAGGATTGCTTCTTTGGCGGTAAGGGAATAAATGTCTCCACTGTCCTTAAGAACCTTGGAATCGAGAATACAGCCCTTGGCTTTGCTGCTGGTTTCACCGGAGAAGCAATAGTTGAAAGCGTTGTAAAAAAAGGTATTATTGCAGACTTTATCATGCTTAAGGAAGGAATTTCCAGAATCAATGTAAAGATCAAGTCCGATGAAGAGACCGAGATCAACGCTCAGGGTCCTGCAATCAGCCAGGATGCATTGGATGAGCTTTTACTTAAGCTTGATAAGCTTGAAAAGGATGACATTCTCATTCTTGCAGGAAGTATTCCAAGCACTCTTCCGAGCAATGTCTACGAGATAATTCTTGAGAGACTTGAAAGCAAAGGCGTTATTTTCGTAGTTGATGCTACAAAGGATCTTCTTATGAATGTCCTTAAGTATAAGCCCTTCCTCATTAAGCCCAACAATCACGAGCTTGGTGAGATGTTCGGTACAGTTCTTAAAACTGACGATGAAATCGAGGAGCATGCCAAGAAGCTTCAGGCTATGGGTGCAAGAAACGTACTTATTTCCATGGCTGGTGACGGAGCAATGCTCATAACAGAAGACGGAGAAAGATTCCGCGTAGGTGTTCCAAAGGGAACAGTTAAAAACTCAGTTGGCGCAGGTGATTCAATGGTAGCAGGCTTTGTTGCAGGCTACATGAAAACAAAGGATTACCGCACAGCTCTCAATATGGGAACTGCAGCAGGCAGTGCCACTGCTTTTTCCGATGATCTCGCAACAGGCGAGCTTATCAACAGTATTTACGAAACTCTGTAGGTATTTCACCGGGTAGTTTCGTCAATATATAAGACACAGGTTATTGGGGATGACCTCAAAATTCAAATGCGCTAAGCGTAGAAAGGGAGAAAACATGAAAATCACAGATTTACTCAAAAAAGAAGGGGTAAGCCTGAATCAGACAGTTGCTGATCAGAACGCAGCAATTGACCTGATGGTGGCTCTTCATGACAAGGTAGGCAACTTAAACGACAAGGCTGCTTTCAAGGCAGCTATCGAGGCAAGAGAAGCAAAAGGCTCAACTGCGGTTGGTATGGGGATAGCCGTTCCGCACGCAAAGTCTGCTGCAGTTAAGCAGCCGGGTCTCGTAGCAATCACAGTTCCTTCAGGCGTTGATTACAAGTCACTGGACGGAAAAGAAAGCAATCTACTTTTCATGATCGCTGCACCTGAAGGCGCTGCTGACACACACCTTGAAGTTCTTTCAAAGCTTATGACCATGCTTATGGATGTAAACTTCACAAAGTCACTTGTTGAAGCAAAAACCGCAGATGAGTTCTTATCACTCATTGACAAGCAGGAAGCTGAAAGAGACAAGAAGGAAGCTGAAAAAGAAGCCGGAAAGGCTCCTGCTGCTTCAGCTGCACCTGCTAAAAAGACCTGCAACATTCTTGCAGTTACAGCATGTCCTACAGGTATCGCTCATACCTACATGGCTGCTGAAGCACTTGAGCAGAGCGCAAATGACAATGGCATTTCAATCAAGGTTGAGACTGATGGATCAGGCGGTGCCAAGAATGTTCTCACAGATGCTGAGATCAAGGCAGCTGACATCATTATCGTTGCAGCTGATAAGAATGTAGAGATGGCTCGTTTCAACGGCAAGAAGGTTATCAAGGCTTCCACAGCCGATGCAATTCATCACTCAGCCGATCTCATCAATCGTGCTATCGCAGGGGATGCTGCTGTTTATCAGCACTCAGGTCCTGTTGAAGCAGGTGCATCATTCGACAATGAGAGCGCAGGAAGAAAAGCATACAAGCACCTTATGAATGGTGTATCACACATGCTTCCCTTCGTTATCGGCGGCGGTATCCTTATAGCAATTGCATTCCTTTTGGATGACTATTCAATCGATCCCGGCAATTTCGGTTCAAATACACCTATTGCTGCATGGTTTAAGTCAATCGGCGGAACAGCATTCGGATTCATGCTTCCTATCCTTGCTGGATTCATTGCTCAGAGTATTGCTGACCGTCCTGGTCTTGCAGTCGGTTTCGTAGGTGGTGCTCTCGCTGCATCAGGCGCAACTTTTGCAGCTCCCGGCGGAAATGTTCCTTCTGCTTTCCTTGGAGCTCTTGTAGCTGGTTTTGCAGCAGGTTACCTCGTAAATGGTCTTAAGAAGATTACAGCAGGACTTCCTGCAGCCCTTGAGGGAATTAAGCCCGTTCTTATCTACCCTCTCTGCGGTATCCTCATCATTGGCCTTGTAATGTGTGCAATCAACCCTATCGTTGGTGCTCTTAACAACTGGATTTATGACATCCTCGAGGGAATGGGCACAGGATCAACACTTATCCTTGGTGCACTTCTTGGTGCAATGATGGCAACTGACATGGGTGGCCCTCTCAACAAAGCAGCTTATGCATTCGGTCTTGCTTCACTTGCAGCACAGAATGAGACAGGATTCATGATCATGGCAGCAATCATGGTTGGTGGTATGGTTCCTCCCATCGCAATTGCACTTGCAACTATCTTCTTTAAGAAAAAGTTCACAGTAGCTGAGAGAAAGTCAGGTCCCGTTAACTTCATCATGGGTCTTAGCTTTATCACAGAGGGTGCAATCCCCTTCGCAGCAGCAGATCCTCTTCACGTAATCCCTTCACTTATGGTTGGATCAGCTGTTTCAGGTGCTCTGTCAATGCTCTTTAAGTGCTCACTCAGAGCTCCTCACGGCGGAATCTTTGTATTCCCTGTAGTAGGCAACGTTGCTATGTATCTCGTAGCACTCCTTGCAGGTTCTCTTGTTGGATGCTTTATGCTTGGTATCCTCAAAAAGGATGTAGAGCAGTAAAAAGAAAGGAAAAAATATGGTATCAAAGAATATTACAGTAAAAAACGAACAGGGTATGCACATGCGTCCCGCAAGTCTTCTTTCACAGAAGGCAACACCCTTTGAAAGCAGCGTAAAAATCATGTTCAACGGAAACAGCTATGACGCAAAGAGCGTTATGTTCCTTATGAGCGCTTGCATCAAATGCGGTTCAGAGATTGAACTTGTTTGCGATGGCCCCGATGAAGAGAAAGCTCTTGCAGAGATTTCAGAGTTCATCGAATCAGGAATGGGTGACTAAGCTGAGAGCCCCTGACGAATTACCATTTGTTCTGCTATCGCACTGAGTGCGATAGCAGAACTTCACTATTATAATCATTTGGAGGCATAAAATGTATAAAGGAATTGCAGCATCACGAGGAATCGGCATTGGAAGTATCTGCCGCATAATTGAACATGATCTTTCTTTTGAGGCAAAACAGGTAACTGACACAGCTGCTGAGAAGGAACGTTTTCACAAGGCTATTGCTGACTTCGTAGAAGAAACAAATGCCATGGCTGAAGATATCAAAAAACGCATAGGTCCCAAGGAAGCTGAAATTCTCATGGGTCATGCAGTTATGATCTCCGACCCTGCCATGTCAGGCGAAATGGATAAAATGATTGACTCAGGTCAGTGCGCAGAATCAGCTCTTACCGCTGTCTGCGATATGTTCATCGGAATGTTTTCCAAAATGGACGATGACATGATGCGTCAGAGAGCTTCAGATATCTCTGATGTAAAGGTAAGCGTACTTAAAAAGCTCCTTGGCATCGAGGACATCGATATAAGCAAGGTATCACCCGGAACTGTGCTTGTATGTAAGGATCTGACACCTTCCATGACATCACAGATAGTAAAAGAGAATGTAACAGGAATCATCACAGAAATCGGTGGCAAAACATCTCACTCTGCCATCCTCGCCAGGGCTCTTGAAATCCCTGCTGTCCTCTCCGTTCCCGGAATCGTGGACGAGGTTAAGGACAAGGATACAGCCATAATCGATGGCACAGAGGGCGATGTTTACATCAATCCCGACGGTGATATTCTGTCAAAATATATGTTAAAGCGCGAGGAGTTCATCAAAAAGCAGGCTGAACTTAAGACCTTTGTAGGCAAAGAAACCGTAAATGCAGATGGTACAAAGCTTGATCTTTTCTGCAACATAGGAACACCCAAGGATGCCAAAAAAGCTATGGAATGCGACGGCGAAGGTATCGGTCTTTTCCGCTCAGAATTCCTTTTTATGGACAATACACACCTTCCTACAGAGGACGAGCAGTTTGAAGCCTATAAAGAGGCTGTAGAGACCATGGAGGGCAAAACAGTCATTATAAGAACTCTGGATATCGGCGGTGATAAGGATATCCCTTATCTTGGACTTGAGAAGGAGGAAAATCCTTTCCTTGGTTACAGAGCTGTTAGATATTGCCTTGGCAATTCCGATATGTACAGAACTCAGCTCCGTGCCATTACAAGGGCAAGTGCCTTTGGTAAGGTTAAGATCATGATTCCTCTTGTAACCACAGTGGATGAAGTAAGAAGCGTAAAGAACCTTGTAGCTGAGATTAAGGACGAGCTCAAAAATGAAGGAATCGCTTTTGATAATGACATAGAAGTAGGCTGCATGATTGAGACTGCATCAGCATCACTTATAGCTGATCTTCTTGCAAAGGAAGCCGCATTCTTCTCAATCGGCACAAATGACCTCACACAGTACACCATGAGCGTAGACAGAGGAAATCCCAAGGTCGCATACCTCTATTCCTCTTTCCAACCCTCAGTATTAAGATCAATTAAGCACATTATAGAGTGTGCTAATGAAGCAGGAATTCCTGTTGGAATGTGCGGAGAAGCCGCAGCAGATCCTCTTATGATTCCTCTTCTTATGTCCTTTGGTCTTGATGAATACAGCGTAAATCCTGTGCTTGTTCTCACAGCCCGCTGCATCATCTCCAAATGGTCCAAGGAGGAAGCAGATGCCCTCACAGCCAAAGTCATGGCTATGGACACCGAGGAAGAGATCGTAGCAGCCCTTAAAGAGGCAGCAAAAGAATAATATACTATTAAAGGGTAGGTAGCGTCTCCTCCGCTGCTTACCCTTTTCAATTGGATTTTTAATGAAATATGCGCCATTAGGCGCAAAAAAGCCCGTACGAACTAATTCGTACGGGCAATTATTTTAACATTTAATACCTGCTATCAGGCATTCTGAATGCTTTTTAACATCTCAATAGCTGTTCTACCCTCAGCGACTGTAATCGTGGTAGTATTGCTATCATACTTACCAAGTAATCTGCTACGCATCTCCTCGGGGTGATTGTACAGCTGGTCCATGATGCGATCAAAAGCTTTTTTCCATTCCATAATTCTCTCCTTGCTAATCTGAAGGTCCCCGCCATCAGATCTTGAAACACGCGTCAGTATCTCCTCCCAATAAAGATATCGCTTTTTTCAAGTGCAGTGTTTATATTAAAGCAAGAAAAGGCTTAAATCAAGGGAAAAAGATTAAGAAAATCTTAAAATTCTGTGATTTATCTATGTTGTACAACATCTAGTGTAAGCCCTGTTTTTCTCTATACTAAATGCACTATTGAAAAAATTTTGTTTCTTCCGGATGACGCCAAAATGGAGAAAAATTTTATGATTTTGGTTAAAATGCTTCTTCTAAATTTCGCATCAATGTATTCAAAATTTCATCAACCAAATTTATTTTTCTTTTGCTCCAAAGGTCTTAACCAGCAACAGACAAACTACCATAAGCGCAATTGAAACAGGCAGGCATACAAGCCAGTTCCTTACCCAACCTGCAATCACATAAGCAACTACTGAAACTGCTGCAGCTGTGATAGCGTAAGGGAGCTGAGTTGATACGTGCTTGATGTGATTACACTGTGCACCTGCACTGGCCATGATGGTGGTATCAGAAATAGGTGAGCAGTGATCTCCGCAAACAGCACCTGCCATGCAGGCAGAGATAGCGATGATCATAAGCTCATTGTTCATATCTGATCCAAATACCTTGGCAACTATAGGAATAAGAATACCAAAGGTTCCCCAGGATGTACCTGTTGCAAATGCAAGGAAAGCACCGATAATGAACACGATTGCGGGAAGCAGACTCATAAGCGCGTTATTGTCTGCAATATTAGCCACAAGACCGCCTACATAATCTGCTGCGCCAAGGGAATCTGTCATTGATTTAAGTGTCCATGCAAAGGTAAGAATAAGGATTGCAGGCACCATGCTCTTAAAGCCCTCAGGAATAGCATTCATGCACTCATTAAAGCTAAGAACCTTTGTAGCCACCATAAATATAACTGTTACAACCAAAGCCACTACAGAGCCATATACGAGGCCTACAGAGGCATCTGAATTTGCAAAGGCATCTACAAAGCTTTCGCCTTCAAAGAATCCACCTGTGTAGATCATTCCTATTACGCAGAAAAGAATAAGTGAAATGATAGGCAGTACAAGGTGTATAACCTTACCTTTTCCAGAAACAGGAGGATTAGGCTGATCCTCAGCACCTGTCATACTTGAATGACCTGTCACCTCATCTACCTTAGCTGACTTTGAGCTCTTCATGGCATCTTCTGCTTTTCTCATGGGGCCATAATCAAGACCCGTGAAGGTCAGTGTCAGCATCATTACGATAGTAAGAAGTGCATAGAAGTTATAAGGGATAGCTCTTACGAAAAGTGTAAGACCATTAGCTCCGTCAACAAAGCCTGTTACAGCAGCAGCCCATGAAGATATGGGAGCGATGATACAAACAGGAGCAGCTGTGGCATCAATAAGGTATGCCAGCTTTTCTCTTGATATCTTATGTTTGTCGGTAACCGGCCTCATAACAGAACCTACTGTAAGGCAGTTAAAATAGTCATCTATGAAAATAAGGCATCCAAGAACAATTGTCGCAACCTGCGCACCTGCCTTGGTCTTAACATGCTCTACTGCCCATCTTCCAAAAGCAGCAGAACCACCCGCTCTGTTCATGAGCATGACCATACTTCCCAAAATAACCAGGAATATCAGAATACCTACATTCCAGCTGTCAGAAAGCTGTCCAATCATGCCATCAACAAAAACATGCTGCATAGTTCCTGTGAAGCTAAAATTAGTGTAGAGAAGCCCTCCCACAACAATTCCGATAAACAGGGATGAATAGACCTCTTTTGTGATCAGCGCCAGAGCTATCGCGATAATAGCCGGAACCAGTGCCCAAAAACTGTTAGCAAACATAGAATTCCCCTCCTAAACTTTTTTCTTATTAAAGGAATACCGCACCAGGTAGTACTGATGCGGTATTAGTTTTAAACATTATACTATATTACGTTAAAGTAATAAACTAAATTCTAATTTAGTCAGATTTGTAATTCAAGACTCGCAAGCGAGTCTTGAGCGCCGGATTCGGGTCTGCAATGGCAGACATATTCCTATCCGAATCCGTGCGCATCCTTGCGGAGCATGTAACTTAGTTGGAGTTAGATCTCCAACTAAGTTACACAATACCCTGAGCCTTCATAGCCTCTGCAACCTTAAGGAAGCCTGCGATGTTAGCACCTGCAACATAGTTGCCTTCCATGCCGTACTTTCTGGCAGCATCATCAATGTTGTGATAGATGTTAACCATGATCTGCTGAAGCTTAGCGTCTACTTCTTCGAAGGACCAGCTAAGTCTCTCAGAGTTCTGGCTCATCTCAAGAGCTGATGTAGCAACACCACCTGCGTTTGCAGCCTTACCACCTACGAACATAACCTTGTTAGCCTGTAAGTACTCTGTAGCCTCGATTGTTGTAGGCATGTTAGCACCTTCACATACAGCCTGAACGCCGTTAGCAACGAGCTGCTTAGCATCCTCAAGATCAAGCTCGTTCTGAGTTGCGCAAGGAAGAGCAACATCACACTTGATGCTCCATACGCCTCTGCCCTCATGGTATTCAGCTGACTTTCTAGCTGCTGCATACTCTGTAAGACGTGCTCTCTTAACTTCCTTAACCTCTTTAAGAAGTGCAACATCGATTCCTTCGGGATCATAGATCCAACCTGTAGAATCAGAACATGTAACAGGCTTTGCACCAAGCTGCTGAGCCTTCTCGATAGCGTAGATAGCAACGTTACCTGCACCTGAAACAACTACTGTCTTGCCCTTAATGTCAGAGCCGTTGCACTTAAGAAGCTCCTGTGTAAGGTAAAGAAGACCATATCCTGTAGCCTGTGTACGAGCAAGTGATCCACCGTATGTAAGACCCTTTCCTGTAAGAACGCCTTCATATGAATCACGGATTCTCTTGTACTGACCAAACATATAACCAATCTCACGTCCGCCTACACCGATATCACCTGCAGGTACATCAGTATCAGCACCGATGTGTCTGTAAAGCTCATTCATGAAGCTCTGGCAGAATGCCATTACTTCTCTGTCAGACTTGCCCTTAGGATCGAAGTCTGAACCACCCTTACCACCGCCGATAGGAAGGCTTGTAAGTGAGTTCTTGAAGATCTGCTCGAAGCCAAGGAACTTGATGATACCAAGGTTTACTGAAGGATGGAAACGCAGTCCTCCCTTGTAAGGTCCGATTGCTGAGTTAAACTGTACACGGAAACCGTTGTTAACCTGTACCTGTCCCTTATCATCTACCCAAGGAACTCTGAAAAGGATCTGTCTCTCAGGTGTTACAAGTCTCTCAAGAAGAGCGTCTTTTCTGTACTCCTCCTCGTTAGCCTCGATAACAACTCTAAGTGAATCAAGTACCTCCTTAACTGCCTGGTGGAATTCCGGCTGAGCGGGATTCTTCTCTACTACATAGTTGTAGACTTCATCAACGTAAGACATTTTTCTTTCCTCCTGTTTTTAAAAAAAGTGTACAAATAGGATTATGCTTGCAGAATCCTCGCGCGCGAGCAGAATTGCGAAGCAATTATCTTCGTTTCTGCGAGCTGCGCATCCTGCGGAGCACTTTTTTATTACCCAAAATTATTTTTGGGTAATAAAAAAGAGCGTAAAGATATAAAGGTCTTTACGCTCCCTTGCGCAGACACCACTGTCTGTCAAGTATTATTCCACATACCTCAAAAATCGTCAAGCACTTTATTGCTTTAAATCGAAAAAATTTTATTCTTCAGACTTTTCCTCTGCTTCGTCACCGGAGTTTTCGGTGTTCTCAGCCTCTGCAACTACTTCATCAGAATTATCTGTAACGCCTTCTCTTTCTGCTTCGTCATTGGAATCATTTTCTACTGAGCTGTCCTCAGACACTTCCTCAGAGAGATTCTCTGTTACTTCATCAATGATCTCTTCGACTGTTTCAGCAGTTTCTGCCGTGTCATTACTCTCTGATGTCTCGGTCTGATCTTCATCAAGATTATCATCATCCTGAGGGAATTTAACGTCTATCTGCTCTCTGATGAAATCCATCATCTTCATGATCTCAAGAGACTGAGCCTTAGGCATCTCAGGGCATTCCTTCCAATTCTCGTTAAGAGAATTGATAGCAGACATAACCTCATACTCATAGCCGGTTATCTGCTTCTCCTTCTTGTAGTAGCCCTCTTTAATACCGGCGTTGTTATATACCGTAATGCTCTCAAAATTATTGATATTCTCAACCTCGATATGACCATTAGTACCAAAGATGAAGCCCTTACCGCTTCCGCAGGAAATAGCTGAGCATGTAATAACGGCAATCTGACCGTCTCTGTAGCTGAGAGTAATGCTATCCTGCATATCCATGCCACCGTCACCCTTCTTGGAAACTGCGGAGATATTAACAACATCATTACCCAAAACCATGGATGCGAAATTCAGTCCATAGACACCCAGATCAAGAAGTGCACCGCCACCAAGGGAAGCATCGGTTATTCTCTGCTTCCATGCAATATTATAACTAAGGTCGGCAGTAACCATCATTATATCGCCGATCTTATTGCTGGAGAGAATCTCCTTAAGCTTACCCGCAAGAGGTATAAATCTTGTCCACATAGCTTCAGCAAGGAACAGATCCTTCTCAGCTGCCATTTTAAACATCTCAGCTGCCTGCTTCTCATTTAATGCAAAAGCCTTCTCACAAAGAACAGGCTTGCCATATTCAAGAGCAAGACAGGTATTCTCAAAATGAGCAGAATGGGGCGTAGCTACATATATGAGATCCACCTTGGAA
This sequence comes from Butyrivibrio sp. AE3006, assembly GCF_000424165.1. Lineage (NCBI taxonomy): Bacteria > Bacillati > Bacillota > Clostridia > Lachnospirales > Lachnospiraceae > Butyrivibrio > Butyrivibrio sp. AE3006. The sequence continues at coordinate 88,518 of NZ_AUJJ01000002.1, read as the reverse complement.
TCCATGCACATCTCCTGATATGAGCCATAGGCACGCTTCACCTTGTTTTCCTTGGCAAAAGCCTCTGCCTTCTCATATGTCCTTGATGCTACCGCATAGCAGGTTACTCCCTTCATTCCCTTGAGAGTCCTTGCCATAGTTCCGGCAATACTACCGGTGCCCATTATACCTACTCTTTTTGAATTAAACATACAGCTCCTTACTCGGTAAGATACTCAGCCATAATATAGCCTGTATCACCCTTATATTCTACTTTTGCCCATCCGTTAGCGTACTGCTGCTTAACATCTACTGTATCACCGGCATAGATTGTATGAAGAATATCTGAATCAGTACTCTGAGACTTACGAAGTCTTACTGTCTCCGATACTCTCATCTTACCGGTTGCACTGGAATCAACCTTGGACTTATTCTCGGTATTCTCAGCGGTTTCAGTCTGAGTCTCCTCTGTATTCTCCTCGGTGGTCTCTTCTGTAGTTTCTTCTGTCTCAGCGGTATCGCCCTCTTCTGCTACTTCTTCGAAATACTCGGTTTTAACAAAAGCGGTGCCGCCATTGTACTCGATCTTACTCCATCCGTTTGCACGTGCTTCAAGCTGTGTGTAAACATCGCCAATCTCTGTCTTGGCAAGCTTATCAGCTGTTTCTGAATCAGAGCTTCTGATGTTTACTACATCTTTTGCTTTTATCTTAATTACAGCAGGAGTACTCTCTTCTTCTGCAGTCTCCTCTGTGGTTTCAGCCTCTGCAGCATCAGTCTCCTGAGCCTCTGCTGTCTCCTCAGTAGTCTCTTCTGCAGACTCGCCTTCCTGTGCTTCTCCTTCTTCAGAAACTGTCTCAGCTGCAGGTACTTCACCTGACTCAATTGCTGCCAGGGCTTCTCCAACAGATACTTGGATATTGGCACTCATGTCTGAAAGGAATGTGGCAAGATTCTCATGCGCTGCGATAATGTCGTTGTACTGCGCAGCTACAGAATTATTAAGATCAACCACATCCGCCTGCAATGAAATGTTACTGATATAATCTGTCACACGGTCATCAACCACATCTCCATTAATATAGAGATTACCTGCTTCATTGGTGCAAACATACATAGTCTGCATTCCGGGAAGCGCGGTTGTATAGCCTTCAAACAGGACCTCTGTGTAAACATAAGCCACATAACTTCCCTCTACAGGACCGGGCTTAGTATAAACATCAACAACAGGAATACTTGAGATATACTTGGAAACCTCGCTTAATCTAAGCTCCTCGGTACTCTCCAGGCCCTGATAAATGGACTTGAGAGTATCCATATCACCTGAAGCATAGGCACTAAAATACGTATTCATAAGCGAATTAACATCATCATACGCATTCTTCTCAAGCTCTACCTCAGGAACTATATAGCTTCCATCCTCAGCTACTGATGTAACTGCATTCTCAGGCTCAGTAGCCACGTCACTCTTGTTTGCCTTGAGGGCAAGTACAATGGTAAGAACCACTGCCACCACGAGAACAAGCGGCATTACCAGCTTTTTATTATCTGAGATGTACTCAAAAAAAGTCCTCTTATCCTGTGCTGCGAACGGATTAGACTCCTTCTTATTACCTTTAAAGTTCATTTTCTTAAAATTCATTTCCTAATTCCTTATCCACCGCCACATTTTCGTAAAATATGCACCCGACAGGAATCGAACCTGCATTAAAGGCGTCGGAGGCCTCCGTTCTATCCATTAGACTACGGGTGCGGAAAATGTTACGGATTTATTACGTACCCGATTATAATACCATAGCCCCACTTGCTTGTTCAACCTTTTTCACATTATTTTCATCTTCTCTATCATAGTAATAGACGCTGTTTGAAAGAAAATCCTCATCCGGAACACAGCTGTTATTTACCTCTCTGATCATGCTTCTGAGATCTTCTATTCCGGGAGCAAATCGCTCCGGTAAAAGTATAGTCTCATGAATGGAACTGGGAATAATATAGAAGTTACTGTTATACTTCTCTGCAACTTCCTTAAGGAGTCCCGGATAGAGAATTACCGCTGAACCCTGAATCTTCCTGTTGTTGGTTGCAACAATAAATCCGTCATCCGGAAGGTGTGCCCAAAACTCATCATCACACTCATACTCATAACCGATCCTGGTATCTTCTGTGCCACTCTTTGCAAGCTTTGCACAGAACTCCCACATCGAATAGCATGCCGCAGGAAAAAGCCTTGGAGTATTGTCCATGGCTGCTTCATAGAGATCCTCCTCGGACACATCCCACATATCTGCATGCTCATTGGTGATAAGGACAGAGCCACTCTCTCCTGCAACTTCAAGTGACACCATATAGACCACGGCTATATCTCCCATCATGCGATGCGGCAATTCCTGAAGTCTCTCTGCATTCCTCTCTCCGGAAATAAGCTTAAAGCAAATCTTTGGAAGCACCTTTTCTATATCCTCAAAGAAGGAGACATCCACTTCTTTATCAACAAGATGTTCATTAAAAATACCAATCGCCGCATTGGCCATAGCCTCTACATTCTCATCACCCATATAGTTCTGATACAGATCATCCAAATATATTGTAGGAGCGCAGTTACTACCGCTCTTCCTTACGCAGAGGCCATACTTCTTAAGTCCGTTGTTCTTACACACTTCATGTGCAGAAACATCTGCGCTGTCACCATAATATGCGCTAATGCGCTCAAATACCTTTTCAAAAAATTCTTCTTTTTTCATGCCTAAAATTCTCCTTTTTCTAAAAAATAACGACAAAAAAGGCAATGAAAAAATTAAATTCTTCATTGCCTTACAAGTCTATACATTATGTTTCAGAAAAAACGGTAAATTAAACTCTGGAGAGATATTCTCCTGATCTTGTGTCGATCTTGATCACGTCACCCTCGTTAACGAAGAGAGGAACCTGAACAACTGCACCTGTCTCAACAGTAGCAGGCTTTGTAGCACCTGTAGCTGTATCACCCTTGAAGCCGGGCTCTGTCTCAGTAATAGCGAGCTCTACGAAAAGCGGAGGCTCAACAGCGAATACGTTGCCATTGTAAGAATGAATCTGAACTGTCTCATTCTCCTTAACATATTTCATTGAATCGCCAACCTGATCCTGTGTAAGAGAGATCTGCTCATAAGTCTCATTATCCATGAAGTTGAAAAGATCTCCATCAGCATAAAGATACTGCATATCCTTACGATCAATACGTGCAGCAGGGAACTTCTCAGTAGGACGGAAAGTTGTTTCCTTAACACCACCATTGATGATGTCCTTAAGCTTTGTTCTTACGAAAGCTGCTCCCTTACCGGGCTTAACATGCTGGAATTCGATTATCTGACATACATTACCATCTATTTCGATAGTCATACCGTTTCTGAAATCACTTGCAGAAATCATAAAAATCCTCCTAATAATTACAAATCAAACAACTACATAATATTATACTAATGTTTTCTTTTTTTCAATACCCTTTTTTCAAAGCTTTATCATTTTTTAATGATATCAGCTATATAATCCATGGCCATAAGATATCCGTCAAGTCCATGTCCATAAATCTGTTTATCGCAGGCAGGGGCTGTAACTGAATTAGCTCTGAAAGCCTCTCTGTTTGTAATATCCGATATATGAACCTCCACCTTTATGATGTTCTCAAGACTCTTAAGAGCATCATGTATGGCGTAGCTGTAATGGGTATAGGCTCCGGGATTTATTACGATTCCATCGGTGCCGTTAAAATATGCCTCCTGAAGCTTATCTATAATAGCTCCCTCGTGATTGGACTGCCAGCTTTCCACCTCTGCTCCAAGCTCGTTTGCCTTATCGCTTATCATCTTAAGCAGATAATCATAATCCTGATTTCCATAGACAGCTTTCTCTCTGATACCAAGGAAATTCAGATTTGGTCCGTTTATTACAAGTATCTTCATAAGTCGCATCTCCCCAAATGATATTTACAGAACAGTCTCTGCCACCTCTACCGCTACTCTTCTTATATTTTTTCCATCGGTCGAAACCACCACATCTGCGGCAGCCTCATAAATATCTTTCCTTGAATCAAGGAGTTCCCTGATCCTTGTAAGCTTATCATCAGTATTAAGAAGTGGTCTTGAGGTATCCCTCTTTACTCTTTTATATACTGTCTCAGGAGTAGCCTTCAGATAAACAACAGTGCCTATCTTTTTAAGAAGCTCTCTGTTCTTTGCTCTTAAAGGGAGCCCGCCGCCTACAGCCAGCACCATGTTCCTTCTGCCGGATTCTATGAGCTTTTCAAGATACCTGGTCTCTGTGTCCCTGAAGTATTCCTCGCCGTCTGTTGCAAAAATTTCTTTGATCTTTCTGCCCTGTTCCTTCTCAATAGCTGCATCGGAGTCAATTTTCTCATAGCCAAAAAACTTGGATACAGCTCTTGAAACAGCACTTTTGCCGCTTCCCATAAATCCCACAAGAATGATATTCTCGCCATTAAGCAGCGTCTTCAGAAGGGTTCTGTAAACCTCCTCGCAGTCCTTCTCGGAGATCTGAGTGTCATTCCAAAGTTCATAGGCACAAATGCCCTGATAAAGCAAAGTCCTTAGTCCTGTTATTACGTAGGATCCCGCTTCCTCACAGCAGCGAAGGAATTTGGTCTTAAAGGGTCTGTAAACCGCATCATATCCAACCTCGATCAGGCTGTAAAAATCAGGATCTTCAATGACAGCCTTATCAGAATCGGGCATAAGTCCCACAGATGTCATTTGAAAACAAATATATGTCCTGTCGGAAGGGAGCTTTTTATAATCTGAAAGCTCCATGGCTTTGCAAAGCTCTTTACCGGCAAAATCGTTCACATCACTGCACACCTTCTCTGCGTTTGCCAGGGTTCTGTTAAGAATAAACACCTCTTTAGCCCCCTCCTTAGCGCAAAGATATGCTGCAGGCTTACTGATGCCGCCTGCCCCAAGGATTATGACTGACTTATTCTTTAACTTAACCTTCTCATGTTCAAAGGATTTCTTGATGCCATAGTAATCGGTATTGTATCCCTTATAACCACTGCCGTCCTTTGTCCTGACCAGCGTATTAACAGCGCCGATTCTCTCAGCCACAGGATCGATATCAGAAAGGTATGGAATAACAGCGCTCTTATGGGGAACAGTCACATTAAGCCCCAAAATATCAAGGGCCAGCGCTCCCTTAACTGCATCTCCCACCTTATCGTTTTGAACCTCAAAAGGAACATATACCAGATCCGTTCCTGTTTTTGCCGCAAGAGTATTGTGAATATCCGGCGAAATTGTGTGATGAACAGGGTTACCTATAAGACCGCAAACCCTGGTGGTTCCCAAGATGTCTCTTCTCATTTTATCCTCCCACCGGTTCCCTGATGCTTTCTCTTCTTTTCAGCTCTCTTCTGTTTATGAAGATGAAGCTTGTAAAATACCAGGACCACAGCCTCTATTTTTCTCTTCAGAACTATCTGGATCTCTTCCTTCTTATCGATCTGGTTCACAAGATATGTGCGGATTCCCACTCTGTTAGCGCCCCACACATCTGTAAAAATCTGATCTCCCACAAAAAGTGTATTGGAAGGCTCCGTGTTCATGCGCTCCATAGCCCTCATGTAGCCCTTTTTCATAGGCTTATTGGCCTTGTAGATATACTTTGATTCCACATCATCAGCAAAAGAGCTTACTCTTGGCTCTTTGTTGTTGGATAAAAGCACAGTATCATAGCCTATCTGGTGGAGTCTCTTAAAAAACAGCACAGCTCTCTCATCAGCCGGTGCTCCGTGAGGAACCAGAGTGTTATCAATATCGAAAATAACTCCTCTGTAACCTTTTTCATAAAGTTCTTCAAATGGAATTTCAAAAGTTGAATCCGAGGTATCACTCGGGAATAGTAAATGTCTCATGGGACAAATTTTACAATATATGCATAAAAAAATCGAGCAGGAAGTTGAATCCTGCTCGAAAAAGTTTCTGAATTTATTTTCTTATAACTGTACCATCCTCATCGCTGAGAATAACGTCAGTGTTCTTACCTGTAGTCAAAGCTCCGTTTCCTACGAAGTACTGATACTCGTGAAGAACTGAATCCTTCTGCATCGTGGAAACTGCCTTTTTCATAACTCCAGACTGAATGCCCCCAATGTTGCCAAGTCCAACTAAAGAATTGTCTCTGTTACCAAGTGTTATCTGAATATTATCAAGCGAAGCATTTCTACGCTGAGTTTTCTGTTCAGGCTCCTTCACAGCATCTGAAACAGGTTTCTTATCGCCCTGTTCAGGCTGATATGAAGGTGCATCATATCTTGGAGATCCAACATTCCCGGGGGAAGCTATTGATTTATCATAAGATGTATTCAGATATGCGTTCTCTGCCTTATAACCGTCTAAACGCATGGCCCCCTCCTTTCTTCATACCATTATATTCTATCTTAAAATATGGTATGATTCAATAACTGACCCGCATCTATAAGCTATATCGGCAAGAATGTTTCAAAGCTTAATAGCTAAAATGAAATTTAACATCATTTTCTGATTCCGGCTGCTCGCAAAAGTTCTTTGGTGTACTCGGAAGAAGGATTTTTGTAGACACTTTTGGTCTCTCCGTACTCCTGAATAACTCCGCCCTTCATTACGGCAACGTGGTCACATATCTGATAAATAACCCTAAGATCGTGAGATATGAAAAGAATGGTTATACCCATATCCCTGTGAAGCTGCTGCAAAAGCTCAAGTATCTGGGCCTGGATCGTAACATCCAATGCAGAAACAGGCTCATCTGCCACAAGTACCTTGGGATTTCTCATAAGGGCAACTCCTATGCTGATACGCTGCCTCTGTCCGCCGGATAACTGTGACGGATATCTGTCCAGCATATTTTCCGTAAGACCTACTGCCTTGATAATCTCTTTTACGCGCTTTTCGCGCTCCTCTTTGGTCCATTTATACTTCTTATCGCATTTAAGCGGTTCCTCTAAAAGCCAGCCAATCTTCTTACTGGGATTAAGAGATGAATATGGATCCTGGAAAACCATCTGTGGATCAGAATATTTCTGACTCAGCTCACCGTCATAAATCTTGTTCATGCCAACAATAGTCTTGGCAAGGGTCGATTTACCGCATCCTGATTCACCGGCAAGACCCAAAATCTCACCCTCGTACACGTCCAGGTCAACCCCTTTTAAAACATGATTCATCCTGTCTTTACTAAAAGGCGTCTTTTTATGATTTTTGTAATAAACATTCAGATTCCTGATCTGAATCACTCTTTTCTGTTCCATACTATTTCCTGTATACAAAAATCTCACAGATCAATCTGCGGTATTGCTGCTATAAGCTTCCTTGTATAACTCATTTTGGGAGCTCTGAATATCTCCTCAACATTTCCGGTCTCAACTATATTGCCGGACTGCATTACTATTACCCTCTGACAGAGCTGTCTGATAAGCGACAGATCATGGGATATGAAAATAATAGCTGTCCCTTTTTCTTTATTAAGCTTCCTGAGAAGATCAACTATCTGAGCCTGTATCGTCACATCAAGAGCTGTTGTAGGCTCATCAGCTATAAGTATCCTTGGCTCTGCTATCATTGCTGCCGCGATCATAACCCTCTGCCTCATACCGCCTGACAGTTCATGGGGATACATGTCATACACCTTCTCAGGCTCACGAAGGCCCACGGCATCCATCATCTCAATAGCTTTCTTTTTCCTGGTAGCCTTATCAATCTCCTTGTGATGGATTCTAAGGGATTCCTCAACCTGCCAGCCAATCTTCTTAACAGGATTAAGGGATGTCATAGGCTCCTGGAAAATAATGGAAATCTCATCTCCCTGATATGACCTTAATATCTTACGATCACAGGTAAGAAGGTCATGACCGTCAAACATAATCCTTCCGTTTTTGGTAAGGGCATGTCTCTTAAGAAGTCCCGCGATGGCAAGGGCACTCATGCTCTTACCCGAGCCGGACTCGCCTACTATACCGACGATCTCGCCCTTTTCAAGCATGAGATCAAAGTCCTCAACAACAGTCTCAGGCTTATCATGATCATGAAACTCAATATGAAGATCTGTTACATCCAAAATAACTTCCATGAAAATCTCCCTAAAATACAGGTATAAATCAATAATTTGAAATTCTCTTTATTCCTTCGCTGAGGAATGAAAAGCCCAAAACCATAATTACTATTACAACGCCTATGCCGATAACATAGCTTGGTCTGTTGAAAAGATAACTCTGTGCATCCGAAAGCATATTTCCAAGACTTGCGTATGGCGGTTGCGCTCCAATTCCAAGGAAACTAAGTCCCGCTTCAGCAAGTACCGCATTGTTGAAGCCGATCATAATAGATGACATAAGGACACCAACAGTGTTGGGCAATATATGTACAAAAATGATTCGAAGGTCTGATACGCCCTGAAGCCTTGCCACCTCTACGTAATCCATGTTCTTACTTCTAAGGAACTCGCCCCTTACAATTCTTGCAAAGCTTGGAACAAAGGAAATACCAAGAGCTACCGCCACCTGATATGTACCTGTTCCAAAAAGGCTGACAAACACCAATGACAACAGGATACTTGGGAAAGCAAGCATGGCGTCGATGATTCTCATGCTGATCTCATCAAATATTCCGCCAAAATATCCCGTAAGAGCCCCAATGATAGTGCCGAGTCCGGCGCCGATAACAATGGTGGATGCCGCAATTGCAAGAGTCACTCTGCTTCCGTACATAACTCTGCTAAGAACATCTCTTCCCATGTGATCGGTTCCCATCCAATGCTTAAATGAAAAGCCCTGAAGCTTGGAGGACGCATCCATCTTGGTGGGTGAATACGGCATATAAAAAAGTCCTATTAAAACCATGAGCAGGATCACACCTGTAAATATGCATCCCAAAATCAGGTATGAATTCCTTTTGCCGGTGGCTTTGTTTTTTCTGAAAAGTGCTAAAAATCTTTTCATTACTCCTCCACCTCGATTCTGGGATCTATTATCCTGTAAATGATATCTACCAAAAGATTTATAACAAGAACCATTATCGCTATGCCCATTATAATGGCTTCGACAACGGGATAATCTCTATTGTTTATGGACGTGAGCAAAATCCTGCTGATACCGGGAATACCAAAAACCTGCTCGATAACAATACTTCCTGCAACCATGTCTGCAAGAGCCATACCCATAAAAGTAACTACAGGTATCATGGCATTCTTAAGCACGTGGAGGTACAGCACCGCATTAGTGGTATTCCCTCTGCTATAAGCAGTTCTTGTGTAATCCTTGCCTGCTTCCTCAATAACCGAGCCTCTGAGAAGCTTGGTAGCCATAGCAGCCTTAGGAAGAGCAATGGCAACCGCAGGAAGAATCAAATACTTAATAAATGCTCCAAAATCCTTTGTATATGAAACGAAACCGCCGGGCTTAAATACTCTCAAAATAACTCCGAAAAAGAAGGTTATGAGAATACCTGAAAAGAAAGGCGGGATCGCCATTATTATCTGATTTAATATTGAAATAATGTGATCCATGATTCCGTTTTCATGCTTGGCAATATATATTCCAAGAGGAATTGAAATAAGAACCATGATTACGAATGACATAATCGCCAAAGTAAGAGTGATCGGTATCTTCTCAGCTATCATTCCTGCTACAGGAATCTTGTAATCATAAGAAGTACCCATGTCTCCCTGAATAAAAGAAGTAAACCATCTGAAATATCTCACAAGAAGCGGGTCGTTAAGTCCCATCTTCTCTCTGTACTGAGCTATAAGCTCCGGAGTTGCCTCTGTTCCGAACATTCTTGTTACGGGATCTCCGGGGATAAGGCTGAAAGCTAAAAACACGCACAGAGATACAACGAACAAAGTAAGCACCATGCTTAAAACCTTTTTCAATATATATCTCATATGCGTGTTCCTCTTTTTTACAAAATTATTGAATCCCTGCTCTTATTAAGCAGTCATTACTGTGCAGGCTTGATCTTTGCAAAATCCTGCGCATAAAGCGGATAGAATGTATATCCTGTGTAATTCTTATTGAGAACTACGAATTCAGGAAGGTCCTGAATGTATACGTTTGCAGCCTTCTCGGAAAGGATCTTCTCACATTCCTTATACTTAGCTGTTTTCTCAGCGTCATCAGTTGCCTTAACTGCTGCTGCAAGAGCTGCATCATAATCAGCATCGCTGAAGTTGATGAAGTTGTTATGTGCATCTGAACCATATCTGGAAAGAAGCGCATAAGCTGTAAGTGTAGATGCATCAACACCTACTACTGTTGACTGGAAGTTACGGTTAGTATAAACATCATCAAGCCATGTATTCCATTCAACTTCCTGGATAGTAGCGTTTACACCAATCTCCTTAAACTGCTCAACAAGCACCTGAGCTGTATCAACGTGCTGTGTGTAGTTGGAAGGAACAGTGATTGTGAAATCAAAACCGTTAGGATATCCTGCTTCTGCAAGAAGCTCCTTAGCCTTAGCTATATCCTGGTTATATGTGTCGTTAAGACTCTCATCAAAGTACTTACCGAATGAAGGGAACATACTACTTCCGATCTCTGTACCCTTACCATCTGAAACAAAGTCCATGATTGTCTGAGGATCAATTGCATAGCAGAGAGCCTGACGTACCTGAACATTGTTAAATGGCTCCTTTGCATTGTTGAGGTAAAGAGCCTGTACCAGGTTCATGGTTCCTTCGTAAACATCAAACTTATCGGAAAGCTGTGATACCTGAGCACTTGTTACACGTGCATACATATCAAGTGAGCCGCCCTCTAACTCCATTACGATTGAATCTGAGTTAGCTACAACCTTGAGAGTGATATCCTTGATGTAAGCTGCATCACCCCAGTAATCATCAAACTTCGTGAGAATGACATTCTCCTGAGGAGAACGGGATACAAACTTGTAAGGGCCTGTTCCGATAGGATTACCCTCAGGATCCTCATTAGATGCAGGTATGATAGATACTATCATATATGCAAGGAACTCTGTGTTTGCTTCCTTAAGTGTCAGTACAATAGTGGACTCATCCGGTGTCTCAACGCTTTCAATATTAGAAAAAGCCGATATCAACGGATCACTTCCATCGGTACCGGCATTACGCTCAATCGAATATTTTACATCCTCTACCGTAACCGTGGATCCATCATGGAACTTAACTCCATCTCTCAGTGTGAAAGTGTAAGTCTTTCCATCATCTGAAATTGTGTAGTCACTGGCTATGGCAGGCTGAAGATTACCATCTGCATCGGGCTTTACCAGTCCTTCATAAACATTGAACAGTATCTCTCTGGTTCCCGCTGATTTTGCAAGATGCGGGTCCATACTGTCAATATCCTGAGGAATACCGATAGTAATCTGTGAAAGATCTTCCGCTGATACAGTGCCATCTTCGCTACCTGCTTCACCGTTCACCTCTGAACTGGCATCTGCAGTCTGTCCGTTCGCATCTGTACTGGAATCGTCTGCCTTTTTACTTGAGCATCCGCCCAATGTAAGAGTCAGTGTCGTCAACACAACTAAGAGAATAGAAAGGCCTCTTTTCCTCTCAATCTTTTTCTTCATCATGTTACAATCCTTCTTTCTGTATTAAATTTTTCCGAGTATTCAGGCACCTGGTTTAAGCACCTTTTACCCACGCCTATAAACTATACGGAAAGATAGGTCACGTGTCAAGGGCACTATTATTCTTTTTTAAGAAGCGGTGTGCTTTTATCAGTTGCGTCAGTGATAACGCCTTCCTCTTCCTTCTCAAGAACAATCTTGAGCTCATCCATGAAGGTGTTAACATCCTTGAACTCACGATAAACAGATGCAAATCTTACATAAGCAACAGGATCGAGATTCTTCATCTTTTCCATGCAAAGCTCACCGATAATACGGCTGGGTATCTCCTTCTGTTCAAGGTTAAATACTTCTGTCTCAACAGCATCAACAATCTGGGTAATCTGTTCAGCACTGACAGGTCTCTTATGGCAAGCTCTCAAAACACCGGCCTCAATCTTGGCACGATTATAAGGCTCGCGGTTATTATCCTTCTTGATAACAATAAGAGGAATAGTCTCGACCTTCTCATAGGTGGTAAATCTCTTACCACATGAATCGCAGACACGTCTGCGTCTGATGGAAGTATTCTCATCAGCAGGTCTGGAATCAATTACCCGAGTGTTGTCTTTACCGCAAAAGGGACATTTCATAACACTAACCTTTCTGTGTATTGCACACAACCAATGTCAATATTTGGGGCTCGCAAAATTCACCCACACAAGTTATTGTAACACCATTTTTCGTAATAATCCACACAAAATATCATGCAGAAAGGTGTAAAAAAAGAACAACTGCAGGTTTGCAGTTGTTCTTATATATTAATTAAACACTATCTATTATTTCTTCTGTAAGAAATCCGGAATTGTAAGACTTCTGGGAGCTACACTGCTGCGTACCTCAGGTGTAGATCTAAGACCTGATGTAGGCTTAGCTGCCTGCTGAGTAGGTGCCGGTGTAGGAGCAGTCTTGGGTGCTGTCACTTCCTGAGCTGTATGAGCATTCTCAAGAGTACTGATTGTGGGCTGCACAGTTGTCTGAGGAGTTACTGTCTGAGCTGTGGGCTGCTGTGCTGCTGTCTGTACAGGAGCTGCCTGTGTTGCTGTAGGCTGTGCTACTCCCTGAGGACGAGTTGTAACCTTGGGTAAAGGTCCGTTGTTCTTATCCTCGATACCTGTAGCGATAACAGTTACGTTACAGGAATCAGACATAGTCTCATCATACATAGCACCGAAGATGATATTAGCATCATCACCTGCAAGATTACGGATGTAATCAGCTGCAATGGAACCATCCATAAGAGAGATATCACCGGATACATTGATGATAACATTGGACGCACCATTGATCTTGGTCTCAAGAAGAGGTGACTCAACTGCCATCTTAACAGCGTCTGTAGCCTTGTCATCACCCTTACCGGATCCGATACCGATATGAGCAATACCCTTATCCTTCATGACTGTCTGTACGTCAGCGAAATCAAGGTTGATTGCTGCAGGAACATTGATAAGATCAGTGATTCCCTGAACAGCCTGCTGAAGTACTTCGTCAGCCTTCTTAAGAGCATCAGGCATAGTAGTACGTCTGTCTACAATCTGAAGTAACTTATCGTTGGGAATAACGATAAGAGTATCAACATTATTCTTGATGGTATTGATACCATTAAGTGCGTTCTGCATACGAACTCTTGCCTCGAAAGCAAAAGGCTTCGTTACTACACCTACAGTAAGAATACCCATATCCTTTGCAAGCTTGGCAACAACAGGAGCTGCACCGGTACCGGTACCGCCACCCATACCACAGGTAACGAATACCATGTCTGCTCCCTTAAGAGCTTCGGTAATCTCCTCCTGACTCTCTTCAGCTGCTTTCTGACCGATTTCAGGCTTGGCTCCCGCACCAAGGCCCTTGGTCAACTTCTCTCCGATCTGCAAAAGCTTAGGTGCTTTGCAAAGCTGAAGCGCCTGCTTATCTGTATTAATTCCGATAAATTCTACACCGGAAATACTTTCTTCCACCATTCTGTTAACAGCGTTATTTCCTGCACCGCCAACCCCAACAACTATGATCTTGGCACCGGATTCTGCCTCGTTTGACTTTATTTCAAGCAAGATAGTGCTCCTCCTTCATAACTAAAACTCCTAAACTATATTATAATTTTTTTAGAAATTTTACAACATAGAATTTTTATTTTTTCTCTTCAAAAGTTATGTTCTGAGTATTTGCGTCGTAATCTGACATTTCTAATATGCCGCTTTTTCCTTCAAGTTTTGGCAAAATGTACTGTAGCTGTATGATTTTCTCATCAATATTTTCATTAGTTCCCAGGCTCACCTCTACCGAGTCAAAATAAATATAAATGTGAAATTCACTGTCAAAAAATATTTTGTCGGCATCCAGATTGTATTTGGTCAAAACCTGTGTAACATCGAGAATTTCTGCAAAAATATTGTCATCTGCAACAGGAAGCTTCTCATGGAGCACCACGTAGTCAAAATCAAGGCCCAAAACCAGCGGAACGCCTTCTGAAGGTTCGCTGGAGGTCTCAACCACTATTCCGTCCCTGTCAAAATAAATATATCTGTCGAGATACTTAACATAACCCGCAACAGCCTTCTCATACACATTTATCTTGATGGTGTCAGGTGAAACGACCTCAACATCCATTTTTTCAACAAAAGGGATACCTGTAATGGCTTTATCTCTGTATTTAAAGGACAGGTAGATGGAGTTATGACCAAATCTGCCATCCATGACCATATCCATTATTTCCTGGTCGGTATAATGCGTATTTCCGTCAACATATGTATTTACAACCGTATAATTTTTATAAATATATATGGCGGCAGACAAAATCGCTATCAGAAGAATAATGACAAAAGCGCCAAGAATGAAAAGACTTTTGTGTAACATAAACAGCTCCCCAAAGCTCATTCGGGGAGCCTTTTCCCTATATCTTTTTACACGCCTTCGTCTTTTTACCATCTTTTTGTTCTACTCAAAGTTCAATATTTCTCGCCACGTTAAACACTATTCCTATTTCGACCAGCAAAAATACCGTCGCACTACCACCATAACTGATGAAAGGCAGAGTAATACCCGTGTTGGGAATAGTATTGGTCACAACCGCCACATTCAGGATAACCTGCAGCGCGATATGACCTATTACGCCTATAACAAGGAGAGCCCCGTACATATCCGGTGCATTATTGGCTACAATGACCATTCTCCATATAAGCAGCGCAAACATGAAAAGAACCGCAATGGCGCCTAAAAGCCCCAATTCTTCGCATATAATAGAGAATATCATATCATTTTGAGCTTCAGGAATAAAGCCCAGCTTCTGCATACTTTCCCCCAGGCCTTTTCCAAAAATTCCGCCGGAGCCGATGGCATAAAGAGCCTGAAGGGTCTGATACCCCTTATCGTTTACATAGGCTTCCGGATCAAGCCATGCAAGAATTCGCACAAATCTGAAGTTTAGTTCACTGTTATATCCGGCCTTGGCAATGGCGAATACGATTATCGCCGCAAGGCCTACCGCTCCCGTAGCAATCAGGATAAATCGTCGATATCCCGGAGTTGAAACAAAGAGCATCAAAAACGTAATTCCGTAAATTATTATGGCTGAACTTAGATTCTCAGTTATCTGCCACACCATAATACTGATTGGAGCAGGGATCAAAAACGTGGTCCAAAAGCCTCTGGTCGTGGCTATTTTCCTGTTGGCTGCAGCGATAAACGAAGCCATAACGATGATCATACACAGCTTAGCAACCTCTGCGGGCTGAATACCCAAAGGTCCGAATCTGAGCCATCTCCTGGCACCGTTTACCTCTTTTCCAAGACTTGTTTTTACAAGAAGTACCATAACCGCTGCAAATGCATACATAAAAACCGCAAACTTTTTGTAAATACGATATGGAACTCTTGAAACAACAGCCATTACACCTATTCCGAATATGGTAAAGCCTAGCTGTTTCTTGAAATAGTACGCCGAATCATGATAATCGATCGACGCTTCGTATGAACTTGTTGAATATAGCATGATCAGACCAAAAGCAAGCAGAAACAGTACGATAAATATCATACTGTAATCTACGTACAGCTCTCTCTTTGGTCTGTCGATGGTTCTGGCTGCCTGCATAAATCTCCCCTCAAAGGTTTATTTAAGGCTATTTACATAGTCTTTGAACTGTTTACCTCTCACTTCATAACTGGGGAACATATCCCAGCTTGCACATGCGGGCGAAAGTAAAACCGCATCTCCCGAAACAGCATTATCGCTGCAATATTTAAGCGCTTCCTTAAAAGAATTCATGAAAACATAGTCATGGAAACCGTTTTTATCGGCACACTGCGCTATCTTCTCCTTTGTTGCTCCGATAAGAACAAGCTTTTTCACTTTTCCGTCAAAAGCATTTATCCATTCATCATACTCGCTGCCCTTGTCGTAGCCTCCTCCGATAAGGTATGTGGGTCTGCACATTGCCTTGATACCCTGGATGGCAGCATCGGGATTTGTACCCTTGGAATCATTGTAGTAGGTCACACCGTTCTTGGTTGCCACAAACTCGATTCTGTGCTCAACCGCCTTGAAATCATGGACCGCCTTAAGAATCGTCTCCATAGGCACGCCCATGGCTCTGCCCATAGCGATAGCCGCCATGACATTCTCATAATTGCAGGTGCCCACAAGATTCATGTCATGAACATTCATAACAAAGGTTGAACTTCCGTTTTCTGCATACATGATCTCGTCATCCGCAAGATAATAGCCATTTTCAAGCTTTGATGCAGATGAGAAAAATACAACCTTAGCAGGACATCTGTCTGCAAAAGCCCTTGTATATTCGTTATCATAATTAAGGACACAGGTGTCCTCTTTTGTCTGATTATTGGTAATATTCTCCTTCATGGATGCATAGCATTCCATGGTGTGATGTCTGTTCAAATGATCCGGTGTGATGTTGAGAATCGCAGAAACGGATGCATGGAAATTCTCAACAGCTTCAAGCTGGAAGCTGCTTATCTCGCCTATTGATACTGTGTCGTCTGTCATCTCAAGAGCACGCTCTGCATAGGAATATCCAATATTTCCAACCACATAAGTGGATGCAAAATGAGCAGCCATTATCTCGCCCACAAGTGTTGTTGTGGTGGTTTTTCCATTTGTTCCTGTGATCGCAATCATTCTGCCCTTTGCAAAATTGTAAGCAAGTTCGATCTCGCTCCATACCGGGATTCCTGCTTCTTTAAGTCTGAGCATTATAGGTGAGTCCATGGGTACAGCAGGGCTTGGTACCACAAGAACGATTTCCTTTATTTTTTCATCGGGAAGCTGACCGATTATTATCTCCGGCTCTTCTCCGGTGTATCCCTCAAGCTTTGTCCTTACTTCTCTCTCATATACCTTGGTATTTTCATCAAGGATAACAGGAACAGCTCCGGCTTTTCCAAGAAGCTTCGCGCTTCCGATACCCGAAATACCTGTTCCGATTATAAGTACCTTGTTACCTTTTAAATCCTGTGCTTTCATAACAATATTTCCCCTTTTACTCACCAAAATCAGGAAGCGGATCTCCGCCGATCATATGTCCGTCTTCCGGATCTATAAATCCGCCTGTTTCCGGGTCAATATAATACCCCGTTTCTGGATCCATTTCAAATGACTTCCAAATAGGTTCCTTGTTTTCATCCTCGGCTTCGCCTGCATTTTCAGGTTTTTCTTCGCCCTCAGGAATTTTTTCCCAGATTCCGTCGCCGCCATCGGCATCATCACCTTCTACTGTGCCTTCTTCGCCTTCGGCATTCTCGCCTGTAGCCTCTTCTGCACCTTCAGCAGCTTCGCCTTCTTCGCCGTCTTCGGATTCCACAACCTCTGCTTCCTGGGCAGCACTCATCATGATTTCTTTTTCTCTGAGTGCTTCAAGCTCTGCCTGCTCTTCCTCTGTAACAGGTTCTGTCATAGGGAAGTTAAGGTAAGGAAGCGCTTCTGTAAGGACCGCTCTTACTATTCTTGTAGCAAACTTTGCATCGTCCTGCTCAACTGTATTTGGTCTGTCTACTACAACATAGATTGCAATCTGAGGATCATTTGCAGGAGCATAGCCCATGAAAGAAACGACATACTGTCTGTTTCCACGGGGTACTGTCTGAGCGGTTCCTGTTTTGCCACCGATCATATATCCTGCAGGTCTTGCAGTTTTACCTGTACCTTCATCCCCGGCTACAACCTGGTTACAATACTCAATTATTTTATCTGAGGTAGACTCAGAAACTGTCTGTCTTAAGATTCTTGGCTCGATGCTCTTAACAGTAGCACCGGATGAATTCTGAATTTTGCTTACAATGTGAGGCTCGTAAAAATTGCCGCCATTTACAAGTGAGCTGAAAGCAGAGATCATCTCGATCATATCGACGTTAAAGCCCTGTCCGAAGGTACCTGTTGCCAGTTCTGTGGATCCCATGTTTTCAGCCGTGTAGGTAAGGCCTTCTGTTCTGGCCTCTCCCGCAAGATCAATGTTTGTCTTAAGACCGAAGCCAAACTGCTTCTGGAATTTACAGAAAGTATCCTGGCCGATAACCTGACCGATTTTCATCATGGCAACGTTACAGGAAATCTCTATACCTCTTTCAACAGAAACAGCGCCGTCACCGTATCTGTTGTGGCAGTGGATTTTGTATCCGCCGATTTCGAGATAACCGTTACAGTCATATACTTCATTACCTGTTATTTTGCCTGCTTCAAGTCCTGTTGCCACAGTAAAAGGCTTTGCTACAGAACCGGGCTCATAAGTATCGGAAATACAGAAATTCCTCCATAGAGCGTTGAGGTTCCACATTTTCTCCTCATCGCTCATTTCATCAAGCATTTCCTGAGTGATGTACACACCGGAATCATATATACTTTCTCCGGCAACTTTGTTTCCGTTTTCATCAACTCGCGGCATACCGATAAGATTATCTGTATTCTTGGTATCATTCAGATCAAAAGTAGGATAGCTGGCCATAGCAAGGATATCTCCTGTATGGATATCCATCATGATACAGCCTACATTATTTGCAGCGTTTCCTTCACGGGCACTGTCTTTATATGTCTCGTTGAACTCACGAAGATGCTTCTCAACTATGGACTGGAGATTGCCATCAATTGTGGAAACTATGGTGTTTCCGTCAATTGCAGGAATTGTTGTTCTCTCAAGGTTGGAATCCTCGTCAAGATAGCCGTAAATTCTGCCGTTTGATCCGCTAAGCTCATCGTTGTAATATTCTTCAAGTCCGAAAATTCCGTTGTTATCGCTTGTGGTGAAGCCTACAACATCGGCTGCCATTGAGCCGTTTGGATATTTTCTGATGTAGTTTTCTTCAAACCACACACCCTGGATAAGCTTATTATAGTTATCAGTACCGTAGGTTATCATGGACTGAAATTCACTGATCTCATCATAAGAAAGCTGCTTGGCCAGTGTGTAATACTGGGATGAAGGATTATCCTTGATGTACTGTCTAAGCTCACCCTCATCAAAGCCAAAATGTGAAACCAGCGCTTCAACTGTAGGTTCTAAGAACTTTTCATCAGAAAGAATGATCTTGGCATCCAGGATTACGTTGTAAACCTTCTCACTGTAAGCAAGAACCGTTCCGTTTGCATCCACAATCTCGCCTCTTCTGAAGGGAATTGTTGATGAGTCATATTTTTGCTGGGATAAAACCTGCTTTTCATATTCTTTCCCGTTATCTCTGGTTATAACAAAAAGCCTGACTCCAAGCAGTACAAAAGCTAGCAGTACAATTGCAAAAAGTACTGCCAGCTTCTTTTTCATTGCCAATGTGAATTTTTGGGTGTTCTTTTTCTTACTCATAACTTACTTCCGGGCATTCCTCTTAATTTCCATCCGGTATCGGTGCAACCTGTCTTACATAGTCGTTTCCGCCGCCACCGGAATAAGTAACAATCTGTCCTTCAGTAGCATAAGTCATACCATATTCGCCTATGGCGATTCTTTTTATTTCCTCAAGATCAAGATTGCTAACCGCTTTATTATAAGCCTCATCATTGTCTTGTTTCAAACTATTTAATCTGGCCTCCATGGTTGATATGGTTTTTACACTGGATTTAATATCAGCCTGAAGTGTTATATACATAGAAAGTACGCCGCCCGCAAGTACTACTGCAAGTGAAAGTCCAAGCAGTGTAGGGAGACTCATTCTGTGCGCTCTTTTTCTGGCCTGTGCTCTCTTCTGAACGTGAAGCGGCACTTCCCTTTCCTGTCTTCTGACAGGCTCATTCTGTTTTCTTACGGTGTTACCGTAAACGTAATTTCTCTCCATAATATACCCCTCGTAAATCCCCTAAAAATTAGCGCAATGGGATTTAACGTCTAGTCATTTTGTTGTTCCCCCATAAGAAATGATCGGCTCTTACGCCTCTTCTCTTCTCTCGAATACGCGAAGCTTTGCACTGGCGCTTCTGCTATTCTCTTCAAGTTCCTGCTCCGAAGGCAGGATAGGCTTTCGTGTAATTACTTTGCCTTTTGATTTTTTGCCACATACACATATCGGAATTTCCGGAGGGCATGTGCATGGGTTCTCGTTTTTCCTGAAATTGTTCTTAACAATTCGGTCCTCAAGCGAATGGAAGGTTATTACACATATCCTTCCGCCGGGAGCGAGAAAATCTATCATTCCATCCAGAGAGTTTTCGAGGACGTCGAGTTCTCTGTTGCAAGCTATTCTGAGAGCCTGAAAAGTTCTCTTTGAGGGGTGTCCTCCCTTTTCTCTCATTCTCGCAGGAATGGCAGCCTTTATGATGTCATTTAGTTCAAAAGTAGTCTCAATCGGCTTCTCGCTTCGTCTGGCAACTATGTGCTTGGCGATATTTTTGGCGAATTTATCCTCGCCGTAATTCTTGATAATATGAAAAATCTCCATTTCAGAGAATTCATTTACTATTGTTCCGGCTGTGAGTTCCTGTCTTCTGTCCATTCTCATGTCGAGCGGAGTATCGAATCTGTAGGTAAAACCTCTTTCTTCGTTATCAAGCTGGAATGAAGAGACTCCAAGATCAAGCAGAATCCCGTCAACGCTGTCTATTCCAAGCTCTTTTATTCTGCTTACTGCATTCTCGTAATTATCGCGGATGATGGTCACTCTGTCGCCGAAGGGCTTAAGTCTCTCACTGGCGGCTTTGATAGCATCCTCATCCTGATCTATACCGATAAGCCTTCCTTTATCAGAGAGTTTCTCGGCAATATGGCTGGAATGTCCGGCACCGCCCAGTGTTCCATCTACATATATGCCATCAGGCTTTATATTCAGATTATCTATTACTTCATTAAGAAGTACTGAGTAATGCTTGAATTCCATTTGTTCTCTTCCCTTGTACCGGGCGCAATGCTCCGGACTCAAAAGCTGCGGTTTAGATGCTCAAACCGTACTCGCTCATCTTGGCTGCAATACTGTCAATATCATCAAAAGTAGTAGCTTCCTCCCACTTGTCCTTGCTCCAGATTTCGACACGATTGCCGACACCTGCAACAACAGCTTCTTTATCTATGGAAGCGTGGGTCAGCCAGTTGGATTTAAGAAGGATTCTTCCCTGCTTATCCAGTTCAACATCATCTGCTCCTGCCATGAAGAATCTTCCAAGCTGTCTGGCTCCGGGTATATCCATGGGCAAAGCTTTAAGCTTCTCTTCAAAAGCGTCCCAGCCTTCCTGATCAAACGCAAAAAGACATCCATCAAAGCCTTTTGTTACAACGAACTGTTCTCCGAGCAGGTCGCGAAACTTGGCCGGGATGATCAGTCGCCCTTTTGCATCGATTGAATGGCTATATTCGCCCTTGTACGCCTTTCCCATTATTCTCTACCACATTTCACCACTTTGTGACACTTTTTACCACCTACATGTATAATAAACCATTTTTTTTCATTTAACAACCTTGCGAAAAGCTCATTTTGTCTGATTTTGGGCACAAAAAAGCCCCTCACCGTCCGGTGGGAGGCTCGCCCATACAAGATATTGTATTTGTCGACATTTTGCCGACATATATTGTGCCAGTGATATTTTTTGTAAATTGCTAAATTTTTATAAACTTTTATGCCGGAACTTTCATGCGGATGTATTTGTTCGTTTTATCAAAACTCAGACTGTTTTTCCTTACTGCTCGCATACCTTGATTTAAATACAAGTCCGGCCACAATAAATAACGGGAGCCCTGCCAGAAGGCCATTTGGTGCAGGTCCTAAAAGTCTGAAGCTTCCGGTATCCGGCACGCATAGCGCTATCGGAATTGTTGCAGCTGCATTTATTGACCCATGCAAAATCGCAGGAAACCATATACATCCGCTTTTTTCATAAACCATCTCACATAAGATACCCATGGCAATTGTGAATACACAAAACAGCAGCATTCCGGTAACAGGATATCCAAAGTAGTTGGAGCCGTATTCATATCCAATAAGCCCTATAATCGGCCAGTGCCACATGCCCCAGATTATTCCGCCTATTATGATTCCCTTTGTTCTGCCGAATTTCTCATTAAGCACCGGCTGCATATATCCTCTCCAGCCTGCTTCCTCACCGATTGCAGCAAACATATTCAGAAAAGGCGCATACAGCGAAGCGCTGGCAGATGTGATCAGAATATACTGAAAATAGGAAATACCCTGATTATCCAGTTCCTTCAGAGCAGCCGTTCCGGCATCTCCCGATGCAGAGAGTATATACTGTCCGGTCAGATCAAGATGTTTTGAAAAAATCAGGAAGTATATTACCGCGCCAATTGCTGTGAGCACTGTCGGTGCAAACCATGCAAAAAGGAGCGTTCCTATATTGCCTTTTAATTTGGGTTTCCAGCCCATTCCATTAAGTTTTTCTCCGGAAATAAGAACCGCAATCAATGGAACATACATCATAACAGCCATAAGAAGCTGCCCTTCAGACCTTCCTCCATTCTGATATAGCATCCATACGGCAACCTGCATTGTCCATGCAATGATAAATACCCAGCGAAGGTATTTCATTAAATTAGAGTCTGTGTTTTTTGTAGTGTTCATAATATACCTCTTTCTTTGGGATTAAATAATCTAAAAGAAGGTACCAATCGGCAATCTGTCTTGCATTGGTACCTTCGATATTTTGCTGCTATGCTTTAAATTATCACACGTTGAATCTGAACAGGATCACGTCTCCGTCCTGTACTACATATTCCTTACCTTCCATGCGGACAAGGCCTTTCTCCTTTGCTGCTGCAATGGAACCCTCACGAAGAAGGTCTTCGTAATTGATAACCTCAGCCTTGATGAAACCACGCTCAAAGTCTGTGTGAATCTTACCTGCTGCCTGAGGAGCCTTTGTTCCGATCTTGATGGTCCATGCTCTGGTCTCATCCTCTCCGGATGTAAGGAAGCTCATAAGACCGAGAGTTCTGTAGCTTGCTGCGATGAGCTTATCAAGACCTGACTCTTTAAGACCAAGGCTCTCAAGGAACTCTGCCTTCTCATCAGCTTCAAGCTCTGAAATCTCAGCTTCAATCTGAGCACTGATCACAAATACTTCACTTCCTGACTTTGCAGCAAGCTCACGAACTGCTGCCACATACTGGTTAGAAGCACCATCATCTGCAAGATCATCATCCTTAACGTTTGCTGCATAAATTACAGGCTTCCATGTAAGAAGATCATAAGAATTCATAAGAGCCTTCTCATCTTCATCATCCAGCTCAAGTTCCCTTGCCATCTTGCCGGCTTCAAGAACTTCCTTAATCTTATTAAGAAGCTCAAGCTCTTTTGCTGCACTCTTATCCATTCTTGCAGCCTTGGTGGTCTTGGCAATTCTTCTCTCAAGAACTTCAAGATCAGCAAATACAAGCTCTAAGTTGATTGTCTCAATATCTCTTGCAGGATCAACATTTCCATCAACGTGAACAACGTTGGGATCTTCGAAACATCTTACAACATGTACGATTGCATCTGTCTCACGGATGTTAGCAAGGAACTGGTTTCCAAGTCCTTCACCCTTGGATGCACCCTTAACAAGTCCCGCAATATCAACGAACTCGATTGTTGCAGGTGTAACCTTCTTGGAATTATAAAGGTCGCCAAGAAGCTTTAGTCTCTTATCCGGCACTGCTACGATTCCCACATTGGGATCAATTGTTGCAAAAGGATAGTTTGCAGCAAGTGCTCCTGCATTTGTAAGTGAATTAAAAAGGGTACTCTTTCCGACGTTCGGAAGCCCCACGATTCCTAGTTTCATTTTTTATATTTCTCCTTCTATAAATGCTTTATTTAAGCCATTTGTTATCTCAGCTTGTTGTACCAAGCACCACGCCGGGCACCATTTTTGTATTAATTATGCGTTATGACACATTGTGACATAAAAATAGTCCTGACACAGCGAGTATATATTACCATGTCAGGACGGATTTGTAAAAACATGCAGTGACTTTTCCGACACAGCGCTGCATTAATTAACGCGGAATTTTCCGCTATACTCCTCTTCAGGAGTAAATACGGCGGCAGGTTATGACTCCTGCTTTACAATCGCCCTAAGGCTACGCCGCAATTTTTTATAAAATAGTTACCATTGAATCAATTGGATTCCTTTTTTTATCGCTAGATACACCTTTGAAATCGCTAGCGCGAAATCCCAAATCCAGGAAACAAATAGGATAGATGTTTTCTGGCAGGTCAAAAACCTTCTGTGTTTTAAGAACATCATTCACTCCAGCCCAACATGTATCCAATCCTATATCTGTTGCTGCCAGCATCATATGTGTTGCTGCAATAACACCATCTGTCAAATAGCTATTTCCACCCTGAAAATTACTTGCAGCATTTTTATCGGAACATACTAGAATTACCATCGGTGCTCCATAACGGCATGGATGAACACTGTCCATCCTCTGAAGAGCTTCTCCACTTTTTAGTATATACACTCGTTGTGGTTGTTTATTAAAAGCTGTTGGTGCTAAGCGCCCCGCTTCTAGAATATATTTCACTTGATCTTCTGTTGGCTTTGTATCGCTGTACTTACGAACAGACTCTCTCTTCTGAATAACTTTATTAAATTCCATATCTATAATCTCCTTTGCTACATTGATTCTGTTATTTAAAAGATATGTCAGTTATTCAAAAAATCCAAAACTCCACAGTAACATAGCAAATTTCATGAATCTCGTTCCTCCGGCGAATTTACTAAGTATAAGTTAAATAACTCATCCTCAATTATACGGGATGAATTTTAAAAATGTCAGTGAAAAATTTCTTACTTTATGCACGAAGATGATGAATTCTTTGATGAGGTAGACTGATAATAATACTCTGCATACCTCCGCTTTGCATGGCCCGGTCTTGTCCGGGCCTTTAATTCAAGGTTGCGCCGACAAGGCGCAATTTCCTCGTATTAAAAAAAAGACTGTGCCCTCTTTTTTAGAAGGCACAGTCTTTTGACACTCACATCTTTTTAATTATTTAGAAGACGATTAATCTCATCAACCATGTCATTGATTGCACTAGCCTGCTGTGCAACATGCTCAGTATTTGTAGCATTATTTCCAGCCATGGTACTGATAGCCACAAACTGCTCGTTCTCACTTCTGATACTCTCTGCGATATTCTGGTTAATCTCAACAGTTTTTTTGATGATTTCTGACTGGCGTTTATGTGCCTCATTCATCTCTTCAATTGCATTAACCGAATCATTCAGCATTGTAGTCATTTCACTTATGTCGCCAAATACTGTCTTAAACTGTTCATTCTGTTCAGCAAGCTTATTGGCATTTATCTCAACCTGTCCTGTAATCTCTTCTACGTTCTTCTGAACTCTTTCAATTATTGCACCAACGTCCTTAAGTGAGCTCTGCGTGTTTTCTGCAAGCTTACCAACTTCAGTTGCTACAACAGCAAATCCCTTTCCAGCATCACCCGCTCTTGCGGCCTCAATTGAAGCATTAAGAGCAAGAAGGCTTGTTGATGACGAAATTCCCTGAATAAGTTCAAGCGTTGTTCCAATTTCTTCTACTGCCTTTAGAAGTCTGTCTGCAATATCTGTTGTAACTGCCATAGAATCAGAAACTTCAGAATTTATCCCCTGAAGATCATTTAATGATTTCTCATTTTCTTTTGACTTCTTAAGAAGGTTGTCAGATGTCTTCTCAACAGTCTCAACATTTTCTTCTACAATGCTTGCGCAATCATTAAGCTCTGACAAGTTTGCCATACTCTCATCTGCTTTATTACCAAGAATATTACTGTTTTTAACAAGCTCATCACTTGTTGCTGATAGCTCTTCTGCTGAAGCGCTCTCACTTGATGAGATATCCAAAAGAGTTGCTCCTGCAGTTACCATCTTGGAAGATATTGAACGAACAGCATCCATAACACCTGTAACACGCCTGTTGTTCTCTTCAAGCTCATCCTTTTTGGCAGTAATCAAAAAGTGTGAAACAAAGAATAAGAACATTACAAGGCCGGCTAACGAAAGCACAAGGCCTACAACACACATGATTACATCTGTAATAAAGAGTTCGTCTTTTACTGGCAAAAGAGCTGTGCCTCTGACAAACCATGCAATAAACATAGAAACAATACAAATACTGCCGGTAACGGACAGTAGCTTAATATCCATAAAGAATCCGATAAGTATCAGGAAGAAACATAAAAATCCCCAGAATGTTCTGGTCGGAACCATGTAAATAATGTAGTTCCACTGAAGGATAAGAACAACTGAGCAGAAAATCTTTCCTATTTGAAGTTTTCCATCTTTTAAATATCCATCTTCATCAAATGAAGACTTAAGAATCAGCATTCCTGTAATAAAGAAACACACATCCATGATACCGAAAATTATTACTGCGATCCAAGGGATAACCTGATAAAAGCCAATTGTCTTTTCTACTATGAACATTGCTGTAGCAAACATACAGGCCGATACCAGTGCAGTAATACCCCATTTAAAAACCGCAGACAGGTATACTTCAAAAGCAGATTTTTTATTCATTGATAATTACCTCCTGAGATAAATGGTTTATGTTAACTAGATTACCACAACCATTTTACTAAATTCCGCAAATTCCCATAAGAAAATATCTCTGAAATTATTATTAAAAAACTCTGCGTTGAAATGAATTATTTATTTCACCTTCCCCTTTTGCCCACCCACTTTGTAGATTACGACTATTGTAAGCTCCGCTAAATACCATCCCATGGTATATAAAACAAGCGATTCGCTATAGTCCTTTGTAGTAAGATCTACCGAGCATCCCACGCCCGAAACCTGCACCTCATACTCTACCTTCATACTCTATACTTCATCCATGTCATACCCTTCATATACCTACCTTCATCCAAAAACTGCGCAAGTTTTCGGACTACTCTCCTTTCTAAAAATAAAAATATGGTTGATAGTTTCGTTATACCCTTTTCCATGTGCACCTGATTTTGGACATAAAAATAGACCAGTAAGTATCGGACGTCTCCGACTTTTGCTGGTCTATGTAATGATATTTTTCAGTTTTCTATAATGTAATTATTCTATTCTTTACCGTTACTTCTATACTCTCCTGAGAAGATATATATATGTCATCATCAACAACACTCTTCTTCTCTACAAAGAATGATCTAGGATAATAGAAAGATGTTCCTTTATCATAATCTATACCTAAATGTATTATTGCATTATCCTTTTCAACTTTACTATAAAATACAATCTCGCTATTTATAGATGTACCACCAATTACTTTCAAATTATCAAAAAGAACAGCATTTGGCTTTTCGGCAAGTTTTGGTAGCAAATAGAAATATACAAACTTTGCTTTAACACTTCTAAATTTATTACCATTCAAAGCCTTAAGATCAGATAATTCATAATCCCCATTTCTTATACTGTCCCATCCAATATCACCTTTATATGCTTGAAGTTCTTTGTTGCTAACATGCCCCCTGGCAATTGATTCAATACCAAGAAGATGACAAAAATTCTTCTTTTCAAAACTAAGCTTGAGTGTCTTTTTCTCTCCTGAGTCAGCAGATATATTATATTCATAAATAAATGGATACAAATAATTCTGATAGTATTGTGATAAACAATCCAAAGAAATATCATTAATCTTTGGCTTGATAGTTAATTCTTTTAATTCATCCCAACTAAACATTTTCCACCTTTTTGCATAATTAAAGGGTTCTGTCGCCAGAACCCTTTAATTATGCAGCTATATTTATTCTGCTCATATTTAACGTCTCCGCAGCGGAGAAGCCAGGAGCTGCGCCCGACATAACTTTTCTATTCATATATAGTATAATGCTATTCATTATTCCCGTCAACGAATCACACACAAATATTTTAACGTATCCTTTTTTTCGTTGAATAGCTTATTTCCTGATAATACTATACTTCCACAACATAATACAAGTCATCATCCTTAAGCGACATCTTGGGATTGAGATTCTTCACAATATCATATGCGTTCTTAGGATCATACTCTGCTGTCTCCTTATAATGTGGATGCTGGGTTACATCATATTTATCAGAGAAAAACGGTCTCACGCCTCGAAGCTGCAGAATACATTTTCCCCCATCCATTACTGCAATCTCATCCATGGTCATAAGATCTTTTCCGGTCTTCTGATAGTTCATGGAATACGAAGGATTATTACCCTTACTCTCACCGGTATTGTACATATCGATGGTTTCCTTGCCCAAAATCTGATTCAGATCCTTGAGCGTAGTCTGCTCAGTACCACCAAGAAACAATTGCGAATCCATATTACCGACAATGGTATCTGCATTATCTTTGTATATAGCTTTTAGCTGTGACTTTCCATCCTCATATTCCTCATAAAGTTTTGTGATATTGCGGTTTACCCCGATGATGCTATCCTCGGGTTTAACTGTGAGCGCATCATAAGTCTCATTCATCTTCTCTACTGTTCTTGTTTAAACAGTAACCTCGGAGCCTGATCTAGCCTCCATCTGTTCCTTAACATCATTTGCAAGATTTTCCTTGAACTCTTCGTAGTTCATTCTGTGTCCTCCTGTGAATTGAATATAGTTGCACCCGTTTTGGGGCATAGAAAAAGAGCAATTGTTCTGTTTCACGAACAACTGCCCTTTATGTAAATCAATATTCAATTATTCTGCGTGATGATGTCCGGTTAACAGTTCATACACCAGCGCTACACCAGGCTTACACCAATTGTCATTTTCTAATGTGAATTTATGTAGCGAAACGTGTAATTATAGTTTCCAAACAATCGCGAAATAACGGTTCGCGTGACCTTATGTAACTAAACGTGATAAAGGAGAAGTCTTTCGATTCCTAGTTTCATTTTTTATATTTCTCCTTCTAAAAAAGCTCTTTTTTAAGCCATTTGTAACATATACCTGTCTATACAGGCACCAATCGAGTGCCACATCGAGTACCATTTTATCATATAAAAATAGCCCTAACACGGCAGAATATATATTACCATGTTAGGGCGGATTTGTAAAAAGCATTAAACTTTAAGCAAGTTCATAACCAAAGCTGTCATAATCTCCTTCTCTTCCGGATTGGACTCTGCAATCATAAGAGTAATAGCAACAAGCGCGCCATCACTGATAACCTTGTGTCCGTCTCTGAACAATGCTTTGTTTCTGCTAAGGAACTCCAGGAATAATGACGCAGCTATTCGCTTGCAGCCAACATTTTAGACTGAATCTCGACAGTTTTCTGAAGTGCAGTAAGTCTTTTCTCATTGATAGCATAACCATTTATAATATACTGCTTTAACACTGAATTGGCCCATTGCCTAAATTCAGTGCCTCGCTGAGATTTAACCCTATATCCAACAGAAATGATCACATCAAGATTATAATGCTTTGTTCTGTAATTTTTTCCATCGGAAGCAGTTGTCAAGAAATCCTTTACAACTGAATTCTTATCCAATCCGCGTCTGGTATATGGTAGAAAAGAAAAGACTCATAAACCTTATAGTTTATACGCCCTATCTTAAGCTCATCTTCAGATTACTATTGTTGCCTTTCGGAAATCCATTTTGAAGTCTATTCTCTTGTTTTAAAGGAAATTATTAATTTTTGAAACTAGATATCCAAAATTTCAGATAAGTTCTGTATTTTAAACTCTGCTCCCTCACACTCCGCAGCAGGGCCTATTCCGACACTGTGAAAGCCCGCTGCATTTGCCGCGTCTATGCCGGAGACAGCATCTTCTATCACAAGGCACTCACCGTTTTTAAGCCCCAGGATACCAGCTGCCTTTATGAACACCTCGGGATCGGGCTTAGACCTGGAGATCATGTTGCCGTCGCTGATTCCGTCAAAGGCATCAGTAAGGCCTGTCCTCTCCAGGATAAACCTGGTGTTCTTAGAGGAAGAGCCAATGGATAGACCATATCCCTTTTCTCTAAGTTTCCTTAAGGTGCTTCTCACTTCCTCAGTGACGTCCCTGGGCCCCATATTCTTTAGAAGTTCTCTGTAGATATTGTTCTTTTTTTTCATGAGAGCAGCCTTTTGCTCCGGGCTGTATGAAGCAGTCGCTCTCTCAAGTATGATCTCAAGGCTTTCAGCCCTTGAGACTCCCCGGAGTCTTTCATTTATATTCCTGTCGAAATATATGCCTTCTTCATCCGCGATGGATTTCCACGCCTGATAGTGATACT
Organism: Butyrivibrio sp. AE3006; assembly: GCF_000424165.1. Classification (NCBI taxonomy): domain Bacteria; kingdom Bacillati; phylum Bacillota; class Clostridia; order Lachnospirales; family Lachnospiraceae; genus Butyrivibrio; species Butyrivibrio sp. AE3006. The sequence goes on along the minus strand of NZ_AUJJ01000002.1, from coordinate 58,321 downwards.
CATCGGTGCTGCAGATGACTCCGTCCAGGTCAAAGATTATCCCTTTTATATTCATTTTGCCCATCCTTTCGCCTATCTTTATATGTAATCCTTTCCGCAGAAGGGATCTATGGGGCTTACTCCCTCAAACTTAGATCTTCCCATGATTTTTTCAATCACAGCATTGCAGAAGTCTTCATTGCCGCTGTAAGCATTGATATAGGTTCCGATCATGGGTGCATCGAAAAGATGATAGGGGTATGCGGTGGAGATCATTATCATCGGTATCTCTTTTGCATGCCAGGGAGCATCATCACCGAGGCCAAAAAGCACATTCCAGTTAAGACGCAGGGTGGTGTTATTGGATGCATTCTCCATGTTGCAGACATAGATATACAGATCGTAATCCTTCTTCATCTCGGAAACGCTTCTGTACATTTCATTCAAAAGAGCCTTCTTCTTGTCCGGGAGGTTTTCAACATCCATGAAATCCATGGGCGTTATCCGCGTTCTCCTGTCCCTTACGGTAACTTCGAACCCTTCCTTCTCAAGCTTTTCCTTCCACATCAGCGCAAAATCGCTGCAGGGATTCATCTCTTTGTCTATAACATTAAGGTATATTCTCTTATACTTACCCGGATTTACAGGCAAAAGAGCCTTCTCATCCCTGACAAGGGTAATGGCCTTATCAGCCACCTCTTTTGCGAAGGATTTATGCTCACTGCAGCCCACTATGCCTATGGCATCCTCTGAGGGGACAAGCCTTCCTTCCCTCTGCTTTACATGAAGCCCCAGTGAGGCCTTTGTGGCAAGGATGCGAAGAACCGCCTCATCCAGGCGCTCATTTGTAAGAAGACCGCTTTTCAGTCCATCTTTCAAAATGCCGATGTCCTCGGAAAGATCCTTGTTAAAGAGGATCATATCGCAGCCGCTCATAATTGCCGTAGGGATGGCCCTGCTCCTTGGCATTGCCGAGGTAAAGCCCACCATCGGGGTCGCATCAGTTATGATAAGACCGTTAAAGCCAAGTTTGTCTCTAAGCAGCCCCTTCAGAAGCTCCTTTGAAAGAGAGGCGGGGCGGAGCATCTCCTCTTTTGTGGCATCCTTGTTAATCTCCTTTACATAGGCAGGCTGAGCGATATGTCCAACCATCACGGTCTTTGCTCCCTTGCCTATAAGCGATCCGTAGATATAGCCAAAGCTTTCATCCCACTCCCTGACGCCAAGTGAGTTAACACTTGTAACGATGTGCTGGTCCCTCTCATCTATGCCGTCTCCGGGAAAGTGCTTGATTGATACCGCTACGCCGCATTCATCGGCTCCATCCATGTATCTTGAGGCAAAGGCTTCGATTTTCTTCGGGTCATCTCCGAAGGTCCTTACATTGGTTATGGGATTGTGAAATTCCCAGTTGATATCCACGATAGGGGCAAAGGACCAGTTAAGCCCAAGAGCTGCGCCTTCTTTGCAGGCAACATATCCCATCCGGTATCCGTTTTCCGGATCGTTTGTTGCAGCTACCGCCATTGGTTTTCCAAAACTCGTCCCCTCAAAGGAGAGTCCGTCTCCTCCGGCCTCTGTATTGGCAGCGATAAGAAGAGGAATCTTTGCCATGTCCTGAATCTTCTTGTGGGTAGCTCTCAGCTCTTTTGCCGGGCCGCTTCTGTACATCATTCCGCCCACAGCTGCGCCTTCAACTATGCCCCGAAGAACATTTTCGTCATTAGAAAAACCCATGGGGCAGAATACCTGCCCGCACTTCTCATCTTCTGTCATAGAGGCAAAGGTATCCTCTACCCACTTTATCGCCTCATCATCAAGACAGAACGGGTTTGCTTTATAATCAATCTTTATGCTCATTTACAGTTCATCCTTTGTATCATTAAAATAGGTTCTCAAAAAATATGCCGGTCCACAGCTCCATGCATGGCAGTAGCTGTTCACAATTGTGCCCCCGTAGGGCGACTCGTTGGGATTTTCCGGATTATACAGTTCCCAGAAGGTATCGGCGGAATTTGCCACCATCCCTCCCCAGTACTTTGACATTTTCCTGTGAGCCACATCTTTTTTTCCAATTTTAATAAGTGCATCTATGTAGTTATGGTACATGTAGGGAGTCACCATGGTCACTGCTTCAGGGCAGGCCTCCATTCTGTCAAAGAGCCGCTCTGCTGCCTTACCTTCCATTGCTCCTCCAAGCACCATCCATATCTGCGAGGCAAATGAGATCTGACTTTCTGCTCCGCTTACATAGAGCTTCTTCTCAACATCATAAAGGAATCTGTTGGAAGCTTCCTTGAGCTTGAGATAAAGCTGCGCATATTCCTCTTCCGCAAGAACGTCTCCGACGCACTGGGCAAGCTCGATGGCTGCCTCAAGGGCATACATGAAGATTCCCTGAGCGGAGGCCTGCTTATTGAGGGCAAGATTCCAGTCCACAAAGCACCAGCCAAGACCATCCGAGTCCCTTACCACAAAGCGCTCATCCAGGCATTGCCTAGCCAGCTCAATCTGTCTTTTGCATACATCAAAAAGATCCAGCACAGCTTTTTTATCCCCGGTCCTTTTGTAGTAATCCCGAAGAATCACGATAAAGAACAGGGAATAGTCAAACATATTCGTGTCATCAACTTCAGGCTTCGGATCAAGGAAGATACAGGCTCCCACCCGTCCGTCTTCCTGAGTCAGAGCCCCGAACAGATAAAGATTTGACTTTACCATGTCATTCATGTTGTAGGTGACATAATTCACCAGAGCCTGAATTCGCAGGTCTCCGATCCATAGTCTTCTGTCCCTTTTGGGCCCATCCTCAAAGACTGTCTGCATACAGTCATGGAGTGTTTTTACAGCCACCCTGTCAATTTCCATGTCCAGCTCATCACTGCTGTAGTAGGGCAAAAGAGCTTCATCCGGGGCAGAGGATACTGCTGTGAGGGATGCATCATTTACCCTTAAAGAGAATCTGGAGCTGATATCAACCACCTCTATCCTGACGTATCTGAAGGAGTATCTCCTGTCCAGTTCCACAACTGAGGGCACTATGTCCACATGGATAAGCTCCTCCTCAATCCAGGCCGGTGAGACCCAGCCCTTATACTCTGAGGCATCCTCAAAAAGCTCGATCTCTCTTTCCGCAAAACGGATTCTCAGAAGTACCGGAGAGTCAGGATGAGCCCCTTCATAGCCAAGGTCCAGGGTCAGGTACCCCACATAGTGGTCCTCAAAATCCAGGATGATGGAGTCGTCTTTTTTCAGTGCGATAGACCTATATGCCGGACGGGGATCTCTTTTTATGACATCCCCATCCTTCTTTAAGTCGATACACTTACATTCGTTTATCTTATTTTTCTTTATTTCAGGGAAAAGAGCTGTCGCTTCCCGTAATAATTTCTCGTTATACATGTGCAAATATTCTCTTGATCAAATGATTATTGTTTAAATAGATTAAGAAGATCACCAGCAGTACTGCATTTATGATCGACTGAGTCGTGGCATTTATCTGGTTTGAGAAAACCGCAAAGGTGGAATTCAGAAGTGACATACACAGGGCAGAAAGCAAAAAGCCCACCTTCTCGTTTCCGAACCTTCCGATATAGCCTGCAATGAACATCGGAAGGAAGGCCGTGAACATAATGGCTATACTTCCGAAATTCAGCTGTCCTCCGTTTATAGTGGTATTTCTTGCGGCATTCAGCATACCCACAAGTCCCATAAGGCCGCCGCAGATCGTGTAACAGATAAGGGCGTTTTTAACCTCATTGATACCGGTGGCTACAGCTACCTTCTGCCCTGACTTAAGGGCGTTGTAATCATAGCCGAAGGAGGTCCGCTCAAAGACAATGATCATAAAGATAAGAACCGCCGCAATAATAACAGCTGCGTAAAGCCAGGTTCCAACAAAGCCTGACATGGATCTGTTCTGAACCTCACTCATAAGGTATTTGCCGCCTGTTATGGTATACATTATTCCCTCGTATACCAGGGTCACACCAAGAGAGACGATAATGGGCGGAAGCCTCAAAGCGCAGTACACGGTTCCCGATATAAGTCCCAGCAGTGCTCCCGCAAGAACCGTTATTATCAGCATAAGAAGTGCAGAACCAGAGCCCCCTTTAAGAAAACCGTATGTGATCTTCGCACCTATCACAGATGAAAGTCCTGCCATTGCCCCCAGGGAAAAATCAAATCTTCCGCTGTTTAAGTTTATGGAGAGCGCCATGGTGGTGATCATAACGATGGCTGTATACACCACAAAGTTATCAAAGCTCTTTGCTCCCGATATGATGGTCTGCCCATTTGCAAGGCAGATTCCTTCCAATACCACTGCCACAGCCGCAGGGATTGCCAATGTTTTTAAAATCTTCTTAAGGGTGCTCATGAACTGCCTCCATTCATCACTTACTCTCGATAAGTGCCTTTACATCATCATAGGTAACATCCTGACCGATAATGCCATCAAGACTTGCCTTGTCAAAAATAGGTGTATCACCGTTGTCGTTTACATAGTACTGGTCAAAGGATTCTGCATCTGTTGCCACAAGATAGCCCTGTGTGAAGGAGACAGCATTTCCCTCGGGATCTCTAATAACATTTCCGTCAATCGCATCCATTACAAGAGCGAATACAGGTCCGATGGAAGATGAATATTTGCCGGCGAGATACTCAAGAGAGCCATTCTTCATTGATTCGCTGTTCATGGCTGTAAAGGAGTCGATATCTGAAAAAGGAATGTTCTCCTGACTAAGTGTCTGAGCAAAGAAGGTTGTTGCCATTCCCACTGAGATAAATGCCTCAGGTGCTTTCTGGATCGCTGCATTGAGCTCGTCGGTGGTTGTGTCGCCATATCCCTGAAGGTAAGCTACCACCTCAACATCTCCAGAAACCTTTGTAAGGTCAACACCCTGATCCTGGAATATCTGTCCGATCATACCGTTCATATCATCTGTTCCGCCGTAGGTATCACCAAGTCCGGCGATCACACCTGCTGCGCGGTATACGTGCATAGGATTGGGGATAAACGCTCCGTAGATGGCAACGCTCTTTACGCCCTTATCCTTAAAATACTTGCCCATCTCCTTGCCGGCTTCAAACTCTGTCTCGTTTGAAGGTCCAACCTGGCCGACAAAATGCTCATAAGTCTTGTAGGTCTCATACTGACTCTCATCAAGCACGCCGGATGCAATCGCATAGTAGATGCCATACTCTTCACAGGTCTCGATCTGCTGAGCTCTGTCACTGCTGGAGAGCGAGATAACGGCGTCATATCCCTTTGATGCAAACTTCTCGATGGCTGCCTTCTCATCCTCAGCACTTGCAAGAGCATCTGTATAATCAAAGGTTACATTGTAGTTGTTCTGAATATATTTCTCGTAGTAGTTTCTGAATCCAAGTGCTTCCTCGCCGCTGACGTCTGCAACAAGTACACCAATCTTACGAGTTTCACCCTGATCTGCGGAAGCTTCACTTGTAACCGCATTATCAGCGCTGTTATCTGTTGTGTCTGAAACCGCAGCAGGTGCGCTGCTGCCGCATCCTGTCATTACGGTCATGGCTGCTGCCATGGCAAGTCCGAGTACCTTTGTTACTTTCCTGTTCATATTTGTTCCTCCGTTTTCATAAGTTCTTTATCTTGGCAATAGTGCGGTTTTGTAATTCATTCCTGTGATATAGACCACTATCAGGAAGAAAACTGCGCTGATCACCTGTGTTATTCCGTATGCTGCACTGGAATCTATCACTATCTCCAAAATGTCGTTAAGCAGCATATATGAGAAACCTCCAACCAGTGCGGCGTATATCCTGGATCTTGCGCCTCCCGATATGGGCATTCCACCAAATACTATGGCTATAAAGATATTCATTCCTATACTTGAAGCCGTTGTCGTAGTGACCGAAGGGGTATATACAAGAGTAAGGAATGCTCCGAGCCCTATACCGATACCTGCCATCACAAAAGCCAATATCGTGTACTTGTCGGCTTTGATGCCGGTAAGATAGGCGCAGAGAGGATTCCCTCCCACAAACTTCATCCTTCTTCCTGCCTTTGTGAACTCGAATACAAAGACTGAGATTGCAAAGAGCAGCAAAAGAACCGCTATCTTGAAGGGCATATTGTCAAAGGGCTTTACTACGCTGCTGGGAATGTTTATCCCGCCCAGCGCTCCTCCGTTCACCGTAATTATCTGCGCTGATACAGCTGACAGTACTGACATCATCGCGACCGTGGTTACAAAGGCCGGTATATGGAAGATTGAGGCCAGCACCGAATTGAGCAGCGAGCACACAATTCCCGTAAGTAGTATCACCGCCATCATCAGCGCTATATTCTCTGTTTTGTTGTAGACCATTACTCCGAGAGTTGCCGAAAACAGCGTGGAAGCGCCAAGACTGATATCAAAGGTTCCAAGGGTATAGATGAAGGTTGCTCCCGTCGCTACGATCGCCAGAACCAGCGCCTCATTGAACACGATCTTCAGATACATATCAAGTCTGTAACCCTTTGCATTCACCACGATGCAAAAGACCAAAAAGAGCACCGCCAGCGCCGCCAGGGGCAAAAGAGCTATGATATTCTGCCTGTTTATGTTTTTCTTTATATTCATTTCTTTTGCCTCCTAGATCATGCATCCTATGATGTCGCTCTCGGACAGATCTTTACTTCGCTTAAATTCTCCTGTTATTTCACCGTTCTTCATAATAAGGACCCTGTCGCTCATCCCAATGAGTTCAGGAAGTTCTTCGCTTATCATGAGAATAGCTTTTCCTTCGCTCTTAAGCTTTGACATAAGCTGATACATTGCCTGTTTGACACCGATGTCCACACCTCTCGTGGGACAATCCAGTATCAGGATCTCACTGCCGCAGCCTATCCATTTTCCAAAGACTACCTTTTGCTTGTTGCCGCCGGAAAGCTGTGCTACTACCTGATCTCTCCCCGAGCATTTGATCCTCAGGGCATCTATCTGCTCGTCTACATATTTCCTTTCCGCGGACCTGGTTATTAGTCCCGCCCCGGATTTGAATATGTTCATTCCCGCAACTGCGATATTGTCCTTGATGCTGGCCTCAAGACAAAGGGATTTTCTGTCTCTGTCCTTGGATACATAGCCTATCTTGTCAGTCATTGCGTTGTGGGGAGACTTTATCTGCCTTCCTCTTGGGGATATGACAGCTCCGCTCTCGGGTTTAAGCGCTCCGAATATAGCCTCTCCAAGCTCATGCATCCCGCAGTCCGCAAGTCCTCCAATTCCCAGGATCTCTCCCCGGTGAAGTGTCAAAGACACATCCTTAAGCTTGTCATTAAAACACAGATTCTTTACCACAATGGCTTCTTCATCAAGGAAGCTGCAATTAAAGTCCGGTCTGTAGTAATCACCCTCTATCTCTCTTCCTATCATGCTAGTCCTTATAAGATCTTCATCAAATTCCTCTTTAGCGAAGGTCCTTATAAGATTACCGTCTCTAAGGACTGTCAGAGTGTCGCAGACCTCCATTATTTCCTCCAGATCATGGGAGATAAAAATAACTGATCCGCCTTCTTCCTTCATCTTTTTCATGATGCCGTACATGATCTGTCTTCCGTCATGAGATAGTGCCGTGCTGGTTTCATCTATCACCAGGATCCGGGGCTTTTTTAGTATGACCTTTGCGATTTCCACCAGCTTCCTCTCCTGGAAGGAAAGGCTGTCCATCATATCCCTTCCGGAAATGGAGGTTATTCCTATATTGGAAAGGGCTCTGTCCGCTTCCTCAAAGAGTCTTTTTCTATCCACAAGAAGCCCCTTCTTAAACTTCTTCATCTCTGCCAGAAAAATATTTTCCGCAACGGTGATCCCCGTTATAGTTCCGCTCTCCTGGACCACCATTCCTATACCTTTGTTCAGAGCATCGATCATGCTCTCGGGCTCCCAGGCCTTTCCTTCATACAACATCTGTCCCGAGGTTGCCTTCTGCATTCCCGCCGCGATGGATGATATGGTGGATTTGCCCGAACCGTTCTCACCTATGAGACCTCTTATCTCTCCAGGGTAAACCTCAAGGTTTACTCCGTTTAGAGCAGTCACACTTCCGAATTTTTTTGTTATGTTTTTCATTTCCAGAATCGGAGTATTCATAACCAATGAATCCTTTCTGTCTGAGACATTGCTTGTTTATGGATTCATTATATTGAGTAAATGGCTTTTACATAATTCACATAATCGCTCAATTTTATTGACTTATTATGATGTAAATATACTTTTTCGGATATTAATATGAACTTTTTTGACATTCTCCTTCATTAGGGGTATTATTTAGCTGTTTTAATCAGACGTTCATTTCAGATATATAAGGGACTTAAGGATATGGATCATACAGCGGTAAAGCAGCACATATACGACATTACCGAAGTTGAGAAATTTTACAGAGACTACTATTTTGCCAGGATGGACAAAGACAGCCTGAAGGCTTTTCTTAATGGTCTTGATATGAAGTTTGTTCTAGACAGACACCTTCTGGTTCTGGAAAAGCCCGAGACAATACCAGAGGTATTCGAAGATTCCTTCTTTTTCGATCTGTCAAATAATGACAGTATAGTGGTACAAAAACATGAGAGGTATTCACCGGCCATTGAGCACAGTCATACCTTTTTTGAGCTGAGCTACGTCTATGACGGCAAGTGCTCCCAGACCATCTCCGGAAGAACCATAGAGATGCGTACGGGAGATTTTTGCGTTATTCCTCCCGGGATCAAACATTCCATCAGCGTGTTTGACGACACCATAGTCATAAACATAATGCTTAGAAGGGATACTTTACATTCCATGTTCTATTCCTTCCTGAACACCCCGAATATACTCAGCTCTTTTTTCCTGAACAATATATATGCCAAGAAGGCCAACGACTACATCATGTTCCATACAGGCTCCGATGATGGTATAGCTACTTCCTTTATCTGGATGCTGACAGAATCCCTCAACAGACAGGAGTACCATTACCAGGCCATTACAAATACCCTGCTTCTTGATTTTTATCTGATAATAAGGAGCTACTCGGAATCCGTTCAGATGCCGCTGTTTGACAGCCGCATAGATGTACAGCGATATGCTCTTATCCAGTATATTCAGGAGAATTACAAGGAGGTAACTCTCTCTGACCTCTCTGAGAAATTCCATTATTCCAACGAGTACACCTCAAGACTGATAAAAGAGCTTACGGGAATGACCTACACCGAGATCCTCAGGACCGTGCGAATAGAGCGAAGTCAGGATCTTCTTGCAAACTCCACCATGAGTGTTGCCACCATAGCTGAAGCTGTGGGATATGACACCACGGAGCACTATATCCGTCAGTTTAAAAAGCACACAAAAATGACTCCTTCCGCTTATCGAAAGGAGTCTGCATCCAGTAGGAACAGGTAAAAGACTTACAGGAATGCTCTATATATAATACAATTCAAAACGAGTAAACCTAACACCAAAAACAAAAATTGAGTGCAGTTTTTTTACCGCACTCAAATCTTATATCGCAAATCAATTTATCATTCTTGGCATTTGTTATTTTCCCACATCACAGATACAACAGTCAGATTGAAAATCTGATGCAAGGGAATTGGGGGAAGTTCCCTCAACAAGTCGCATATGTAATACATATGCCCCACTTGCCACTTGTTGGAGGCGTAACGCCCCAAAACCTCTCCCGCTTCCTTAAAGCGTAACGGCGTCCTGTAGACTTATGCTCAATCCATGTCCCCAAACTCGGCTTCAATCTCTTCAATAGTTGGCATACTTCCCTTGAATTCTTCCGGTACCAACTTTGAAAGTTCGTAACTGGATACTCCAATAGGTTGGCTGCTTGATTCCAATGCATATTGAGCCTCTACTTTATCAAGGTCCTTGCATATCAATAAGCCAACTGTAGGGTTATCTTCCTCTGATTTAATCTGATGATTTACTGCTACAACATATGTGCCAAGCTGTCCCGCATACGAAGAATCAAACTTGCCCGTTTTCACTTCCAAAACTACATAGCAGTGTCGCTTGGTGTTGTAAAAGAGCATATCAATAAACTTCTCAGTATCACCTACTTCAATCCTGACTTCTCGACCCATATATGCAAAGCCTGTACCAAGTTCCATAAGGAACTTCTCGGCCTTGTTTATAAGCGCATCCTTAAGCTCTTTCTCATCATACTTTTCTCTCAATGTTAAAAAATCAAATCTATATGGATCCTTCGTCATAGCCTGCGCAAGATCACTCTGCTCTGCCGGTAATGTTAATGCAAAATTTGTTACCGCCTTACCTTGTCTCTCATACAGATCAGTATCAAGGAAGTTCAAAAGAACATCCCTTGACCAATTGTTTTCCAATGTTTTCTTCACATAGAACAGTGCCTTTGCGGAATCTCCTTTACACTTATCTATGATAACTTTGTTATGCCCCCAAGGAATAAAAAATATTGCATTTTCCAAATCGTCCCCAGCCTGGGGACGATTTAATTCATTTTCAGAATCGTCCCCAAGTTGAGGACGATTTAATATTTCCGGATACATCTCATAAAAATATCTCATATATTTAAGATTTGTAGGCGAAAACGATTTAATATCTGGAAAGATGTCTTTAAGATCCTCACTAATTGTTTTATAAAAGCCAGAACCGTAATTATTCTTCTCGCTCATTCCAACAATATCTCTGCCAAGAGACCAATAGAATCTAAGCATATCGCTATTAGTCTTCACAGCAGCTTTTAGCTGGGTCTGTCTAAAACGCTTTGATACTTCTGTAATCCAGTTTTTATATTCATTATCAAATTTAATAAGGTTGCTCATATCTCGCCTCCAACTATTTCTATCAAGCAAATTCAATTATACAGTATTGACTATATCATGTGTAAAAAAGACAGCTACTCTAATCGACATTTTTGCGGATTCCGCATTTTTGTTCGATACAGATCAAATTTTCCGACACTGTTGGGGAAATCTCAGAAACACAATGTACTCTTCGCGCTTTTATGAGTGACTTTTTGTTTCTATACACATTTTTATGCAAAAAGACCTCGCCACATCACTGCAGCATGTTCAAAAATAATTAAAAATGACTTCGTGCCAATTTGACACGAAGTCATTTTATGCTCACTATAAAGTTTCAATTTGTCTTATTTCAGCTATAAATGAAATTGCTTACGATAAACGCTTCTTCCGCAATAAAAAGGATTGCTAAGCATTCTATTGATGTACCCAGACTGCCATCTGGTAAGCCCTGTTGCAGTCTTTCGACCCTCCTGCTCCATGATGTCCTGAATTTTACGAACACCATTACTGCTGATTAGCCTCTATAAGCTCTTTCAGTGTGATATGAACATTTCTGTATCGGGCTTCCGGGTTGGGCTCATTTACTGTGGCAAACTGCAGGGCTTTTGTAGGGCAGGCCTGGATGCATGCCATACAGTTTATACAATTCGTGTAATTATAGTCCGGGCGATTGTTTTCCAACCGGATACATCCTCGTGGACAGATATGGCTGCAGGTACCGCAGCCGACGCAGCGTTCATTTACGCGGTAAAGCGGGAAGGAATACATTGGGCCGGCTTGTTCTTTGAAGTGCATGTAGCCATTATAAAAATCCGTTTCTTCCTTTGACGCAGCCTGAATATAGTGCTTTTCTGTATCGATGTCAGCTTTGATCAGTGCAAGATGCTCGTCAACTTTCTTTTCACCTTCGATTTGTCTCTGCTGATTCATATCAAATACTATAATTGCGTTGTCATGCATGATAATGGTATTGATATAATTCGCTTCTTTCCCGATAGATGAAAGAAATTCCTGGGTACGGCCGGCAACCCCACCGTGATGGCAGCCGTAGGTCACAACCAGATAAAAATATTCTGTTTCAAATTCTGAATCACGGATGAAATCCTTCACCATAGGCGGGATCTCAAACTCAAAAAGCGGGCAGACAATCCCGATCTTATCGGCAGTATAATGCCGGTTTGTCTTTTTCATTTCCTGGGGAATGCTGACAAGTTCCTGATCCAGCTGCTTCGCTGCATAGAGACTGTTTCCGGTTGCTGAAAAAAATAAGATCATCTCAGATTTCCTTTCCTTTTCTTTACTTGATGAATACATTATAACTCCTCCAATGATCCATGCAAAATAACAATTTCAAATAGTCTGTCATACAAAAATCAAATATCAGACTGGTGATAAACCGCTCACTTTGCTATACTTGTATCACTATAGAGAAAGCATGGGGACATATGCATGGATATGATAAGTCTTGAGATCTTTATGATGGCAGCAGAAGAAAGAAATATCACAAAGGCAGCGAAACTGCTGCATCTGTCTCAGCCAACAGTCTCCAGAAGGATCAAGGAACTGGAAGATGAGCTTGGCCGACAGCTGTTCTTGAGGACGAACAGATTTGTAACTCTGACTGATGAAGGCAGGCAGTTCAGGGAAACAGCATCGGATATACTGAGAATCTACAGAAAAGCAGTTAACCGGGAAAAGGATCAGAAATTTCTAAAAGGTGATATATACATCGGATCAGGAGAGATCCCGGCTTTTTCAAAGCTTTCGGAACAGATCCGGGACTTCCGCCGCCTGCAGCCCGGAATCTGTTTTCATATTCAGTCTGGAAATGCCGAGGAAATCCGTGAGGATGTGGAAAAGGGAGTCCTTGATCTGGGGCTACTGACCCGATCCGTCAGTACAGAGCCCTTCGAAAGCCTGGAGTACCCGGGAAAAACATGCTGGGGTGTTCTAGTAAAGAATGACCATCCTCTTGCATCGCGGGAACAGATCAGAGCCGAAGACCTTGAAAAGGAATCCCTGATCATTCCGGAAAACCAGGTATATTACAGGGAATTGACCGGCTGGTTTTCCAAAAGTCCGGACATAGCCGCTGTCTATACCCTGGCACATAATGCCATCCAGCTTGTAAAGCAGGGGCTTGGCCCCATGCTGTGCTTCGAAGATCCGGACCTCCTGAGGGAAGGACTCACGTTCGTTGCGATTGCTCCCTGCAAATGGGCTACGCCTCTGCTGATCTGGAAGAAACGAGAAGCACAGTCAGATGCAGTCAATGCATTTCTGAAATTTATCGAAGAAACAATGAACTGACCTGATGCAAGTCATTTATGCATGAGAAAGACTAAGGCCATTTGCCATACCTGTTACTTCTGCTGTCAGCAACAAGCTTCTGATAGCAGGGAAAGCAAAACGTTCTGCCATTACCATAAGGACAAGGATGACTGCAATTGCAAGGTGTAACTGGACCAAGCTTAGGTGCAATACTGTGTGGCACCCTTGAAATGCCATTTCAAATTTATCGGTTTCACAGCCAAAGTGCTGTAACCTTCATTTTCATTCATCCCAAAGCCACATCAAGGGCCATCATGAGGGTAAATCCCAAAGCAAACATCAATACTCCGATATTTGAGTGTTCTCCCTCAGACATTTCTGGAATAAGTTCCTCTACAACCACATACATCATTGCTCCGGCTGCAAAGGAAAGCAGATAAGGCATCACCGGCACAATCAATCCGGCAGCCAAAACTGTAAGAAGCGCTCCAAGAGGCTCAACAGCTCCTGACAAAGCACCTCCCATAAAAGCCTTGAACCTACTCTGGCCCTGAGCATGAAGAGGCATCGAAATGATAGCTCCCTCCGGGAAGTTCTGAATAGCTATACCAAGAGCCAGTGCCAGTGCACCTCCTGCCGTAACCGCAGCAGAGCCTGCACGTAGTCCGGCAAAAACCGCTCCAACTGCCATTCCTTCCGGAATATTGTGAAGAGTAACCGCAAGAACCATCATTGTTGTTTTCTTTAGGTTTGCCTTTGGTCCCTCTGCTTTCTCAGCATTCATGTGAAGGTGAGGAATCACACTATCGAGAAACAGCAGGAACAGAATACCTAACCAGAATCCTATTACCGCAGGAAGAAAAGAGAGCTTTCCCATAGATTCCGATTGTTCCAGAGCAGGAACAATAAGACTCCATATGGAGGCCGCCACCATTACTCCGCTGGCAAAGCCCGTAAGTGCACGCTGAACCTTATCATCCAGCTCTTTTTTCATAAAGAAAACTCCGGCTGAGCCCAGGGCTGTCCCGGCAAATGGGATTAGTAATCCTAAAACCGTCTCCATTCGATTACCCTCCTTTCTCTGCACATCGATAATGAACCCTTCGATCATATGTCCGGTTACATAATCATGAAAACATATCTAATACTTAATCTGAAAACTGCTTTCATCCTCAGGTGGTATGGTCGCCTTTGTCATATCAAGCACTTCTATAAAACGTCCATCCTTTACCTTTTGAATAAACATATCTATGGTGTCCGGATATCCCTGAACCTCCACAGTTACAGAGCCGTTCCACTCATTTTTCACCCATCCGGTAAGTCCGTACATGGTTGCTGTGTGGTATGCGGTATATCTAAAACCTACACCCTGCACATAACCTTTAAAATTCAGATGAGCTCTAATAATTTCTGACATGAATTACCGTTCCTTTGCATATTGATGTTATAGGATAATACTATGCTGCATTAGCATCAGCCTCAGGCTCCACATACTGTATGTCAGATCTTTTTATAGTATCAGGATAGATCTTAAGGAAATCATTTTTCATGGAAATCGGAACATATCCCTGCTCCCTGTAGCCTGCGGATTTTTCTTCCCAGTCTTGAGTTCCCCACTCACGAACATCATCATCTGCAACTATCATATATGCTGCTGAAGGATAGGGATTTCTGCTATCCAGTGCATAGTTCATCATACTGGTATCGCTGCCGCTGTTTCCAAAGGCCAGAACCGGATACTGTCCGATCTCACGTTCAATCCAGATCGTCTTATTCGCGTTAAGGTTTTTCTGAATGAATTCGCCTGTAAAAACAAGCTCATCGCCATCGGCATACTTAAAGTCCATATTGGAGGAGACATCCTCGTTCCCCTTTACCTTAACCTCAAACTCTGTGCCTATCACATGGGCAGGAGATACATATTCACTGATTGGAGAATTTGCAACGATTGCCCTGGTCGTGGTGCGCTCAGTACCGCTTACCACATAAATTGTAAAACCATTGTCATAAAGATATTTTACCACTTCCACCATAGGAAGATAAAATCCGTCAATGTAGCGCATATTCTCAAAGCTGTCTGTCTGCTTCTGACCGAATTCCACAGCATAATCATACAGCTCCTTTACAGTCATTCCTGCGTAGGCCTTGGCAAAATTCCTAGCAAGTTCTTCTCCTGCCGTATATCCCGGCATAATCTCCGCAGCCGCTGCCTTAAGCTCATCTGAGACTCTTTCCGGATGATCTGTCAGGCAAAAGTTTATAAACATCATGGTGTCATAATAGGTATAGAAGGTCTCACAGGTTAGTGTACCGTCCATATCAAAGACAGCTATACGATCCTCCTGGGGTATAAAATTCTCAGCATCATTTTTATTCGTAACCTTTGCCACATAACTGCGAAGGCTTTCTGCTGCCTCAGAATCCGCGGACCAATATTCACCTAAAGCCTTGGTATTACTCTTTCCGCAAGCTGCACAGATTAGGCAGACGGTCATTACTACAACTAATATGCTTCCTAATATTCTTCTTTTCATAGTTCCCCCTTATAAAAAAGCTAAGTGCAGGATGAAATAACCCTGCACTTAAATTATACATTTATGTCGTCAATATACTATTAAATGAACATAAAATGTCAGTTTATTGTTATTTTATATTTAATAAATCCCGCCTGCCCAGCAAAATCCTCCTTACTCATGTGAGGATCCACGATCTCCATTTCTTCAAGCATCTCCATATTCTCTTCCAATTCTTTAAGGGCTTCCTCTCCGAATTCAGAAACCATCTCGTTCAAATCTGCAAGCGCCTCATCGGATAAAGTTTTCCCGCTTTCTTCCATGCTATCGATCACATCGCTCAGCATTTCTTCCCGTGCTTCAAAAATCTCATCCTCCTGCTCTGTAAGCTTCTCCTCTGCTGCTTCTATCAGCGCATTTTTAATGCTAACCAAAAGCTGAGAAAACTTTACATGAAAACACCCCCGGATATTTGAATATCCAAGGGTGCATAAATCATTTAAGAAGACCTGCCATTACGAATACAAGAGGTGAATTCCAGTAAATAGTAATCTCATTTAATGAATAGCAGTCAATGTGATCTAAATAGCATTTCATTGGAGGCAGATCCTTGGGAAGTGTCTGCGCTCTTTCATCCTGAAGTCCCACATTGGGACCACCTGAAACCAACCCCGGCCAGGGCTCTTCGATATCGTCGATTGCTGTGGGACGAAGATGAGGATTCTTGTAAGCCTTCTCTCCGTTTCCTGTCACATAACTCACATCCATGCTGTTGCAACCAAGAAGATAATCAAGACCTGAAGTTATCACATTTTTATATTTTTCCTGAGGATCAAGGCAGTTCGCAACCGTAGCTACCATCATATATTTTAGAAGCTCCATGTTGCTGCCCCAGATAAAGTCGCCCTTCAGCATGCAAAGGTTAAAAGCGTTTTTCCCTGCATTTTCACATAATCTGTCAGCTTCCCGGATGATGCTGTCCTTTGCCAGTTTTTTGAGCTCGTTATCTTCTTTCATTAATAGAAGAGAAAGCGAACCAAAACCAGCCACATCTGTCCATCCAAAGCATGTAAAGATATTGCCCTGATAGAACTTAAAGGAATCTTCCTTATCGTAAGCGATGACCTTTTCCTTCAATATAAGAGCATCATCATAGTACTTCTTTTCACCTGTTGCTTCATATAAAGAGCAGGCTGCCCAATATCTGTTGGAAAAATCCTCCGGCTCAGGATACTCCCCTGTATTAGAGCCTTCAGCATTCTTGAAAAGAAGAGGCTCCGGATTGGCCTTGAGCCACTCGTATGCCTTAATTGCTTTTTCTAACAAAAGCTTAGCATATTCGCTGTCATAGTCCTTGTAGACTGTGTAAGCAAGCGCAAATACACCGGCAATATCAGCTGTAGCAAGAGAAGATACGCTGAACAGGAAAAGCTCGTTCTTATCATCCTCCGGCATAATAAAGTCAGCATGATTAAAGGTAGTAACCTTGTGCCACACAGAACCGTTTTCCCTCTGCATCTTCATAAGGAAATCAAGCTCAACCTTTACCTCAGCTAAAATATTGGGATACTGACCCTTTTCACATTTCTCGGAAGGGATTTCAAAATTAATATTAAGAAGATTCTCAAAAAATCTAACACCATAAAGAAGATGGGCAACAGCTGTAGCTCCTGCTGTGGAGTATCTTCCATAATCTCCTGCATCATGCCAGCCGCCGCAAACATCAACAGGCTCTACATCCTCACCATAAACCGTAGCCTTTGTAAGATGGCAGGGCTCATGATAGTACTCACCTGCAAACTCCTTGCTAAGACCATGTCCGCATCTAAGATAGTAGAAACACTTACAAATATCATGCATCAGCTTATCGTATGCCTTGTCGGAAATATCAAAGCATGTGCTTTTTACATCTCCTGCTTCTACCTTATATCTGCCCTGACCTGCGAAATCAGAAAAATCAGCAACATAGGTATCTTCACCTGAAATATCATCAGTTCCAAAATGACTTGTTTTTCCCTCAAAAACAGTCTGATCATTTTCGTCAACAAGCTTAAACTCAGGACTGTCAAAATTTAGAACAGCCTTTTTCTCACCTTCCGGCAAAAATCCAACCTGATTAATAAAAATTTTCTCCATGTTTTAGTCCCCTTCACAAACTTTACCCTGCAAAAATCTGACGGAATAATAATACACGAAATAATCCAAGAAAAGAATACTTTATTACATCTAAAATACGAAAATATTACGAAAATATTTTCGAAGAATTCCCTGATAAAACCGAAAAAAATCCCATGCTCATAACTGAGCATGGGACTAAAAAATCAGTTTTCGTTTTATAATTTTGCAGCTAAATTACTGTACTTCTACAAGCTCGATCTCAAAGTTCAATTCCTTACCTGCCATCTCGTGGTTAGCATCGAATGTGATTGTCTTCTCGTCCTTGGCTACAACCTTCACAGGGATCGGTCTTCCGTACATATCCTGAAGATAAACCTGCTGATCTACTGTAAGATCCTCGGAGCCCGGCATCTCAGCGATTTCTACTGTAAAGATGGCTTCAGGATCAGCCTCGCCGTAAGCTTCCTCAGGCATAAGGTGTACGTTAATCTTCTCTCCAACCTCCATATTGGCAACAGCCTTATCAAAGCCAAGAATCATCATACCTGCGCCGCATACAAACTGAAGAGGCTCTCCTCTGTCATAGGATGAATCAAACTGGGTACCATCGTTAAAAGTACCTCTGTAGTGTGTTTTACAGATCTTACCAACATTCTTTCCCTCAAACTGAGGAGCAGATGAATGACATCCGCTGCAACCGCCGCAGCCGCCTTCATGACCGCAACCTTCTTCATCATGACCACAATGGCCTTCCTCATCATGATGATCTGAGCAGCTGTGTCCCTCGCCGTGATGATCACAGTTAACACCTGTATTTACAAGCTCGCCTCTAAGGTATGCTGCTACTGCTTCATCAGCATCACCCTCAGCACCTGCGCAGAGCTCAATACCCTTTTCATCAAGTGCAGTCTTGGCACCACCACCGATACCACCACAGATAAGCACATCAATGCTGTTGTTATCAAGAAGACCTGCAAGAGCACCATGGCCCTGTCCATCAGATCCGATGATCTCAGAGGACTTCACCTCTCCATCCTCTACCTCATAAATCTTGAAATTCTCTGTATGTCCAAAGTGCTGAAACACCTGACCATTTTCATAAGTTACTGCAATTCTCATTTTATTTACCTCCAATGCACATGTTTTATCATTATATCAGCATCTTCGAATAATTGCTATTGCTGTTTGCCAAATTGTAAATGGGCAAAACCCTACAATTATTGCTGTCCTTTTATGTGCAATGCTCCGAAAAAGCAGAAGGGCACTGACTTTCCTTGACATAGTCAAATTGCATTCTATATCATAAAATCATGCTAAATAATTGTTTAAAATAAAATAAAGGAGAAAACAGTATGAAAGGTTTTGCAATGCTCAAAATCGGCGAAGTCGGCTGGATTGAAAAAGAGCGCCCTGTCTGCGGACCCCTGGACGCTATTTGTAAGCCACTGGCTATTGCCATCTGTACATCAGACGTGCACACCGTTTGGGAAGGTGCTGTAGGCGATCGCCACAACATGATTCTTGGACACGAGGGATGCGCAGAAGTTGTTGAAGTTGGTTCAGAAGTTAAGGATTTCAAGCCCGGTGATAAGGTTCTCGTACCTGCTATCACACCTGACTGGAACTCTCTTGAAGCTCAGAGCGGATTCTCAATGCACTCCGGCGGAATGCTGGCAGGCTGGAAGTTCTCTAACTTCAAGGATGGTCTTGATTCTGAATTCTTCCATGTAAACGATGCTGACGGTAACCTTGCTCACATGCCTGAGGGTATGAGCCTTGAGGACGCATGTATGCTTTCCGATATGGTTCCTACCGGATTCCACGGCGTAGAGCTGGCTGATGTTCAATTTGGTGATACTGTTCTTGTAATCGGTATCGGACCTGTAGGTCTCATGTCTGTTGCCGGCACCCATATGCGTGGTGCTTCCCGCATCCTGGCAGTTGGCACACGTCCTAAATGCATCGAAGCAGCCAAATTCTATGGTGCTGACGAATTCATCAGCTATAAGAACGGCTCTATCGAAGATCAGGTTATGGAGCTTACAAACGGCAAGGGTGTTGACCGCGTTGTTATGGCAGGCGGTAGCGTTAAGACCTTTGAGTCAGCTGTTAAGTCTCTTAAGCCCGGCGGAAAAATCGGTAACGTTAACTACCTTGGTAGCGGCGACTACATCACTATCCCCCGCGTAGAATGGGGCGTAGGTATGGGTCACAAGCAGATCAACGGTGGTCTGATGCCCGGCGGACGTCTCCGTATGGAGAAGCTCGGTGCTCTTGTTTCATCAGGCAAACTTGATGTAAGCAAGCTTTCCACACATGTATTCCACGGTTGGGAGCATATTCCGGAAGCATTACAGCTTATGAAGGATAAGCCCGCTGATCTTATCAAGCCCGTTGTTATTCTTGATAACAATCCGTGATAAAAAATAAAAACAAACGGAAATGGAGCGGCTTTTTGGCCGCTCCTTCTATTAGTCATCAAAAATATATAAAAACAGTAATTGGTAAACATTGGTACATTATGAATATTCTTATTGTATCCGGCTTTTTGGGTGCCGGAAAAACCACTTTTATAAAAGAACTCATCCGCCGCACAGGCACTACTCCTGTAGTACTAGAGAATGAATACGGCGATAACAGTATAGATGCACAGGAACTTCGTAGTGCTGATACAAGTGAAGAAAAGCTCGAAATAATGGAATTTATGGAAGGCTGCGTCTGCTGTACCATGAAGGACAGCTTTGTTAACTCTGTCCTTACGATTTTTTCAGGACTTGCACCGGAATATCTGATTGTTGAGCCTACAGGTGTAGGCAGGCTAAGCAGTATCATAAGTAATCTTCAGCCAATCCTTCACGGTAATATATCAATCCTGAACCCTATAGTAGTTCTCTCTCCCAGAAGCTACAGGCAGAATATGAGTCAGTGGAAAGAGCTATACACAGATCAGATTGCAAATGCAGGCATCGTAGTCTTCTCAAAATGTGAAAATGATTCTCCTGATCTCCTTGCAGAGACTGAAAATGTTGTCCGCGGCATCAACCCTACGGCTCAGATCATAAGCAGTCACTACACCGGGCAGGAGGATTCCTGGTGGAACAGTCTTATGGCACTTCCCGGAAAAGAAGTGACCGTAACCGAAGCATCAGATGAGCAGACCTCCTTTTCTCAGATTACTATTAACGATGCAAAGCTCACCAATCCCGGCGAGCTTATAACACTGCTTGAGGATTGCCTTAGAGGAGAGCTTGGTCACATAGCAAGAGCAAAAGGTACTATCCTTGTCGGAAGCGAAACTCTCCGCTTTGATCTTGCCGATGGCCTATACTCCATAACAGATTCACCTCAAACTGAGAATCAATGTGTTTTCATAGGGGAGGCTTTGGATAAAGCCGGTATATGCAGACGTGTAGGAAGCCGGCTCCTTTCGCAACCGGCTTCGTTATCCATCTCAGATATAAAACGAAAATCAGGAAAACAGCTAAAGGTTACGCATTTTTAATTTTCTTGATCCACTTTCCACTTCTTAATCGAATTACGCAAACAATACACTTAATAAACTGATCGATCCTAAGCATTATATATACCCAGAATCCCGGCCACTTAAATACAAGTCCTGCCAGGGCTCCAAGAGGAATTGAACATATCCAGAGAAAAATAATATCGGCAACCATAAGAAACTTTGTATCTCCGCCGCCTCTGAGTGTACCCTTTGTAAGAATACTGTTGGCAGCCTGGAACCAGATTACAAGCGCAACCGCATGCATTAAATCCTTAGCAAGCACTGCTGTCTCAGGCTCAATTTTGTATGCTCCTACGATCAAATTGGAAATAGCCAGAATCAGAACACATCCAAAACCACCGATTATAAAGCCAAGCGCTGCAAAAGTATAGCCCTGAGCTCTTGCCTTCTCAACTTCGCCTTTTCCGAGAGTAATTCCAGTGATTGTACAGCTGGCCTGGCTGATACCCTGAATGACAACTGTGGCAAGAGACATTACGACCGTAGTTATGGAGTTGGCTGCAACAAAGCTTGCACCGATGTGTCCCATTACAACAGCGACCGCACTGTTACCAAGTCCCAGCAGTGTATCAGACACAAGAACAGGGATTGAGATTCTGATATACTCTCCGATCAGATCTTTTACGGAAAGAGTAAGGTCCTTAATACGAAGTCCGATGTTGGTATCCTTAAAGAAAAGGAATCCCATAATTATAGTAAACTCAACAACTCTGGCAATCAGTGTTCCAAGAGCCGCACCGTTTACTCCCATAGCAGGTGCACCAAGTTTTCCGAAGATGAATACCCAGTTAAAAAAAATGTTTATGAAAAAAGAACAGCAGCTTGAAATAAGCGGGATATTAGCTTTTCCTACACTTCTAAGCATTATGCTTGATGTAACTGCATAGCCGTTTAAATAATAGCAGGGGATGGAAATCAGAAGGTACCCCGTACCTTGACGAATAACCTCTTCCTCCGTTGTAAACAGATTCATGATACCTGCAGGAAAAAGAGCTGTTACTATTGAAAAACTCGTAGCTACAATAAAGAGCATTCTGAACATGATATTTACAGACTTTTTCATGCTGATTCTGTCATCCATTCCAAAGAATCTGCTGACAAGAACACTGGCTCCCATTCCAAGTCCCATGCACATAATCTGGAAAATGGTGATGAAATTGTTGGCAAGAGTTGCACCGCTCATGGGTGCCTCACCGAGCTGTCCCAGCATGATATTGTCGGCCATATTTACGCCCACGGTTATAAGCTGCTGAAGCGCAATAGGCAGTGCGAATGCCACCAGCATTTTGTAGAACTGTTTATCTTTAACAAATACCTTCATTTTAACTCCCAATACTTAAGGTCCGGCCCCATAATCCCAACCTGTTTTTATTTCACAATACAATTTTTATATTTCTATCTGCGTAAGAACGATGGCGCCAAATATCAGCCCGCAACCAATTAGTTCTCTCACTGACATTACCTGTCCCAAAATCAGCCATCCAAAGATAGCGGCAAAAACAGACTCCATACTCATGATAAGAGATGCAACAGCAGGATGAAGTTTTCTCTGACTTACTGTCTGTAGCGTGTATCCCACAGCACTTGAAAGGATTCCCGTATAGAGAATTGATATCCATACAGTGGGTGTCGTAAGTGACGCAATAAAGCCCTGCTTATCCGGCAGAAAATCAAAGAAGAAGCCGCATATAAGTGATAATACGCCGCTGACCATAAACTCTGTGCAGGTAAGCGTAATCGGATGCATTCTTGGAGAATATCTGTCAATGCATATAATCTGGATTGAAAAAAGAAATGCACATCCAAGAAGCAAAAGATCTGTCCATGAGAAAATATTTCTAAGAAACCCTACCAAAACAGCAATACCGAAGCCTCCTGCCGCAGCTTCATTCCCCACATCAGAGAAACAAAGAAGGTACAATCCCACCATGGTAATGCCGGCTGCCACCCATATTTTCGCGGGGCACTTTTTACCAAGGAAGATACCCAGAATCGGAACCATTATGATATAGCAGGCCGTAAGAAATCCTGCTTCTCCTGCATCAGCTCCAAGTGCTATTCCCGCCTGCTGACACGTGGATGCAAGAAAAAGAGCAATACCGCAAACCGCCGCTCCGATAATGTTTTCCTTTGCCCCCGCAAGGTTACTTAACTTGTGCCTTGGCATCATAGGAAGGATACATAAGCCGCCTATGATAAATCTTATTCCGTTAAAGGTAAAAGTCCCAATCTCAGCTCCTGCAAGGGACTGAGCAACAAAAGCTCCTCCCCATACAACTGCAGCAAGGAGGAGTAACAACGCACTTATCAGTTTTTTGTCATGTGAAAAGGAGTCATTCTTTTCTGAAGACTCCTTTTCAAAAATCTTATTATCTGTCATTTAATTTACAATACCGTTCCCATATATAAAGTTCAGCCGGGTTACATAGCACCCTTATAAATCTTGTAAACAGCCTCTGCATCCAAAGGACGGATTCTAGAAAGCTTAACACTGTCATTCATTGTAGCATCCATTGCAAGAGCTCTCAAATCATCATCAGTAGGATCAATATCAAATCCCTTAAGATCAATTGGCATACCGATTGACTTAAAGAAAAGAACTGTGCTCTCGATACCTTTTTCAGCTGCTCTCACATCATCTGCTTCCTCGATACCCCATACACTTCTGGCAAAGCGTGCAAACCTCGGAACAGCATCCTTATAAAGAGTATTCGCCCAGGAACCCCATACTGCTGAAAGAGATGCTCCGTGGGTCACATCATATTTTGCAGAAAGTGCATGACCAAGCTTGTGCACTGAGAAATCCTTACCTCTTCCGCACTCTGTAAGATTATTATGTGAAAGGGATGATGCCCAGAAAACTTCTGCCATAGCATCGTAGTCTCCGGGATTCTCGAGAACCTTCTTACCATTTTTTACAACGCATCTGATAAGCCCTTCAGCAATCTCATCAGTCATATCGCAGGTGATACCCGGAATAAAATATCTCTCCATGGTATGCATCATGATATCTGTGATTCCTGCTGCCAACTGATACTTAGGGAGTGTACTTCCAAGAGCAGGGTTAACAATCGCAAAACGACAACGGTTAAAATCAGTGTTGATACCGGCTTTTTTGCCAATCTCTTCATTGGTCAGAACAGCTGAATCACTCATCTCACTGCCTGCAGCAGCCATAGTAAGAACCGCTCCAACGGGAAGTGACTTAGTAAGTTCTACCTTTCTGGTCCAAAGCTCCCAAAGCTTCTCTGAAGGATTAGCTGCGCCATGGGCTATAGCCTTTGCTGTATCGATGGCACTTCCGCCTCCTACGCCGATGATCATATCAGCACCAAAATCAAGGGCCTTCTGAACACCCTCTTCAGCATGAGCCAGTGTGGGATTGGGCTTAGCACCTCCGAAATCCTCATAGCTTATACCGGCATCCGCAAGTGATTTCTGAACACGGGAAAGGAGTCCGGACTTTACCACACTTTCTTTTCCATAAACAAGGAGAGCCTTTTTACCATACTTCGCAGCAGTCTCTCCGGTCTTATTCTCTACGTCTTTTCCAAATACTACTTCTGTAGGTGCATAATATCTAAACTCATTCATGTACCAGCCCTCCGTATATATCTTGCATACAATTTATGTTTCAATATATAATATACTACTCTTCTCACATCTATAAAGACTATTTTTCAGCGCTTTCTGTGGTCGAATTTATTTGAAATCTTTGTTCCGATATTCTGTATGATCTGGAAAATAATAATAAGCAGAATTACAGTGATCAGCATGATATCTGTCTGCCATCTGTAGTAACCATATCTAACTGCAATATCACCAAGTCCGCCACCGCCGACTGTTCCTGACATTGCTGAATATCCAAGAAGCAGGCCTGTTGTAATGGTAAAGCCCATCATAAGAGATGTTCTTGCTTCCACAAGAAGCACCTTGGTAATGATCTGGAAATTGCTGGCACCCATTGATCTTGCTGCCTCAATAACTCCTGCGTCAACCTCCATAAGTGAGGATTCCACAACTCTGGCAATATAAGGTGCCGCGCATATTACAAGTGGAACAATAGTTGCTGTTGAACCATAGCTTTGTCCAACAACAAATCTTGTGAAGGGAATAAGAAGTATCAGCAAAATAAGGAAAGGGATACTTCTTATAATATTGATAATAAAATCAAGAGTTCTGTAAACTATGGGATTGGGCTTAAGTCCCTTTTTACCTGTGACATAAAGTAGTATTCCAAGAGGAAGACCAAGGATGTAACCAATGATAACTGAACCCATGGTCATATAAAGGGTCTCACCTATACCCTGTATGATCATCTCTACAACCTTTTCATTCATTGTAATCTACCTCCGTTACTATAAGTCTTGCATTTTTAAGCTCTGTAATAATAGCTTCCTGCTTCTCTACATCATCGGGAAGACCAAGAATCATCTCTCCCACAGCTCTGCCGCCGATATCCTTTGTATCTGCTTTCAAAATGTTGATAGGTGCCTGAACCTTAAGAATCACGTTTGCAATAACAGGTTCGTATGCTGTATTCTCCTTGAATACAATTCTTATTCTGCGATCAGCAATAAGCTCCTTCATAGGTGTGTAGCTTATCTTCTTACCGGAAATAAGTTCCTTGGCGGCATCGGTCCTTGGATGTTCAAATATTGTCTCAACAAGACCTTCCTCCACAAGGTTACCGCCGTCAATAATAGCAACTCTCTTACAAACGGTTGTTACAACCGACATCTGATGAGTGATGATTACAACAGTGATACCAAGAGTCTCATTGATATTTTTTATAAGCTCCAGAATAGATGCTGTTGTCTGGGGATCAAGTGCACTTGTGGCCTCATCACAAAGAAGAATCTCGGGATTGGTGGCAAGTGCTCTTGCTATAGCAACTCTCTGCTTCTGTCCGCCAGAAAGCTGAGAAGGGAATGCTTTTTCTTTTTCCTCAAGCTTAACAAGCTCTAAAAGCTCCTTGGCACGACGCTTTGCATCTGCTCTTTTTACGCCACGGATCTCAAGAGGAAAACAGATATTGTCTATTACATTTTTCTGCTCAAGAAGATGGAAATTCTGGAAGATCATTCCGATATTGCTTCTGGTCTTACGAAGCTCCTTCTCTGAAAGCTTGCCCAGATTCACACCATCAACATAAACCGATCCTTCGGAAGGCTTTTCAAGATAATTGATGGATCTTACCAGAGTAGACTTACCCGCTCCGGACATACCGATTATTCCAAAAATATCGCCCTTTTCAATATTAAGATTAATATTGTTAAGGGCTACGACGGTATTCCCGTCAATCTCAAACTTTTTCGTCAGATTCTTGATTTCAATAACACTCATACATGCTCCCCAATACTAAATATGAAAATATAATTTCGCTAGCGAAATAAAAAAGAGGGAAAGTCGTATGCTTTCCCTCACTTAATCTTAATCCTCAAAGAAAATTACTGCACCGTCATAGGTATCTTCAATAAATTTCTTTATATCATCTGATTTCAATACAGAAACCAGAGCCTTAATCTTATCCTGGTTCTCATTTCCTTCGTATACTGTAATGATGTTTACGTATGTCTTAGCTGCTACTGAATCACTTGATTCATAAGCGATAGAATCCTTTGCTACTGAATAGCCTGCCTCTAATGCGTAGTTACCGTTAAGTACCACAAACTCAACTTCCTTAGTAACTCTGGCAACCTGTGCTGCTTCAAGCTCAACGAACTCGATGTTGTATGTGTTCTCCTCGATGTCATTAACAGTAGCTGTAAGATCCGCACCATCCTTTAACTTAATGATTCCATTGTCCTGTAAAAGAAGAAGTGCTCTTGCCTCATTAGTAGTATCGTTAGGGATTGCAATGCGGTCGCCGTCTGCAATTTCATCAAGACTGCTCTTTGTTCCGGGATAAACTCCGAAGGGCTCATAGTGGATTCCGCCTGCACTCACCAGATGAGTACCCTGCTCCTCATTGAAGCTGTTAAGGTACGGAATATGTTCCATGTAGTTTGCATCAAATTCGCCGGACTCTACAACCAGGTTGGGCTGTACATAATCCTCAAATTCTACTACTTCAAGCTCATAGCCATATTCCTTAAGAATTTCAGCAGCCTTCTCCAAAATCTGTGCGTGAGGGATAGGCGATGCTGCTATCTTAATAGTTTCGCCGTTTCCGGGAACAATGTCAAGTGCTGAGTCTGATGAAGTTGTTGTTTCATCGCTGCCTGCTTCTTCTGTGCCTGCATCAGCTACTTCAGTGCTCTCTGCTGCTTCTGTAGCTCCGCCTGCTTCAGTGCTCTCTGCTGCTTCTGTAGCTCCGCCTGCTTCAGTGCCTGCGTCTGACTTGCCGCATCCTGCAAGAGAAGCAACACCAAGTCCAAGTGTCAGTGTTCCGGCTAATAATTTCCCAAAAAATTTCTTTTTCATAAGGTCTCCTCTCATAAATCGTATAAACGATAAAATATGTTTACTATTTTATATTTGCTCCCCGGACAAATCAAGATTTTCTTACATATTAAATGCCCGGAGTGGTTTCCCCCGGGCATCGGTAAATTCGAATCTGAAATGACAGATTACTGAATACGATTGCCTGACAAATGAGCCAGGTAATCAACCGCATTACATGCCCGGGAGTTCAACATTCGACAACACATTTTCATTTGATTTTTTATACATGTCTTTGTCATCATCTGTTTCCTCCTTCGTTTCTGTTGGGTTAATACTATCATCCCAATGCTCATTTGAAAATTTAGATGATTTTATAGTCAGTGATAATTTTTACTTATCCCCCTTAGATTTTCAAATCGGGGTTGTTTAGACTTCTCTATCGCTTATCCTTATCTATGTTTTCCAAAATAATAACCGTGATCACAACATAAGCAAGGGCCCATATAATCAGAGACATCCAGTTGTCGAGCACAATATTACTGTCAAAAGCATAATTGGGATTCTGGTTTTGCTCCGCTGACTTAAGAAGGAGATCCTCTCTCATATTATTTTCTTCTATATATTGAAGAGCCTCCTTAAAGGGCTTTTCACCTTCAACCTCAACATTTTTCATTTTTAAGGCACTGTTCCAGATAGATACCATTGGAAGTGAATTATAATCGCCCTGTGCGCAAAGTGATGTGTGACCGAATTTCGTCACAGTCAGATTGGTTAATGGCATTGCCTGCTCGGGAAGATTGAAAAATCCGCCTGAAAACAGGAGCTGAACTATCAGCATAAAGGGCATGATAGTCATGGCTGCCGTTGTGGTTTTTGCAAAGGATGATATCAAAAGCGCCAGCATATCTGCGGCGTATGTAATAAGAAAAAGTGTTATTCCAAAATCTACAATGGGATATGGCGTAACCAGAGGCGCACTTGGTAGCGTAACCTTCATGGCATTACATACAAATATGGTTATCACCACCTGAGCAATACACAAGGTCGCCTGATAAATCATATGAGCCAAAACATAAGAAGATATATGTAGTCCCGACCTGTGCTCTCTTTTTACAATGGCTCTCTCCCTGCAGATTGACTGAATGGAATTAAAAAATCCATTCCATACGCAGATACAGGAAAGCGCAAAGGCTCCCATCATGGTTCCTTCCATTGTCTTGTAGAGATTTCCTCCAACAGCAAAGCACACTAGTCCTGCTATAATTGCGGACATAGGAAGCACCTTCCAGTCATTCTGGAAAAGAAACATCCTGAAAAGCTTACCAAGATAGATAATGGTCTGTGAAAAACGTCCTCTTCGTCTAATTTTCTTTTTCATAGTTTCTCACCCCATTTCCGCTCTCATATAGTCAGCATATTTTTCGATAAATTCGTCGGCTCTGCCCTCTCCGCCTTCATCCTTTTGATTTATGGAAAGAAGAATCTCCTCCATGGAGTTTTTGCCAAAGAATTCGTATGCCTTTTCCACGGGACCATACCATGCGAGTCTTCCCGTTCTTCCGGCATCCTTGGCAAGAACTATAACATCATCAAAAAGATCTATTACTCTGTCAGGAGTATGGGTGATAACAACAACTATTTTCCCTTCATTTGCTATGCTGCGAAGCTTCTCAAAAAGTGAGCGTGCCACGACGCCGTCCAGTCCTGAATCAGGCTCATCAAGAATAAAAAGTGTGGGATTTGAAATGAACTCCATGGCTATTGAAAGCCTTTTTCTCTGACCTCCGGAAAGCTTCTCAACAAGATTATCCTTAACTGTGGTAAGTCCAAACTGATCAAGCACTTCTGCAACACGCTTTTTCCTTTCCGCCATTGAAACGCTTGAAGGAAGTCTTAAGGTTGCTGCATCCGATAAGGTAAGAGCTACCGTATCGTTTCCTCGCATGAGATCCTGCTGAGGAACAAATCCGATATCATACATCATCTTGTCGTAATCAAAATAAACATCATCTTCGCCAAGTGTTATTCTGGCATCAGCTTTTTCATAGCCCGTGACCGCATTCAGATATGTGGTTTTGCCGGCACCTGATCCTCCAAGAAGCAGCACCATGTGCCCCTTGGGAATACACATATGGATATCCTTAAGGAGAACTTTTTTCTTAAAGAAATCAATTACAGATCTCTCATTGATATTGACGGTAAGTCCATCAAGAATGCTCTGAACATCTGCACCAAGGAGCTTTGTTTCAGCCTCTATCTCTTTCTCCGTAGCCTTCTTCATAGGCATATATTCAGGTGACAGTCCCCAATAAATAAGAACCGGGCCCTCGAAAAGCACCAATAGCAAAACCCACTTTCTGGATTTTCCAAAGACCTTAACAAGGGCTGTAAAAATTCTTACTGAATACAGGACCTGTGCAATTCGGATGGCCGCATGAACAACCAGAAACAATGCCCAGATTGCATAGACCTTTTGCCCGATGAGGTTCATTATACCTGACATAACCGCACCTGCTATGGCAAGTCCAAAGTAAACTCGGCCCTCGTGTTCCTTATCAGCACACACGCCCAGCAGATATTCTCTTATAAAAGGTATAAACGCCAGTCTTCTTTTAATTCCGCACTTGTAAAAAATCAAAGCACTTCCAATTGCAGGTAAAAGATAACCAAATACTACTTGAAAAGCAGCGCTCATAATAAAGTCATAATGCTCCATACATGAATCCCCCACATAAGATTTCTTATATAACCTATTATAATGTATGGAATGAAAAAGCGAGATTATATAAGCGTTTTTTAGAAAACTTTAATCTTTTATTCCAGATATGCACCCTTCATGGGACTTACTGCATGATCTGCAAAAAGCTTAAGAACTCCTCTTTTGTATTTTCTGATAGCAGGCTTCCAAAGGGCTTTCCTCTCCTCCAGAATCTTATCTATTTCCCCGGGAGTTTTTCGTTCGCCTTTTACGCCCACAATATTGAGCTTCCTGGCCATTACATCCAGCTCTATCAAATCTCCCTCTTCAACAAGGGCAATAGGACCGCCGGCTGCTGCCTCAGGAGAACAATGACCGATTACAGGCCCTGTTGATGCTCCTGAAAAACGACCGTCAGTTATGAGTGCGATTGTTTTGCCAAGCTCCTTATCTGAGCTTATTGCTTCCGATGTATAGAACATCTCGGGCATACCGCTTCCCTTTGGACCTTCATACCTTATGAAAACAGCGTCATTTTTCTCTACTTTATGATGGAGCACAGCATCAAGACATTCC
Source organism: Butyrivibrio sp. AE3006 (assembly GCF_000424165.1). Lineage (NCBI taxonomy): Bacteria > Bacillati > Bacillota > Clostridia > Lachnospirales > Lachnospiraceae > Butyrivibrio > Butyrivibrio sp. AE3006. Next base: position 27,470 of record NZ_AUJJ01000002.1, on the reverse strand, counting down.
TCCTCACTGTCAAAGGGTCTTGCATTAAGAACAGCCTTCATCATTTCCTTAGGACATGCCGTATGCTTTATTACAGCGCCTTCAGGAGCAAGGTTACCTTTTAGCACGATAACGCTGCCATCTGTACCGATTGCTTTGTCATAGGGACGTATAATGTCTTCCTTTGTAGCCTTGACGTTGTATCTGTTGTTAAACTCCTTAAGGCCTTCTGCACACTTCTCGTAGTAGCCGCTTTCTTTTAGCTCCTTAAGATTCTCACCCAGAGTCTTACCTGTAACCGTCATCACATCAAGATGCAGGTGCTCCTTAATCTCCTCCATTACAGCAGGCACTCCCCCGGCATAGTAGAAGCATTCTGCCGGCCATTTTCCTGCAGGGCGGATATCAAGAAGGTAATGTGCTCCGCGGTGAAGTCTGTCGAATGTATCACCATCTATCTCTATTCCGAGCTCATGAGCTATTGCAGGCAGATGCATAAGACAGTTGGTAGAACCTGATATAGCAGCATGAACCAGAATTGCATTCTCAAAGCTTTCAAGACTCAGAAGCTTGGATGGTCGCATATCATCATCCCCTGCCATCTCTACTACCCGCTGTCCTGACCTGTATGCATTCTCCATAATGGCATCTCCCTGTGCAGGCAAAAGCGCACTTCCAGGGAGAGCCAATCCCAGCGCCTCAGCCATTATCTGCATGGTGGAAGCTGTACCTATAAATGAGCAGGCACCGCAGCCGGGACATGCATTTTGCTTTGCCCAGTCAAGCTTATCCTGCCCGATCTCTCCTCGCTCAAATCTTGCGCTGTACATTCCAAGCTGCTCCAGGGTCAGCATGTCAGGGCCTGCCTTCATAACGCCTCCGGGAACAAATACGGAAGGTATATCTACCCTGAGCATTCCCATCAGATTACCCGGAACGGATTTATCGCAGCTTGCAAGAAATACGCCCCCGTCAAAGGGCGTGGCATTCGCCTGTATCTCGATCATTCCTGCCATAATTTCACGACTTGCAAGACTATAATTTATACCATCTGTGCCCTGGCTTTCACCGTCGCACATATCTGTACAAAAGTACTCCGCGCCGTGTCCGCCTGCGCTTTCAATTCCTCTTAAGACCTCATCGGAAAGTCTTTTAAGATGAACACTTCCCGGATGACTGTCACCAAAGCTGCTTTCAACATATATCTGAGTTTTTGCAAGATCCTCTTTTTTCCAACCTGTACCAAGACGCAGCGGATCCTGCTCCGGTGCCTTTTCTCTCATCTGCTGACTGACTAAATCTGCCTTACCACTCATGTTACGTTTCCTCCAATCTCTGAATATATCTGCTATATTTATCCCATATACTTTTAAATTATACTATTTGGTTTTAAAATAAAGTATATAATTGTTTTCTTATGAGGTAGAAAATATGGATAAAGAAATAAGACGCAGGCAAAGTATTCTGACAATAACAGGGCAGGGTGTCATCGCTTTTGGTCTGTGGGAAGTGATCAAGATAAACCTCTACTTTTTGCTTGGCAGGGGTTATGTTTTTGATGCAATGGGAATGACCGGCACTGAATTTGAAGCCCGTTTTGTTCTGATTTTTTCATGGCTCTTTCTCATGATTTTTGGAGTTACAAATCTCCTTATTAAAATCTACATAGGCAGAGCCGCTATTTTCGAAGCAAATAACTATCACAAAGACAATATTTTCTATTGTTTAGCCATAATAATGACAATAATCAATGCACTAACTCTTTTTAGCTCCGTCCTAAATGTGAAAATCGACGAACATATTCTGGATTTTGTTGCATCCTTCCTCGTAGATTCAACTTCACTTTACATGATGATAGAGCTTATTTCATCCACCAGGAAGCTCCGAATTCTTCGAGGTGAAAAGCACGCGGTAAAACATAAAAAGACTATGTGAGGTATTGTCATGCAAATAGATTTTCACTACTATGCGACATATTGCGCAGCATTTCTTGCAGGCTATTCGCACGAAGAATGCATGGATATATGCTACAGCGCTCAATTTGTGGATCTGTGTACAGAGACTTTTTTATCAAGACTGGGAGCTCCTCTCTCTGCTGCAACAACTCAGCTGCAGCTTGAGCTGGCGGATGCGTCATCAGATATAATCAGCCTCCAGAACATCACCAGGATTTGGTCCTCCTTTCATTTTCTTCCGGGAGATCTTTATGCCAAAAAGAAAGGCTGCTCAAAAAGATATCTGAATAAGTACAGACTGATCTGTAATCCAAACGGCGAGCTCCTTGTAAACACAGTCAAACGTGCAAAAAACAATTCGCTTCAGGCTGTGGGCATAACTATGCACGTTCTTGCTGACACCTGGGCACACCGCTACTTTGCAGGAACTCCGTCTCTTGTTATAAATAATACAGACAGGTATTTCTTTGAACTCATTCCTGACGGTGACAGATGCTTTGAGCGTCGCATAACCTTCAAACCAAATCCGTCCATGACTGATAATCTTAATGAGTCCATATACGTCAACAGCCTTTATCAGAATAAAGAAAGCTCAATTATGAATCTTGGACACGGCAGGGCAGGCCACCTTCCGGACTACAGCTTTATCAGGTATAAATATCTTCCTGCCTGGGGTGACTACGATGAGATAATAAAAGATAATCCTTCAGATTACCTTCACGCCTTCACTCAGATGATAGAAGCCATGAAATATCTGCGTGGAGAGCGGGAAGATTTTGTGGCAGACACCTATGATTTTGACGCCATAGCTCCTTACAGGGAAAAGATTGAAGCTATTATAAAAAAACGGCAGCTTGATTCCAGCAGAGACTGGAAAGCCTTTGGCGAAAAGCTTTCCGGCTGTTCCATAGAGTTCTTCAATGTGAACAAGTACCTGAAAGAATACAATATGGCCACACCAAAAGAAATCGATGATACCTTTATCGGCAGATTTATAATAGCTGCTCTTGGTCAAAAGAGTATGGTCACAAACGCAATCTATAAATCAGGAAACAGACTGGCAGGCTTTTCAGTTGATTATGCCCAAAAAGGTTTTAAGGGAATTGCTGATTACAGAAAGCTTTTAGATCAGTTAAGGAGGGCGGACGATGACAGCCTTTCAAAGAATTAAAAATATTTTTATAGCCTTTATAATGATCATTGGCAGTATAAGCATAGTATGGATCCCTAAAAATGGCATACCGTTGATAGTGCTTATACTGAGTATATCGCTGACTTTATATGGACTTAAAAATATATTCTACTACTTCTCCATGGCAAAACACATGGTAGGCGGCAGGAGTATTCTGTATACCGGCGTCATAATATTTGATCTTGGGATTTTTTCACTAACCGTAGCGGATAACTCTAATAGCTTTGTTATTTTGTATATGCTTATAATCCACATGTTTTCAGGGGTTGTTGACATCCTGCGAGCTCTTGAATCAAAGCGTATGTCCTCTTCCTGGAGATTCAAATTCACCTCCGGTGCCATAAATATAGCTATTGCCATTGCAGCATTTGTTGCAGGCTATATGCTTAAGTCCCTGTCTGTGATTGTTTACATCTACAGCGCAGGACTTATATATTCCGCGATATCAAGGATAATCACAGCCTTTAGAAAAACAGCCATCGTGTACATACAATAATGCCAAAAATAATGGCGCTCACACTTTTGTGTGGACGCCATTTTTCTATCTTCTGTTTATTTAGCTGCTTTTTGACTAACCTTTGGAATCTTTTCTCCCGTTGCAAGGAACATGGTAACAGTTCCGATTATTGCAAGAGCTGCTCCAAGAACTGTAACCGCCTTTACTGATACAAACTCCAGCATATAGCCGCCGATAATGTTTGATGCGATTCCAACAACTCCTGTGATTCCGACAGCCAGAATACCCTGGGCTTTTACGGCATCGGAATCATCCACTATGGAATTTGCAAAATACACTGATGAAACCATATACATTCCGGAGTAGAAAAAGTGTATCAGCATCAGCGCAATAAACACCTTTATATCAGTAATGAAGATCATTGAAATGAACTTTATTGAAGCTGCTATAGCTGTGACCTTCAGAAGTTTTTGTGCTGTGAATTTCCTTAAGAAAAACATTCCAAAAGCAACTGCCGGCATCTCGGCAAATGCGGTTACAGATAATACCGTACCCATCTCCGCTTCTGCGCCGCCATAGCTTTTTACAAAATATATCATGTAGGTTCCAAGTATCATCTGCATGAAATAAATAAGCATTACACTTACAAGAAAAACATCATATCTCGGATACTTTCTGAAAAACTCTATGATTCCGCTGGGCTTTTCAGGCTTCTCCATTTTATCGTTATTGTTATCAGCCTTTCTCATGGACAGTAGTGTAAACATCAAAAGAACATAAACCACGCAGAAAATCGGAAGTATGATATTTGCTCCAAATTTCTCTGTGACTTGACCCATTACAAAGCCTGCTGCCGCATATCCAAAGGAACCAAGGCTTCTTGCTATACCAAAGTCCACACCGTAGCCCGCATAGTTATACTGAAGGCAAAGTGCTGTAAGCAGCGGCGATATGGAGCTGGTCACACCAAAGGCTGTAAACATACCTATAAAGGTTGCCACATGAGACGATGGCACAAGCCAGACTATTCCTGCTGCCAGAAAAGCCATGGCAATCATAAGCCCCAATATCTGCTTCAAAGTGATCTTCTTGGATTTGTCAGCAAGAGATGATAAATAGGTCTGAAGAAATATTGCCATAACAGAGCCCATGGTTGTTACATAACCTATCTCAGAGGCCTTGAAGCCTCGCGACATCAAAAGAACAGCTGCGAAGGATGATATTAAAAGATAGTCCACCCAATACCCAAGCTGCAAAAAAGAATACTGTACCGTCAAAATTCTGGTTGCTTTTTTCATATAATCCCTCTGCATTTACTTAAAGTTTTCGCTAATTATACATCATCTTAATCGCCCATTAAATACTTATTTTGCGCAATTAGATAACAAAAAATATTATGTGATGGAATGTTGTTTCATCGCCATTTAAAGTTACCTATTGCTAACATAATTACAATAGGTTATAATTTCGTTAGCAATTGCTAACGCTTTACTAAAATTTTTTTCGGAGGAGCCATAATAATGCCTGATAATATCATAGTTGAGAATTGCTCACCCACATTAGCAGGAATTAAAACGGGAAACATTTTTACAATAGACAGAAGTCTTATATCAGATATAAAGGAAGAACTTTGTGAATTAAATCAGTGCTTTACGGAAAAGGGTCTTCGTGCCATTCCGCTTAAGATAACAGAGAAAAATGTTCTGCTCTACCTATACCGCCCGGACAAGCTAAAAGCTGACCTTTCATCAAAAGAAGCCAGGGACATTCTTCTTGAAAAGGGATATAGCTGTAACTCCATAGAAAGTGATATTGTTCACCTCATTCACCACATTCATAATGATGGATCCTTCCCCCATGAGATTGGTCTTTTCCTGGGTTATCCTCCTGTAGATGTTAAAGGCTTCATGGAGGACACAAGAAAGGGCGTTAAATGCGTTGGCTATTGGAAAGTTTATGGTGATAAGGAAAAAGCAGAAAAGACTTTTTCGAGCTACAGAAAATGTACTGAAATCTACAAAAAGTGCCTGTCAGGAGGCAGATGCTTATCTCAGATGGTAGTAAATACAGCCCGCAGCAGATCAGCTGCATCATAAAGGAAGGCCTTGATGAGTAATGAATATGTAATATCTCTATTAAAGGATAATGGTTTTAGAATAACCAAACAAAGAAAGCTCATACTGGATATAATCCTCAGCAGTGACGGTGCCTCCTGCAAGGAAATCTACCACAAGGTAGTTTCCAAGGACAGCACCGTCGGAACTGCTACAGTTTACCGTATGATAAGACTGCTTGAAGATGTTGGAATCTTAAAGCATATAGATATGATTTCTCTGTCAGGGGGAGTTTCCAGCAACTACTGAATTTGGTTTTCATCAATAACTCCGGTAACCTTGGCCACTACCTTACATACATTTTCTTTCATCTTTTTGTTCCTTTCATGATTTTGGATAAAAAAAGAACCGCAACGGATTTGGTATTTATCAAATCAATCACGGTTCTGCTTATATTACTTATTAACAGCAAGTGTCACAGAGCTGTAAGATAATCCAGTATTCTGCCGTTAAAATCCTTAGCCTGCTCATAGACTCCATGACTGTATCCTTCGTACATATATAACGTACTGCCATTTATTTTATCGTGCATTTCAATGGATGCTTCTCCGCCCAGCACAAGATCTTTATCTGCACCTACTATGAAGGTGGGACAACTTATCTCCTGGAGCATGTCATACACATCATGAGAAAGACACGATCTGCACAAAGTAATGAACCTGGAATAATCCTTGGGCTTCATTTTCGCTAAAAGACTGTTCATCTTTATTCCGCGCTCAAGATATTTTCCGGTGTATGACCTCTTTGCAGTATCCAGCATTATTCCGGCATAGTCATCACTCTCAGCCATCTTTATCCAGGATTCCAGAGCTTCTTTCATAAGCTCATTTGGCCTCGAGGCAGTAACTGCAAGAACAAGCTTCTTTACTCTTTCAGGATGTCTTATGGCAAGCTGCTGTGAAATCATGCCACCCTGCGATACACCAAAAACACTGGCACTTTTTATACCGATCATATCCATGATCTTATCGATATCATCAGCCATGTCAGCAGTAGAAAAATCTTCCGGAAGGACATTTCTCCTACTGAAAACATAAACTTTAAAGTTTTGAGCAAATCCGGAATACATAAAAGCAAAAGGCACTGCGATACCCCTTGCTGTCTTAAAACCGTCTCCCACTCCGGGAAGCATTATAAGATTCTCTTTTCCTGTTCCAAAACTAATATAATCGCAGTCAGTACCATCCAGTTGGATATTTTCATTTTTGGCATTATAGAACATTTTAGGCTTCTCCTCTAAATTCTATTTGGTCATATAACTCCGTCCCCACCGGGTCCTTTAAAGCATTTCCTACCGTAATTACGCCGGTGCCAACCTTTTCCTGAAATCTCACATCATGCTCAACAAGAAGCATGGTTGGCTTGTATTCCAGGATAAGCTTTTCAATCTGCATACGGGAGAATACATCTATAAAATTGAGAGGCTCATCCCATATGTATAAATGCGCCGGTGTTATCAGGCTTGCTGCAATAAGGACCTTCTTTTTCTGGCCTTCTGAAAAATCTTCCATGTTCTTTACAAACTGCTCACGTCCAAAATCAAGCTGTCTTAGAATTGCAAGGAATAAGCTTTCGTTAAGTCCCTTTTTCTCACAAAACTTCCTAAGAGAGCCGGATAAAAATGATGTATCCTGGCTTACATACGAAACTGTCATACCGGCAGCAACACTAAGCTCACCGGCTACAGACAATCCCAAATCATGGTTGTATTCTCCGTCATTAATTCTCTGTAATACAGCTTTTAATATACTGGACTTCCCGCACCCGTTTTCTCCTGAAAGGATTATTCTATCTCCTCTCTTTACCTGAAAACGAAGGTCAGAGAACAACTCATTTTCAGCATCATCATATTTCAGGGACAGGTCAATTGCATTTACCAACACTTCTTTATGGAATGTCAAAGGTTCCAGCTTCAGATCCGTAACCTTCTCAATATCCTGAAGCAATCCCTCTTTTTCCTCAATTTCATGATCTATGCGCTTTTCTACAGCCTTTACCCTGGACTGCATCTTTTTTGTTTTCGCACCGATAAATGACCTGGTACTTATGCTTCTGTCATGCTCCTTGATGGGATCGAATCCTATCTTTGTATTTTCATTTTTTTCTGCCCACCTGCTGTTTCTGTCAGCAGCAACCTTAAGCTTACTGATTTCCTTAAGATGCTTTTCATTTTCCGCCTTGGCAAAAATATCCTTCTTTTCTTTATTTTCCCACCATGTCGTAAAATTGCCTGCCTGGACCTCTATCGTGGACCGGTTCATTACAAGCACATGATCGCATACACCATCAAGCAAATCTCGATCATGGGATACCAGAATAAAGCCCTTTTTAGAGGAAAGATAGTCTTTTACAATATCCCGTGCCCTGCTATCAAGATGATTAGTGGGCTCGTCAATCAAAAGAAACTCGTTCTCTGCTGCAAACAGTACCGCAAGCATGACCCTTGTACGCTCACCAAAGCTAAGCGTTCCAAACGGCCTATATAGACATTCCGAATCCATCTGCAGCTCGTTCATCTGAATCATCACCTGCCATTGCTCAATCTGCGGTTTCCATTTTTCCAAAAGGTCTATGGTATTCCGAGAATAATCAGATTCGTCTACCTTGTAAGGAAAATAATCGAAACGGGTACCGGCTTTAATACTTCCTCTGTACTCATATCTTCCCATGAAAAGATTAAGCAGCGTAGTTTTACCTTTTCCATTTCTGCCAATAAGTCCAAGCTTCCAATTTGTATCAATGCTAAATGAAATATCCTGAAGTACATCATCTGCACTTCCATCATAAGAAAAAGTCAGGTCTATCACCTGTATCTGTGCCATACACACCACCTCCGTTATAAAAAATGGCACAAAAAAATCTGCTTCATGCCGAAAGCAGATTATACGTACAAATGAAGACCCGATATATGCCAAAAAGAGCATCCCTGTGGGCGGCTTCAAAACGAATACGATAATCTAATTCGGCATACACAAACAAACCCCTCTGGGCCATTCAAATTCTTCGTTCGCGTTAACCAAATCAAATTATCAATATCTCATTTCTTCACCTACACGCAAGATGCGTGCCTTTCTTTTTTACTAATCATTAGGCTATCACTTTTGGGAAGTAAAAACAATACTTTTTAATCTGGTATTAATAAAATAATCAAAACTGACTATTTTAATGATACCAATTTTTGGAATATATTCTTTATCATAGCAAAGCGATAAAGGAGCAAATAATTATGAAAGTAGCTGCAATAAACGATCTTTCCGGATTTGGAAAATGTTCCTTGGTGGTGGATATGACTGTTTTATCTGCAATGGGAATCCAATGCTGTCCCGTTCCTACTGCAGTACTTAGCGCTCAAACAGGCTATCCTTCTTTTTATAGCAAGGATCTGACAGGCATAATACCTGAATATACAAGGGAATGGAAAAAGCAGTCAGAAACCTTCGAGGGGATAATAACAGGCTTCATGATGAGCCAAACGCAGGCACTTAACTCTTTAGATTTTATAAGGCAGTTCAAGACAGATAACACTACTGTACTTGTAGATCCGGTGCTTGGCGACGATGGGAAAACATATAAGAATTTCTCCGTGGATCTGCTTCATACGATACGTGAAATGACAAAAGAAGCTGACATAATCACTCCAAACCTAACGGAGCTGATACTCCTTGCAGGTGAAGACCCGGAAACCATAATGAAGCTAAAGAGCGAAAAGCTGATCAGCGAGATTAGCAGATTATCTATGTTGATTGGCGGCGATCAGGGAAAAATTATTACAGTTACAGGTATTCCCATGGAAGATGATGACGAAGTTGGTAACTATATTTTGGAAAATGGTGTCAGCCGGCTCATTTCCTCCAAAAGTAACAGAGTTCATTATTCAGGTACAGGAGATCTTTTTGCTGCGGTATTTCTTGGAGCTTTTATATCAGGGAAAAGCGCTTTCGATGCGGCTGATCTTGCAAGCAGATTTATATACACTTCTGTAAAAGATACATCCCCGGCTACGTCACCTAATGCCGGTGTTGAATACGAGAAAAATTTAAAAATGCTCATATTGTAAAGAGGAGGACTAACTATGAAAAACAGAAACAGCAGAATTTACAATCATGTTTGGATTTGAAGCAGCTCTTCTATCCGGCTTCACGGGAGGCCTGGTGCAATCCGGTGGCAGTATGATCTTTTTCCTGCTTCTTGGACAGACTCTTGACAGAGTTAAAATGAAATCAAAGGTGGTGGCAGTAAATGGCTGATATTATCTATACATACAAAGATTCCGTGTATGCCAATATAACTAACAAATGTAATTGCAGGTGCACTTTTTGCATCAGATTTGTAAAAGACGGTGTTGGTGATGCAGACACATTGTGGCATCAGGTTAATCCCTCAAAAGAAGAGGTTCTAGACGCAATTAAAAATTTTGATTTTACAGGATATAAGGAACTGGTCTTTTGCGGCTACGGTGAACCCACCTGCCAGCTTGATATTCTTCTTGATGCTGCTGCCTATGCCAAAAAAGAAAAAGGTCTTAAAACCAGGCTCAATACTAATGGCCAGGGCTCAGCAGAGAACGGTCGCGACATAGTCCCTGAACTAGCTAAAGTCATCGACAGCGTCTCTGTAAGTCTTAACGCGCCTTCAAAAAAGGAATATGAGGAGGTAACAAGACCTACCCTCGATAATGGTTATGAAAACATGCTCGAATTCACAAAAAGGGCCCGCGAAGTTATCGGCGATGTCCGCTGGTCTATCGTAGATGTTCTTCCGGAAGAGGAAAAAGACAGGTGCATTGCCCTGTCCAAAGAACATGATATTCCACTTAGGATAAGAAAGTATAGCAGTAACTGAATATCACTATTTCCCTAATCTATTATTTTCTTGGGCCAGCTGCATATTCCGACCTCAAGTGCACGTTCTTCTTTGAGATGGAAATCTGCATATTTGCAGTACCAGCAGCCCTGTATTGAAGGAATGGCATCTTCCCTGGGTGTATATGCCGGGCAGATGTCATCCGGCCATACACTTCCATCTCTTTTGGGTATTTCATATCTATTTGCCTTTTTTTCCATAAACCTCTCTTTCCTCCTGGCATTTAATACTTTTCTATATATTTACTCTATCATGCAATAAAAAACAGACCTTATCGTGCACCGAATCTGGTCTGTTTTTCACTGTATTCGTAAATTCGGTTTCCCGAAAAAGAGGGCTATTGACGTATTGTATTTCGTGATACTTCCTGCACTCTGGCAGCTGCTTCCTCCGGAGTGATAGTACCTTTAGCAAGATCCTCCAAAGCATCCCTGACAGCAAGACTCAGATCTTCATATTTTATTATTCGGGGGCCTGCGACATTTGTCTTTCCGTTTTCAATTATGTTTTCAAGATTCTTTTGTCCATCCTCATTTAATCCCTGAACATTTAATGTCATATCCGAGCGGGATGGCATGTATTCCAGATACTGATTTACCAGTAGTTCCTGGCCCTCGTTAACCAAATAATCCATCCATTTGAATGCCGCTTCCTTAACCTTGGACTCAGGATTAAGGCAAAGAATTACATCAACAGCAGCTGTTACCGGAGACACTCTTCCATCGTCATTCCAATCGATCAGGAAAATATCATGGTCTGCTCCCTGGCTGTTGAAATTTTTCTGGGTCTTTTCATCGCTAATTGTATACATGTTCATAGCCCAGGAACCATTTGCAAACATCGGAATACTTCCCTCTTTCTGGAACATGTCATTAACGGTATCGTACAGTGGCATTTTTATGGCTTTGTCCTGAAATACTCCGTTAGTGAAGCTGTCCTGCCAAATCCTGAAGGATTCAATAATGGGCTCCGTCTCAAAGCTGCCCCTGCCTTCTATGGCATCATATAATGCGTCCCTGTCGCAATCAGCGGCTATGGACATCCACACATCATGACTAAGCCATGCATCTTTGGCGCCGATCGCCATGGGATATTGACCGTTTTCCCGAAGCTTTAAACATGTTTCCTGCATTTCTTTGTAGCTTCTTGGAACTGCGCAGCCATACTCTTTTAGCATGTTTACGTCAGCCCATAAATACCCGGCGTAGGTCTGCCCAAGAGGCAGTCCGTATATATCCCCATGCTCATCACTTACCGCTGTGATGCATGAATCAAAGAATTTGCTCTGCCAGTCAGATCCCCAGGCTTCCTCACAGTAGGGCGTCAGCTCTTCTTCAAAGACCTTTGATGTATCAAAAAATACTCCCGAAGGAATTCCAAATACATCCGGTCCGTTATTTCCCATCAGCTCTACGCGAAGATGATCCTGATAATCTCCAAAGCCTACAAAAACATAATTAATTTTAATATCAGGATTTTCTTTTTCAAAAGAATCTATGATCTTATAAATCGGACTGTCTGGTCCTGTGTCCGCCGGATTCCAGGTCTGGAAGGTTACAGTAGTAACATCTCTCTGCTTTTGCATCCCGCATCCTGACATAATAATCGGACACATGATCATAGTAAGAAGAAACAATATTCCTCGTTTCATTATCCAGTCTCCCCGGAACATTTATAGTTCCTCAACCAACCATCATTCGTACTTTAAATTTATTATCTTCTGCAATATATCTTATCTCACTGTTTGACTTCTTCACAAAATCAAGAACGCTGCGGGTTCCGATGCCATGCCCTACTTCAGATGTCACGGGATATCCCTCCTCGTTAAGCTCTGTTTTTCCATCACAGGAATTAACAATCTCAAACAGAAGCTGCTGCTTGAACTTAGCAGTGATCTCAATAAAGCGCTCGGCTTCCGGAACTTTTTCGCAAGCATGTATTGCGTTCTCAAACAGATTACTGATCGCAATTGCAAGCTGCATCTCATCGACTCCGGGCTTAAATGGAATATTAGCCAACACTTTTACATTTATATTATTTCGCTCAGCCACGGTTACATAATGCATTATAGCCGCATTAACTGTGGGATTTTCACAGTATCTTAAGCCCGTGCGGGGTTCCTGTGATAAGCGCTCTTCAAGGCACTCCCTTGCTTCGTCCACCTTTCCATCCTGAATCAGAGATAAAACCAGAGCCTCAAAATGTCTGCGGTCATGTCTCATGGTTCTGTCCTGGCTTAATATCTCTTCCGTTGCATGGAGGCGCTCCTTCATACTGTCAGCAGCCATTTCCAGCATAGCTGCATCAGCTTTTAGTTTATACTCCTTTTGCTTTAAAACTGTGGTATCCACAAGAGCATACAGTTTACCGATAACTTCACCTTCTGCATAAAGTTCTTTTTCCTCAGGTGAAAAAAATCTGTCCCCGATTTCTAGAGTACTGCCCTTCACAATAGCCTCACGAAGCTGCTTTACTACCCCCTCCGGATCGTTTACAATCTCAGGATAAAGCTCCTTTGCATGCTCGTTGTAGTAGGAAAGCCTGTCATCTGCATCCACGGCAATAACGCCTTCGGAAAGTCTGTCAACTATGTATTCCCTTGCCATATCTATGATTCCAAGCAGATTGAATCTGAATATAGCGATGAACATGGAAATTGTAACCGCCACATTTCCAAATACAGAAATATCAAAGAAATATGTAACAAAGAATGCATGTGTAATCTGGCAGATAAAAAGAACGGACTCAACAACAAAGCCCGCAATAATTATCATCGCACGCTTTTTTGCTATCTTGCCTTTATATCTTCTAAGCTCTTTAAACAGCCAGTAAAAGTTAATGAGAATAACTATGGCCTGAACCTGCATATAGATTGAATGAACAATTCCATTTCTATGCAAAAGAACCGGGAAAAGTCCGTCCTTGTCAAACCACATCTTGGAATAATAAAGATTATGATTTTCCAGCGTAAACACCAGTACATAAGTAAATGTATTAAAGAGAATGAATGCTCTGATAAAAAAACTTGGAACCTTTACATGACAAAACTCTACCGTAAACAGAAAAAGAGAGAATACTATCCATACTCTCCCGGCGTAAGAAAACTTCAGCGCTGCAATATATTCATCTTCTGTTTTTGATAGGAGCTGCAAAAGATAGCCTATATTATTTACAAGCATCACAATGCAGTTAAGAAAAAGATATGCATGAAGCTTGTTCTTGAGGTTTTTGAAAATGATATAGCCCTCAAAGAACATACCAAATATACTGATAATGATCGCATACAAAAGAAAGTCATGCATTAGTTGTCACCTCTATAGTCTGAAATCCATATATCTGTCCGCAACCTCGGTATATCTGCTCTTTGATACGGGAATAAGCTCTTTATTTCTCAGCGTAATGTCTGTCTTTGTCAATTTATCTATAGCTTCGAGATTAACGCTGATTGATTCATGGCATCTGATAAAATCCTGATCAGAATGATTTTCATCCATATATTCGGAAAATCCTATTCTAAGTGTGGGTGTTGATACGACCTCCCCATTTGCCATGTGATAAGTAACCACATGATTGCGGTAATCGATGTACATTATATCATCGAGTCTCAACGTGCACATACCGCCTTTTATCTTGACCATAACGGATTTCCTGTCATCAGTCTGAATTCTGGACAAAGCAAGATCCAATGTGGAAAAAAGCTTCTCTTTATCTACTGGTTTTACAATATAGTTTATTGGGTTTACGTCAAAGGATTCCAACGCAAATGAACTCTCAGATGTGGCAAAAATAATCTGTGCATCAGGCTGATTCCATCGCAGTTCTCTCGCTGCCTGGATACCGGTTACCATAGGCATTACAATATCAAGAATATATACCTGTGGTCTGAAGCTCTCGCACTCCTGAATCAATTTATCAGGATGATCGAATACCCTTACCTCTGCCTGTGTGTTTTTTATTTCAAGATACTCAGTAACAAATCTATGAATACGCTCTCTATCCGATCTGTCGTCATCACATATTGCTATACGAAGCATTGTAATTTCCCCCTACATTTACAAATAGAATATTTCTGCCTTTTTCACACATAAATATTCTATCACTATTCACCAAGTCTACAAAGGTCAAAGGATCCCAAATGCCATATCATACATATCTCTTGCATCAACTGTATTTCTGATGTAAGTGGGATCATCTTCTTCATATCTGACATATTTTTCCACTTCTTCAATTAGCGCAAGGTAGCAAACCGCCAGCGCATATCTGATCTCTGTTTCTTTAGTCAGCCGAATCTTCTCTTTTGCCATACCATTATAAATATCAAGTTCCTTCTGCTTATCAGAAAGCGGCGACTTCTGTCCGGGGCCAAGTGTGATAAAATCCGCAACAGGATCACCCCAAAAACCGCGCTCAGGATCTATCCAGCAGATTTTTCCTATCCCAGCATTATATAAAACATTGCTATCCCAGAGATCAAAATTCACCATTCTGCAAGGTACTTCTCTGAGGAGCTTTTCATATTTATCAATAAGGCTTAAAAACTTCTCCCCATCAGGAGTGTCTTTTCCAAGTTCTTTGCAGTCATTAACCAGGCTAAATGCCATGTACTTAAGGGCTTCATACCATGAATCCATAAGTCCCATCTGCATGTAGCCAAATCTGTCGTTTGTAATTCTATGAATTTTGGAGAGCATGCCGATCTTCTGCCTTTGAACATTTTCGTATTCTTTTTCTGAAAAATTCATGGCCCACAAGGGCTCACCTTCCATCATCTCCATGATAAAGCAGTTGCTTTTTATAACCTTCTTTGAAAAATCAAAGGCATAAACTTTAGGACAGATAATATCAGTCTTTTCGTGCATTTGCGTATACCAAAAGACCTCGGATTCCATCATGTTTATTTCATAGCTAAGAACCTTTGAGCCCTCTTTGGGAGCTATCTTTAAAGCGTAGCTTACGCCATCATCACAGGTAACCTTATAGGCTGCATTAAATTCACCATCTCCAAGAGTAGCAATTTCTGTTACGTTACCAACTTTATGTAAAGAAAACAGTTCCTTAATCTCCGCTTCCGAAGCTTCATATTTTGTCTTACTTACTACCATTTTCCTGCCTCCTACAATACTCATTCCTTAACTTTCTCATAATCATATTATTTCACAACGCACAAAAACAGGCCTGGGTTTGCACTGATAAAGACCTGTTTTACACGCATTTGCTTTTCTTTATTTGTTCCATTCTTTTTTCAAAAGTCTGTACTCCAGGCGAGTTCTCATCTGTCCATCATGCCACTCATAATCGATATGCTCTGCCTCTTTTATCATACCGTTCTTTTGCATGACTCTCTCAGAGCGGACATTCTCTTTAAGGCATCCTGTGGTAACTCTGTACACATTATTCTCGGTAAATGCAAATTCCAGAAGTTTCCTCAGCGCCTCTGAAATATATCCATTCCCCCAGAATTTTGGATAAGTAAAATATCCAAGATGAACAATCTTTCCCACAGGTGTATCGTCCACTAATGTATAACCTATGCTGCCCACCTGTTCATGAGTATCTTTTAATTCAACATGAAGAAAATAAAATTTCCTATGTTCACTCTCCATGTCCGCAAGCACATCCTCAAACTCAGCCCTGGCTGACTCGCGATCAACAAGCTTGATATCCTGCATATAGTACATAGTCTCTTCATCGGTTTTCAATTTGTAATATGCCTCAAAGTCAGCTTCTTCGTAGTCTCTAAGGTATAATCTTTCTGTTTCAAGTTTGATCATTTTTTATTCCTGATTCCCTTTACTTTATTCATCTTTCCAATACAAATCTGATGACCTTAACATTTCCATCCATTTCTTCGGACCGAATACCAAAGCCACATTTTTCTGTATAAAATTTGACATTTTGTGTTTTGTCCACCGGTGTTACCAACGTGAACTGCTTCCAATCGGAATAGAACGATTTTGCAAATTCCATTGCAGCGGTTCCTATCCCTCTTCCCTGAAACTCCGGAATAACGCATAAACATCCGACTTCATATTTTCCGGTTTCCAACTCTTTACATGAAATGCAGCCAACCGGTTTGTTATCAAAAATGATCAGGAATTTAGGATAATCAATTATTGACTGCTCCATCATTTCTTTTGTTCTTCCATATGCCGGACATTCGCCATATTTTACGTAATCATCAAAAAACGAAGAGTTATATATGTCTACCAGCACCTCTGCATCAGTCACTTCAGCTTTTCTGAACGTGGTCATTTACCGTCCCCTCCTTTTGCCGCAGTATGTATTATCGCATCAGCATCACTTTCACATACCAAATGCTTAATATCATCTTCGGACATTCCTCTCAGGGACGGCGCTGCAATAACGTCCCTACACATTTCCATAATCTTATGTCCGACAAATCCTGATGCTCCTGTTACAAGTATCATGTTTTTACTCCTTGAATTGTACGTGTCAAAATAGGCCAATATATCCCAAATAGCATAGTTCTGCATATCTATCCGAGCAGCCATAGAGCCTTTGCTTTAATTTTTTCAGATTCGTTAGCAAGAAGCGATGACACATACGGAATGTTTTCTTCCCACCTGCTCTTATCCTTTGTTAAAACTCCGAGTTCCTTATAGAGCTCTGCTTCGTTCAAACCTTCTTATCACTATATCAATCTTTATTCGCTATACTCTGATAAATCATAGAATATAGTGATATAGAAAAAGCAGGAATTGTCGCTTCCCACCTTTTGAATAAGGAATACTATCTACGATGAAAATTCCGGATTTGCTTTACGTACCTCGTATTGCTCAAGAAGCTCGTCAAAGGCCTTTCGTACATCGGGCGGGATGTCCTCATGTGCAATATATCCCTTTCCTCTGGGGCCATAACCTTTTTCATCATCCATAAGCCTCGGAATCTCTCCCATGATAAGGCTGATATACCGATCCATATCCCACATGCCTTTTATGTCCGATGAAAAAGAAATATCTCCATTTTTCCGGACCACCTCCGCCCGGTAGGTTGCGTAATTGATGATCTGAAGCTCCGGTCTGTACTTTCTCATCACGGCAGACATCCTCCGCTGCATGGTCGCATCCTGCGAAAGGATAATGCTCTTGCATGGTATATTGTTTTTTTCGAGAAGCTCCAGCAGATTAGTGATATTATTACCACAGTTGGTTGACGCAGTTTCAAGATAATCTGCGCTAAGTCCGAATTTTCTATTCAGATAGATATTGAATAATTCCGCTTCCTGCATATTGTATGCATCAACATCCGGAAAAAGAGCTTTCATTGTTTCCTGCAGGGTAGAAGTGGTATGTCCAAAGCCTCCGACGATTATATATGTCTTAGCGACATTCTCCCTCATCGCCTCAGCCATTACATCACCACCGCACAGGATGGTACCTCCAAACAGCGCCATCACATCAGCCTGATGGATATTGTATTTTCTGTAAAGTGCCTCCTCTGTAAGTTCCTCGACATCGCGCCCCCCACAGAAGGCGCCTATTATATTTATGTTCTCAGCTGTATTCATCAGTTCTCCTTTTTTTGTTGAGCAGAAACGGTTCGTAGATAAGTATTATAACAGAGCCTTATCCGTCAGACATTATATATCCTTCATAAAGACATGAGAGTAACTGCACGGAAATGAATCAGCAAAAAGAATTTTATTTTAAACTAAACTGCTCTACTATTTTCCATAATAGTCATTCAGCCTTACCACCTGTATATCAGTAGTCAGAACTGTTGAAAATTCATATCAAAAAGGATTCCACCAGAAATCCCCATTTCAGGGGATTTCTACCGAACCCCTTTATTTTATGCTTTTCCGGGTATTTTATTTTGCCATCTTTGTCAGCAGTACCACAGTCTCAACATGCGTAATCATCTATGTTTGCATGTACATATACGGACTAATACTGTATACCCCTTTGGAAAAAATAGCGATTATGGGTGTTAAAAATTCAAGCAAATACATTTTTCTGATTTTTACTATATTGGCTACATCTTCCTTTGTACATTCAGATGTATTCTCACCCCAAGCATGTGCTAAAACCAGAACCTGTCTGCGTTTTCATTAAAGATTTATGCAATGCGTAGGGATTTATGTTCCCCTAACGTTACTCCCCACCGAAGACTTCATCATAAGACATTGATTTAGCCTCCCCGGTTGCCATCTTGTGAGCATCATCCAACATTTTCTCAACTGCAAGCTTTACTTTCGCCTGTCTATTCTGAAGTTCTTTTTTCAGTTCCTGTCCAGAATATCCCTCTTTGATAAGATCTGCTAGGATTTCTTCTGAAAACTCACCATTAGTATCAGTCATAATAATCCCCCTCTAATCCACCTATTCTTTCGCAATCATCATCTTTAATTACCTCGAATTCGAGGCAATTGTGCAAGCGGACTTGCATATCACTTTTCTCCCAACATTTTCTTAACAGTTTTATCAAAATCTGATTCTATCGGCTGTGTCTTGTTATATATCTCATATTCTGCATTTGCCTTGTCCATCGCCTGCTTATGAGAAATTCTTCCGTTGTCCTTAAGAATCTTATACTGACGAAATTCGAGAAAAGCATTTACACTCTCTTCAAATTCCTTCATTGTGAAGACATTTTCTCTTTCTATCAAATCTTCAATATAATCAAAGTATCCCGTAACAGCTCGTTCCAACTGACGAATTTGCTTTTCTTCCAAATAGTTCTTGGCAACAGAAACATCAGATTTTAGAATTCTTCCGTCAGGAGCATACTTCCAAGTTGTGAGGCCCATATGCTCTTTCTCATGATCAGCTGATTCATATACAATTTCCGCTGCAGTGTGGTTTGTAATTGCATAATGAAACTTATTCTGAATTGTTGAATAAAAATGATAAGCAATCTCCGAATCTTTAGTGTAATCAATACTACACTCAGCAAATATATCAGTTATTTGCTGCCAAATACGGCGTTCACTGGCACGAATTGATCGTACTCTTTCCAACAATTCACGGAAGTAGTCTTTTCCAAAAGCTGTCTTCCCCTGCTTAAGGCGTTCATCATCAAGAACAAAGCCCTTAGTCATATACTCTTTCAGGACTTTAGTTGCCCATATACGAAAGTTCGTAGCTTTGATAGAGTTCACACGGTAACCGACTGAAATGATAGCGTCAAGATTATAAAAAATAGGTCTTCGCTTTACTTGCCGTCCGCCTTCATTTTGAACTATTTCCATTTTGGAAATAGTTGCCTCCTTACTTAACTCACCTTCTTCATAAATATTTGTTAGATGTTTAGAAATATCAGGAGTCTGCACCCCAAACAACTCTGCCATGGACTTTTGTGTAATCCATATGCTTTCATCTTTTATATAAGCATCAACTGCCACATCGCCTTCTTCAGTTTGATATAGCACCATTTCCATCTGCTTATTGAAATCCGTCACGTTTATTTCCTCCAACCTTTTTATTCTCCTGTAGATATTTCAGCAATACGTTGGTCTTCTTTAATATTACTCCTATTTTGAGCAACCCCACTTGCACTATTTATAAATACTAGTATATCACTGCTTTCCAGGTTATTTTTTATCAAATAATTACATATCGACCAATCATCAAATTTGAATCTGTCGGAATTCCCGACAGGTTGGATATGCTTACAATTTCCCATCTGCATTTGCGCAATAAATCTCTTTTGCAAGTGTAGGCATATTTTGCCCATACTGATTATATCAATTCCCCCATAAGCCCAACCTGGTATATATTTCTATAAACCTTATCCGGATAGAATTGGAGATACTTTTTGACAATTGAAAAATCAACACCCGCTGTTTTCACATACTTTACCAGCCTCTTAGACAGCTCTTTCCCTTTGATCTCACTGTACTTGTCGATATTTGTCATAAGATCAAGAAACTGTAGTGATGCTCTATTCTTCTCATCTATGGTATCTACCGGCTTATAAACAATAATGGAATTTCCATCCAAATCCTGTTTTCTCTGCTTGGTCGTAGCCTCATTGCTACATATCTCATAGCATGAAGGATTCTGAGTAGTAAAACCATATTGATTAGCCAATTGAAGTCCTGTAATGTACCCTGATACTCTCCCACCTGCATTCAAATACTTCTTATCCAAGTATTTTTCTATAGAGATTTTCCCTTTTGTTCCAAGAATTGTAGTGTATGGCAGATAATATAATCCGTTATACAAGCGCTCAAGCCTGCCTTCATCAACAAGCTTTTTCATTTCCTGCCTGAGATAATCCTTAGACCTGCATGGAAGCTCCTCCAAAAAAATAGGCTCACCGTCCGTATAATTTTCTATAATATAATCAATTACCATAACACCACTCTCATATTTATGAAACATTTATTTTCGTTTTTATAATACAGCTGTATCAATACGTTTTCAAGCAAATAAAAACTCAGCATCGGGGCTATCCCACAATGCTGAGAAAAACAGTCATACACTTATTGTTAAGTATTTTCGTCAGATATATTGTATAGTTTATCTGACGAGTTATGTCACGATTATTGTATAGTTATCGTGACATATGAGTAATAAAAACAACAAACAACAATCAACGAATTATATAAAACAATCCCTTACTTCCCTCCTATGGCGCTTACTGGCGCCATTAGTATCTTAAACGGAAGTATAACCATCTTGATTATAAGAAGTGGTATTAAAAGTATCATCTTAAACATAAGCGCTAAGAATAACAATATAAGTGTTATCATACTGCCTCCTTTCGGCTTATTTGCTCTTATATCTGTTACAGTATTCCCTGATAACGCATTTTTCACAACGCGGAGATGATGTACAGATTTCTCCTTTATCAGTAGCACAGTACAGCCAGAAAAGATAATCTATCTCAGCCATCCAAAGGCCAGTCTCTTTTGACAGCTTTTCAACTGCATCAAGGACCTCATCATCTGTTGCTTCAATTTTTGTCGATACCCCAAGCCTTTCGCTACCAAGAATTCTCTTCATATGTACATCAGGCTTTGCACCATCTATACCAACATTTCTTAGGTATTCCCATGTGAGTGCAGGGCCAAACTGTTTGATTTTATATTTTGAACCATTGGAGGACATTAACTTAACCACGTCTCTCTGTGGACGTGATGTAACAAAAGCGTCCATGCTACCATATTCGCTTATTATTTTCTCCACTGTAGCAATGTTCTCATGCAGAGCTTTCATCTGCGCATTTGTTAATCGGCTACCACACCCTAGTCTTTTTAATCCCATTACAAAATATGTGTAGTCATGCTTCTTTATTTCATCTTTGTCGTAATAGAAGAACAGCCTGTCAATCCCGGCAAAATTCCTCTCAATATTAGCCCAAACAGTCTGCGCAGATAAAAGGGAATATGTCATTCCCTGCAGATGTTCTTCGGTAGAAAAAACTTTTCCTTCTGCTCTGAGCTGCATTTTTGATTGCTCATTATCAATATCTGCTATGCCTTTATTCTTAAGATATTCTTTAATGTTATACACAATCTGCTTATCCATTGTTACCATCCATTCCTTAATGCCAGTGGGCATTAGTATACTTACCATATTTGCCGTTTCTTCCCCTAACAATCTGATCCTGATAGGCTTTTAACAGCTCAACCATTTCCAGCGACCATCTCAATGGCTTTCCCTTTTGGTTTTCGAGCTTAATTGGCTGTGGTAGATAGTTATCTGTAACTGCTTTATTGGTGATCTCTTTCCTCTCCCACCTGTACCAGTTTTCAAGAGTAAAAGATGTTATCCCCAAAATTGAACAAACATCGTTCTTTGAATACCTATATACTGCTTCTGCCATATTTTTCTCCTTATCCGAAGAGCGCTTCTATCTCTTGATTGCACACATTGATCTGCCTATTGCACTCTTCTAAAGTCTGAACAAGTTCCTTTGCTTGTCTGTTTAATTCTTTCTGTGTTTTCCCTTCATAAATAGGAATCTCTATCCTCAATAAATTTGAAACACTAATTATCGGGGTTGCAGCTCCAGTTGCATACTTTCCCATTTCTTTTTGTCCCATCTCACTACTAAGGAAGCATTTTAAATAATCAGGATCTATCTTTTTGTTATCAATGTTTAAAATGTAAGTGTTCCCTATTACAAGATAGTTATCGCGAGCCACAGCCACGGAGAATGGATTGCCTGTCTTACTTACAAGAACGTCACCATATCTCGCTTCGTTCTTTCCCTGTTTTCTTATATCCCCGTGATAATAAAGATCGGATGTGACAATGCCATTAGCTATATTGGAAGGAAGTATGACTTTTTTTTCTGACACTTCTGCTGCTATGCTCTGATCCATATCTTTTGCTGCCAGCGTCATTCCTCTTTTAATTTCAATAACAGCATCTTCAAGTTTTATGGTTTTTACGCCCTGATCATTAATTCTTCTGTATCTCATAGGCGATAAAATGTAATCATTTTCTTTTATTTCTTCCAACTCAACATCTATCGCATTATCACCCTTTTTATAGCTCTTCAGGATAGCGTCAATGTTTTCTGCTGAAAGCTTATTGATCCTTTTACCTTTTTTCCTACTTGGAACATATGCATCTCTCACATCCAAGAAGCGTATTTTCTTATTATCTGCTCCAATGATTATCAAATATGGATTCACCCAGGTATCAGAGTACATTTTATCCGGTAAGGCTATTACTCCTTCAATAAATCCTTTATCACAAAAATATTTCCTTGCTTCTTTACACCTATTTACTGTAAGTTGCCCACCACTCATTATGGCTACAATCTTTCCATCTTTATTCATGTGACATAAAGCATAAGCACACATATTCCATTCATTTGATAATTCAGTTGGAAAATCTTCCCATGCCTCTTCCAGTTCAGCTTTTGCATCTGATGTTAATACTCTGTCCGAGGATTCCATAGCGTTATTGATCATTATCTTGTCATAACTTTCAGCTTCAATATCGCTTCTAAAACTCATTTCAGAATATCCCATAACATCAGCAAGGATCGAAACTAAGGTGAGCATAGGATAATCATCCTCATCGAAAACCTCGTACTTTGCAGCGTCGTTTCTCTCCTGAGACTCTAGTGGATAAGAAGAAGCAAAGATATCAAGAACCTTCTCATTAGCTTTGATATTCAATATTGAATCTGCAAGTTCGCCTATCTCAGCCGGAAGATTAGCGAAATACTTTTCATATACTTCTTCCTCTATGAACTCTGTATTCATAATGGCTGACACAAGCTCTTCTGTTGAGTATTTGTTAGCAGTTTCCAGTAGTCTATTCCACTCATATTCATTTTCATAAAACAGTCCCAGACAATCATCCTGAATCATTGTTACATAATGATTCTTTTCTCTAAAACATCCTTTAGAGTTTAGATCATTGGGAGTTTTTATCTTTGGATTTGTTTTTAACTTCCATAAAAAGTAACAAATTACTGTTTCATGAAGCTTGCTATCCTCATAATCATCTTTAAATCCCTCTATGGTGTTCATATAGGAAATAAGCTCTTCTTTCACGACCTCTGCTCTTTCTTTTGACACTAAATTGAATATATCCTGTTTCATAGTAACAGCCTCCTCGGTTTTTGTTTTTCTTTATTTGGTTTTTGCTTTCCAATTTTCTTTTGTTGAGCTTATCCTATCACCACAGAATTATCATGTCAATACTTTTTTGGTTTTTATTTTCCAAATTTCATTGCCATATAATAAAACTGCACAGTAATGATTCCACTACCATGCAGTATTGATAGAGTTCTTCATCTTCACTCCCATAATAATGTGTTTTTATAGTCACATCTAACATAAACTTATTTCCCCGTTCAAGGCTTCTCTTTACTGTCCAAAGAAAACTATTGGATTCTCCAGACCACAAGATACTGAAACTCTCAGGCACCTCATCATAAAACTGATCGTAGTATTCTGGAGAATGCGTTTCACCCGGGGCTTCTATTTCAGTCATAAAGTCACCCTGTCCTGGATCTATCAGTATTCCTTCGCACAGATTAGTATATGCTACATCATTGTGCGTATTATCATATGTGTTGTAGTCATGACTAAGGCAGCACAGCCATTCAAGTAGCTCATTCAATTCATATGTCACGAATATATCTGTCGTTATAAGGTATATTTCTTTGCCGTCGACAGTAAGAACATAGTCTTCCCATCCACCACCTACTACCTTGAAATCAAACTTGACCTTGCTGTCTTTCTTTCCAAAAAGCATAGGACCACCTCCGATTATAAAATGATAAACAACAAAGTTACAAAAGCAAATACCGCTAATACACAAAAACCAACTGCAAACAGACAGATCCTTGCAATGATAACATCAAACTTTGTTAATGGTAGATTGCTCCTTCCATAGTGAAGTGAATAATGTTTGGACATCTTAGTACCTCCTTATAAATAATGCCCTTCAATACTTTTTCCCTCTGTCCCCTCTTTAAGTTCACCTCTTTTCTTACAATCCTATTATACTCACAACATATGGGCGATAATCTGGACAGCATAAAAACATGCTGTAAACATGCTATAAAGGCAAAAACTGCAGGCCAAAGCCTACAGTTCCAAAATAACTTATTATCCGTTATTAAATCATTTTTGAAGAATACTCTTCCCAGTACTGATCTTGATTTGACCATTCATGACAATACACATACATGAGAATACACTCTATTTCCTGCTTCTTTCCTTTAACAAAAGGCTTCTTAGGCATTTCTCTATATAGCGTATCTAGCCCGAATAGATTACTTTTTTGCCTGAAATCATAATCATACAGAACAGATTTAGAAACTTTATACTTTAAGTCTGACTTACTATATTCGTCATAGTACACAGAGTGCCTTTTGTGAGTCTTAGGCCATCTGTCTGGATCATCCATAAACTCAAATAAGTATTCAGAGCAGAAATTATACATATTTACTCCGTACTTAAGGTATGTTTTGCTGATCCACTCATCAATACTGTCTGTAATATGTGGTGTCTCAAATTCTTCTGAAATTATACTTCTTGCACGATGTTCATCCTTTATGAAACGAAACAACATCTCCGACTGTGATTTCATAAAGCCATATTTCTTTATAACTTTCGGATATAGTTCATATGATAATGACCTAAACTCTGCTTCTGAATCATATAATAAAAAATACTTATCCTTGATGAGCCTTGGTATCGTCTGATTTAAATACCTTCCATAAGAAGAATACATATCCACAAGCCACTCTTGTATCTCTTCTGAGTATCTACCCAAAGTACGTGCGTACCTCTCAATCTTTTCATTATGCAAGAATGTCTTTTCCTCTCCAGCTGTTGTCTCAAGATAATTATTAAAGTACTCAAACACATAGTTTACACAGGTTCTTGTGTTCTCAGCTCTTTTATCCTTATCAAATTCATTGATACCATCTTCCTTTTTTCTCTTAAGAATGTATTCTTCAAGTCTCATATTCTTTATTCCTCAACATGCACGAATAAATGTGAACCATCGCTTTTTCTCATTTACTAATTATACTATAGTATCTTTCCAACAAAAAAACTGCAGACCAAAGCCTACAGTTTTCAATCCATTTCATTGTCCGCCAATATCTATGCCTTCCTCTGATACCTCTCCGCGGAGTTATCTGTCCCCAAAGCCATCAAGATACATCCTGGCGTACTATGTAAAATCCTTATATATATATGCGTACAAAAACATTGTCCGCAGATAGGTCTTTTTTCCTATCCCCCAAATGTACATTGTACGCCGAAAGTCACTTGTTTCGTCCCACCACTTTTTCACAAGGAAGTTCCGCTCTCGTGTGAAGCCCACCACTTTTTCACAAGGTAGTTCTGCTCTCGCATGCAAGCATGCGAGCCAGAACAACAGTCGTCTCTAAACTCAGGCTTCCTTTACAGTTGCCTTCGTTAAGAGGACGACAGTTTCAACATGGCAGCCAGCAGCTCTAAAGCACGATAAACACTGGCTTTGAACACATTTCACCTTTTAACGATAGGCCTTAAAATGAACCCTGTTTTGAAAACACCATAATGTTCCGTTTCTTCAATATCTCTCGAAGGCGGCTCCACACCTTCCGGAATGAATATGGCTTCATATAAAAAGTCTTTGAGAAGGCCGAGTTCGTTTTCCCGAATACAACGGATCTCTATTGCGTTCTTCATACCATCTTTACACCTTATTTGGAATAGTTCTCAAAGCACCATTTTGCGATCCTTATGATCAGTGCTTCCGGTAAAGGCTGATCATAGGGGATCCGTATCGTGCCCTTGCTTACGTCATAATCGGAGAGTTCCTCCGTAAATACAGCTGTAGCCTCATCACCGGGATAAATGCTCAGATGTTTCTTTGATGCTGCGAAATGAATGATATTACGACCTTTCCAATAAGTGGGCATCGACCAGGAGATCCGTTCCTCCGCGTCCGGCAGTGCATCACGAAGGATCTCCCGGATCTCCATTAATCTGGGCTTATATTTCTCATCCTGGGCAGCAATGTATTCATCAATATTCTGCGGTTTCACACAGTAATGGTCCTGGTTTTGTCTGCTGAACTCTCTGCCGCATTTCGGACATTTCCATGCCATGGCTTCACCTCTTCAAATCTCGATTGAACAAAATCGCTGCGCGATGGCCTGCCTAGGCTGTGTGCAGTGATTTTCTTTTTATCAAAAAGGCAGTAGAAAGTAAGTCCTAATAGTAGTATTGTTGTAGTCGCGAAACTTAACAATCAAACAGGATCATTACTAACACTGCCATGAAAAGAATATCATTCGCTTGTGCAAAGTACAAGCATCATTTTGATGTACATGCACCTCCGAAGTTTTAGTTGTTCCTATCAATGACTATACTTTCGGAGGTTTTACTATGTATGATGAATATTTGAAAAAACTTGATGAAGCAGGAAAAATACGTAATCTTAAGGAACGTTCTATATCCTGCTATCATAACT